>JBKQML010000136.1:0-3799 GCA_052326545.1 Dehalococcoidales bacterium
GAAACCGGCAGACCGGACATGGGTTACGGTGCTTTATCGCGTTTGCACGAAGTGCAATTACGAAGAAAAAATGCAGCCGCCGGCGAAATAATCCCGGATTACTTCCCTGTATCACCTGAAACTTTAACCGTCCGTCATATTTCAATCTGATGGCGGCATTTGTCAATGTAACTGCAAATAACGCCGATGGACTTTTTTGCTTTCATGACTTACTCTCTTCCCGATCATAATTTTGTATTTTTTGCGCGTAATAATATCCCATTTCCTGCTTTTCAATTAAATTCAAATCTGTTGATAGAACATTAAAGAAAAGAATATAATCAGATAGTTATCTGCATGACAGGGGAGTTTTTCGCCTGGAGACTAAATAAATGCCGTTCAGGATTAATAATAAAAGGAGATAAAAACATGGACACTGCCGAGTTGGCTGAATTAATCAAAACACGCCGGTCGATTCGTTCGTTTCAGGATAAACCGGTTCCGGAAGCTCTTTTAATGCAGGCGGTGGAAACGGCCACCTGGGCTCCCAACGGCGGCAATGCGCAAAACTGGCGTTTCTTTATTATTCTGGATAAAAAAGTGATGAACGCCATCGCGGACGCGATCGATGCCAACCTGGATACCATGATGTCCTGGCCGGAAATGGCTAATGCCGGACCGCCTCCCCGCAGCAATCTCCTGCGCAAAATACCGGCTCTCATTGTCGTGACCTCCGCCCGGTCTTTGCAATCAACGGACGATTTATATGCGAAACTTACTCAACCCGATCCCAATCAGAAACCCGGTTTCGGGGCGCTGCAGGATGTCGTGATTGCCAAGCGCGCCAGAACCGACCCCAAAGCTAAAGAGATGTTTGACGGCATTCAGATTGTGAATGGGCGCATCCAGTCCACCTCCGCTGCGGTCGCTTACCTGATGCTCGTTTTACACCAGATGGGACTGGGGACTTTGTGGATGACCGGCCCGCTGCATGCCAAGGCAAATATCGAAAGGGCGCTCAAACTTCCGCCCGGTCTGGATGTCGTTACCATGATCCCGGTCGGTTATCCGGCGGAAAGCCCGACCAAGGACCGCAAACCTGTTAGTGAAGTTTGTCAGATGATTAAATAAATATTGGCTCTCTAAAACATGCGTCACGCCACAATTGCTTCGTGTCGATTGTAGGGTCAGGTTTCGAACCTGACCGCCCTATTTCCCACGGTTTAAATAAATCAGGGGAGTAAAAATAACAAATAGAAATCACTTTCGCAGGAAATCGATGTGAATAAATACGTTGTCGGCTACCTCTTTAACCGGGATACAAACCAGGTCTGTCTGATTCAAAAGAATCGACCTCAATGGCAAAAAGGGAGATTAAATGGTGTCGGCGGGCATATTGAAGCAGGAGAAAGTCCCAAAGATGCAATGACCAGAGAGTTTTGGGAAGAAGCCGGAGAATGTAACATCGAATGGCGTCAATTTCTTTTAGTGACCGGAAACCAGTATGAATTATATTGTTTTACAGCCAAATCGGACGGTAAAAATCTAAAAAATATCCATTCGGCCACCGATGAAATTATCGGCTGGTATCCGGTTGAATCCTTGCCGCAGAATATCTTACCGAATTTGAAATGGATAATACCGATGGCGAATTATAAGTTTGATATCACCGGCACAATTACCCACGAAAGCGAAGAATGTTGAGAATTAATTCTGTAATTAGAAGAGCTGCGTCCCTAACAAACCTCCTCTTCACTTCGCCTCTCCCTTGACGGCTATAGTACTGAGCGAAGTGAATGTAGAGAGGATTAAGGTGAGGGGGAAATCCCGGGGTTAAAAATAAATCAGGGGGTTCTATCATGGACATTAAGAAATTGCAGAATATCGTCGGCACTGACTATGTCATCACCGACCGTGACCATATGCAGAGCTACCTCTGCGATGAAACCGTGGTCACCGTCCGGCCTAAGCCGGCGGAAAATGTTGTCGTTGTGAAACCGGGTAACAGCCGGGAAATTTCAGAGATTTTAAAACTGGCCAATCAGGACAAAATACCGGTCTTCATCCGCGGCGGCGGCACCGGCCTCTGCGGCGGCGCCATTCCCACCAAAGACGGACTGCTCATTTCGATGGAAAGACTCAACAAGGTTGTCGAAATGGATGCTGACAACCTCATGATCACCGTCGAAGCCGGCGTGACCTTAGGGGATATTCTCAAGGCTGCTGATAATGCCGGGCTGTTTTTCCCACCCCATCCCGGTGACGAAGGCGCACAGGCGGGCGGGATGGTCGCTCTCAATGCCGGCGGCACCCGCGCTGTCAAATACGGTGTGACCCGCAGTTACGTCAAGGGGTTGGAAGCTGTGCTGCCCACCGGTGAAATCATTAATTTCGGCGGCAAACTGATTAAAAACAATCAGGGATTCGACCTTTTGCAACTGATGATCAACAGCACCGGTCTGCTGGGAGTTATCACGAAAATTACGTTCCGTCTTTATCCCAAGCCTGAAGCTAGCGCCACGCTGGTTGTTTCTTATAATAATCGCTACGATGCCATCAATACCGTCCCGAAAATCCTGCGCAGCGGCACCACGCCGCTCGCCATCGAGTTCTTTGAACGGGATATTGTTGTCCAGGTATCTAAAAAAATCGGCGTCAACTGGCCGGTGGATAAGGGCACCGCCTACCTGATGATTATTCTCACCGGTACCAGCGAAAATGACATGTTCTCTCAGGCGGAGCAAATCGCCAAAATCTGTGAGGATTCCGGCTGTGTCGATGTGCAGGTGGCCGATAAAGCCCAGATGCAGGCAGATATTCTGAAACTCCGCAGCGAATTTTTCTCCATCTTTAAGGAGCAGACGGCGGATGCGCTGGATACCACCGTGCCCCCGGCGAATATCAGTAAGCTGCTGGCGAAGGTGGACGAGGTCGCCGGGAAGTACAACACTAAAATCCCTACCTACGGCCATGCCGGCGACGGCAACCTTCATGCCCATATCCTGAAAGAAGTGGATGAACGCGGTCTGCTGAAGCAGGTGAAAAGAGAAATTTACCAGGAGACCCTCAATCTCGGCGGTGTCCTCACCGGCGAACACGGCATCGGCCAGATCAGAAATAAAGACCTCGATTTGATACCGGACACGAAACAATGGGAACTAATGTGGGGTATCAAAAAGATTTTCGACCCCAATAATATCTTAAATCCGGGCGTCGGCCTCCCGCCAAACCAACGCTGATTTAATACTAATGCGTAGTATCCGGAGACTGTCCGAAATCTCTGGATTGTCGGGGCAAGCCCGACAATGACAATGAAAAGCAAATCCCAAGGTATTAGGCAATAATGCCTAATCTTTTACGCCAGTGAAGTTGCGTTTTCTCCAATTCACGTAATGAAAAATGCAGTGTGCGCTGCCCTGAATACGGATGCGGTAGAAAACCGAATGTGGTTGAATAAGGATAGATTAAAAGGAAAACTGCGTGTATCTCCGGAAATTGGGATGCGGGCAGATTTATCCGACCTTCGCTCAAAGAGCTAAAGAAAAAATTTCCAGGGTAGGTTAATGAAAACAAAAGTTCAAAGGGTTGAAGAAGTCATTAAAACCGGAACCACCAAAGAAGAACTGGCAGAAATCTATCGCGTTATCAATCAATTTGAAGAAGTAATCAAGCACGATGTCACGCCGGTCGAAATCACCGAAATCGAAAAACTGGTGAAAAGTCACAGCGGCAAAGTGTTTGACGATATCCAAAAAATTGTAGACGATAACAAAGATAAGGCCGGGGCTTTGATTCGCGTACTGCAGCAGGCACAGGGAAT
>JBKQML010000137.1:0-7336 GCA_052326545.1 Dehalococcoidales bacterium
ATAAAAAAACACTCCCGCGCTGGGGAGTGTTTAAGATTTCCTATTTAAATCGTCGATGTCCACGAAAAACTACATCACTTAAAACACGTTTCAGACGTCCTTGTTTTCCAAGTAGTGATGGTTTTACGTGTTTGCCAACAGGAATAGTCCTGACCCGGTATTTTTAGACTATTTCGAGGGTGGCTTTGGTACCTTTCTTCGCCGCCTTCACCCTGATCAGAGTCCGCATTGCTTCCGCGATGCGTCCCTGCTTGCCAATCACTCTGCCCTTGTCTTCATCGGCGACTTTTAGCTTCAGGATAATACCTTGTTCATCCTGTTCTTCGGTCACCACGACACTATCAGGCGCGTTGACGATTGACTTGGCAATGTACTCGACTAGGTCCTTCATGTTTTCTCCTTGACAGTTTTGGACTTCTCCATGATACCTAATTTTGTGAGCAGTCTGGCTACAGTTGCTGTCGGTTGGGCTCCTTGTCGCAACCACTTAAGGGCTTCTTCTTCCTTGATAACAACTGTTTCCGGCTCAGTTTTAGGATCATAGTGTCCAATGACACTGATGAAAGCACCGTCACGGGGTGCTCGACTATCAGTTACAACTATCCGATAGCTTGGTTTCTTGTTGGCTCCGGTTCTGCGTAATCTTATCTTAACCATAGTGAGAGTATTATGCCGTAACTGATAGCAGGTTGTCAAGATGGCGTCCAATCGCTATAATCGGTTTGTGATATTTCATCAGCTGCACGACTGGAATTTGACTACCTCGCAGGCCCGGGACATGCAAAATCGTCTGGCTTTGGACGTTTGCCGTCTCGGCAATGTCGTGGAACCGCGTTTCATTGCCGGCATCGATGTATCCTCCCCGCTCAGAGCCCGCGGGATGGGAACGGCCGCTGTCGTTGTCCTGGAATATCCCGGCCTGGAACCGGTAGAGACCAAAACAATTCGCGGCATTATTAATTTTCCTTACGTTCCGGGGTTGTTATCGTTCCGGGAAGCCCCGCTGATTCTCCAGGCTTTTGAACAATTAACTCATACCCCTGACCTCATCATCGTGGATGGACAGGGCATCGCGCACCCGCGCCGCCTGGGAATTGCCGCCCATCTGGGACTTTTCTTTGACATTCCGACCATCGGCTGCGCCAAATCGAGACTTTGCGGAACCTACCGGGAACCGGCGCCCGGGGCGGGCAATTTTGAAGAGCTGATCGATAATAACGAAAGCATCGGCGTGGTTTTACGCACGAAAAATAATGTCAACCCTCTTTTTATCTCTATCGGTAATAAAATTTCCATCGAGGATGCGATCTACTGGATAATGCGGTGCTGCCGCGGTTACCGCCTGCCGGAGCCAATCCGGTTTGCGCATCAGGCAGCGGGCAATTTCAAAAGTGAAAATAATTAATAATAGGAAGAAACAGTTGAAATGTATCACTCTCCCTTAATCCCTCTACATTTGCTAGACTCAGTACCTGAGGCCTGAGAGGGAGGGAGATGCCCATTCCTTATAATAGAGTTTTTTAACCTCTCTCCTTTTTAAGGAGAGACTGAGAGAGAATTCCGAAATGGTCCGGGATTAACGATAAATGAATAAGATAAATCATTACAATGGTAACCTGAAAAAATATTCTCAAAACCTCAGATCCAGGCCGACCGATGCCGAAAGAAAGCTCTGGTCTAAATTGCGACTAAAACAATTACTTGGTTATCAATTTTACAGGCAGAGGGTAATCGGCAACTACATTGTAGATTTCTGTTCGCCTGCGTTAAAACTGATTATTGAAGTGGATGGCAGCCAGCACTATACTGATAAAGGAAACAGAACAGACTTGATCAGAGATCACTATCTGAGGTATTGCGGTTTCAATGTACTAAGGTACAACGATTATGAAGTATTAACGAACACTGATGGCATCGTCGAAAATATCCTGGAAAATATGAATAAGAGTTCAATTCTCCCTTGATCCCTCCTTAAAAAGGAGGGAGATTTGCTCCCCAAAAAGCGAATAATATTTTGTGAGGCACAAATGCAAGAATTAAAAGACAAACTGGCAGAATTACGTGTCCGCATCTCGGCTCTCCTGGAGCGTCTTTGACATCGCCAGCCGTGAGCAAGAGATAACGGAGCTGGAGCAAAAATCCGTCGAACCCGGTTTCTGGTCGGACCAGAATCAGGCGCGCAGCATTATGCGCCGCCTGGCCGAGCAGAAAAGAACCGTGGAACAATGGCGCAGTCTCGAAAAAAATACGGTTGACATCGGGGAAATGATTGACCTGGCGACCGCAGAGTCAGACAACTCTTTTACCGAAGAAATCACTCACGATATCGAAAATCTCACCGTAACTCTGGATAAATTGGAACTGGAACTGGCCTTCAGCGGTGGGTATGATTCACGCAATGCGATTTTACAGATTCACGCCGGGGCCGGCGGCACAGAATCCCAGGATTGGGCGGAGATGCTGCTCAGGATGTATCTGCGTTGGGCAGAGAAGCGCGGTTTTAAGGCCGAAATCCTAGACGAATCCCGCGGCGAGGAAGTCGGGATTAAAAATGTTACCATCGGCATTACCGGGGCATATACCTTCGGTTATCTGAAATCAGAACACGGCGTGCACCGGCTGGTGCGCCTTTCGCCGTTTGATTCCGACCATGCCCGTCATACTTCATTTGTTTTGGTGGAGGTCATGCCGGAAGCCGAAGAAAACGTCGATGTCAAGATTGCGCCGGAAGACATTAAAATTGACACCTTCCGCAGCAGCGGTGCCGGCGGGCAAAATGTCCAGAAAGTCAGCAGCGCCGTCCGTATCACTCACATTCCGACGGGCATTGTCGTGACCTGCCAGACGGAACGCAGCCAGTTGCAGAACAAAGCGATTGCGATGAAAATCCTCTATTCCCGGATTCTGGAAGGGGAACTGGAAAAACAGGCGGAAGAACGCGCGAAACTCAAAGGCAAACGTATCGAAGCCGGTTGGGGCAATCAGATCCGGAGCTATGTCCTGCATCCTTACAAGATGGTCAAAGACCACCGCACCGAATATGAAACCAGCAACACAGAGGGCGTGCTTAACGGGGAACTCGACGGTTTTATTACCGCTTACCTCCGTTCGATTGTCGGTAAACAGGATATTTAGCAGATTCCGATGCAGTACTGTCGTTGCGCGGAGCATAAAGGGAAAGTAATGTAAGGGTGGGGTTTCTGAAAGCCGCAGCTGAAGGCCGGAGCGGAGCGTAGGCACTGAACGAAGTGAATGTATACTTCCGTAGGCTTTCTGATTTAGAAGAAAGACGGAGGTCCCTTTCGACCGTAGTCGAAAGGGATATACCTGTTTGGTCAAAACGTATTGACCGCAGTCGGAAATACTTTACTGAGTTTATTCGAAGTAAAGTATGGAATTCAACTGCCAAAAATGCCGAATGGGGCATTCCCCATATCTCTCAAAACAGCGGTCTCCCTCCTTTTTAAGGAGGGATTAAGGGAGAATTAACCCGGGGAAAGCACAGGGTAATTTCAACCTCCAATTCGACCAATTCGTTCCCGTTTGGGACCAAATCCCAAATCGCCTCTCGTTCCTTAAAAAACGTGGAGTGTTTCCGCACACCTGCTTCCAATAATTGTTTCGCCAAATTTCAAAACAATTCCCAAAGTCCCTGATTACACTCACCATTTGCATATCCACTTATAAATATGCTAATATGCTTATCAGCATATTTGTGTAAAATGGAGTAGAATCATGCCACAGATCATCGTGGAAAACCTGCAGAAAACCTTCAAGGTCGCCAAACGCCAGGCTGGACTGTGGAATTCGCTGATAAGCGTGGCGCACCGCGAGTACAAAATAATCGAGGCTTTACAGAAAATTTCATTTCAGCTGAATGCCGGCGAACTGGTGGGCTACATCGGCCCGAATGGCGCCGGCAAGTCCACCACCATCAAAATTATGAGCGGCATCCTGACTCCCGATGCGGGTAAATGTGAAATTATGGGGCGCATCCCCTGGAAACAGCGCATCGAACACGTCCGCCGCATCGGGGTGGTCTTCGGGCAGAGAACACAATTGTGGTGGGATGTGCCGGTCGGCGATTCATTCGACCTGTTGAAAGATATCTATAAAATCCCCTACCCGCAATATCAAAAGACCAAAGATGAACTGGTGGAAAGTTTGGGATTGCAGAATATTATCGAGACGCCCGTCCGGCAATTAAGCCTCGGGCAGAAAATGCGCTGTGAACTGGCGGCATCCCTGCTGCATCAACCCCCGATTTTGTTTCTGGACGAACCGACCATCGGGCTGGATGCCGTCTCTAAACTGGCCGTGCGCGACTTTATCCGGAAGTTGAACAGGGAAAGAGGCGTCACGGTGATTCTCACCACACACGACATGGACGACATCGAAGCGCTTTGCAGCCGTATCATGCTGATTGGTAAAGGGAAAATCCTCCTCGACGGCACCATCGAACAGATCAGGAACAAAATCTCGCCGGAACGGGTCATGACCATCGATTTTGTCCAAACTCCGACAATGATCGAATTCTCCGGCGTCACCGATATGCGCGGGAATGACGGGCGGGTGGAACTGCATTTCAATCCGGCGATCGTCAGCGCCACGGAATTAATCAATAAAATCACCGCAAATAATGAAATTAAGGATTTCACGGTCGAAAATCCGCCCATCGAAGAAATTATTGCCAGAATGTACAGCGAATTTAAAATATGAAAGCCTATTTCTCGATTCTCAAATTAAGATTTGTCTTGCAGTTGCAGTACCGGGCGGCGGCATTTGCCGGCTTCTTTACCCAGATGTTCTTCGGTTTTGTGCGGGTGATGGTCTTCCACGCCTTTTATTTGTCCGGCGACATCACCCAACCGTTAACCTTACAGCAAACCGTAACTTACACCTGGCTCGCGCAGATGGCTTTCAGAATGCTGCCGTGGAGCGGGGATGCGGAAGTCATAAAACTGATACGGACCGGAAATGTGGCTTATGAACTGTGCCGTCCTTTGAATCTGTACTTCAACTGGTATGCCCGGTTGGTTTCGCTGCGGCTTGTCCCCACCCTGTTAGCCGGCGTGCCTTTATTTATCATCGTCCTGTTTTTACCGGCGCAATACGGCGCCGGTTTGCCGCCTTCAATGCTTTCCGCATTGGCTTTTTTGATATCGATGACCGGCGCCCTGTTTTTAGGCTGCGCCATCTCTAACATTATCTCGATTTGCACGCTTTGGACGGTCGCCGGGGACGGGGTGCAGCGGATACTTCCGGCCTTCGTTGAAAGCTTTTCGGGCAATCTCATTCCCCTGGCCTTTTTCCCGAACTGGTCGCAGCCGGTGTTACGGTTCCTGCCGTTCAGCGGGGTGGCAGATATCCCATTCCGGTTTTATATCGGGGCGCTGCCGCCGACGGAATTACTCCCCCTCTTCCTGCTGCAGATGCTCTGGACTTTTTCTCTTATCGGCCTGGGGTTATGGCTGCTTTCATCGGCGACCAGACGGGTAGTGGTGCAGGGTGGATAAATGAACGATTCTATCCGTTTGTATTTCAAATACGTCATTATCAGCTTTCGCAGTCAATTGCAATACCGTGCTTCTTTCATCATGATGACTGGCGGGAATTTTATTATCACTATCGTTGAGTTTTTAGCAATCTGGGCGCTGCTGGCACGTTTCGGTACGTTAAAAGGCTGGACCCTGCCGCAAATCGCCTTGTTTTACGGCATGATCAGCATGAGTTATGCCATTTCCGAGGCTTTCGGGCGGGGTTTTGACATGTTTGCTTTGCAGGTAAATGACGGCGAATTCGACCGGAGTTTATTAAGGCCGCGCACGACGGTACTGCAGGTTTTAGCCCATGATTTCCAGTTGACAAGGTCCGGCAGATTCATGCAGGGACTGATAATTTTGATTTGGGCTGCGGTGCATCTGGATATCAGCTGGACAATTTTTAAAATCTTACTGCTGGTGTTTGCCGTCTTTGGGGGAGTGATGCTTTTTACCGGATTGATGATTCTCCAGGCAACAATGTGTTTCTGGTCGACGCAGAGCCTGGAAATTTTCAGTTCATTTACCAACGGCGGGGTGGAAACCGCCCAGTGGCCTTTATCAATCTTTAACCGGTGGTTTGTGAAAATCTTTACTTTTATCATTCCCCTGGCGTGTGTGAACTATTATCCGGTTATCGTGATCCTCGGGAAAAACGATGTTTTGAACTCCCCCGTCTGGTTCCGCTGGGTGTCCCCATTGATCGGGGTGATATTCCTGTTAGTATCAATCCGGGTCTGGGAGTTCGGGGTGAAACACTACCGGTCTACGGGGAGTTAAGACCATTTAAAAGGAGTATTACTTTGCCATCATGCACCAGAGAAATTAATTTCGAAGCGATTATCAATTGCCGCGACCTCGGCGGTTACCGGGCTCAAGGCAAGCGCACCGTCGCCCAGCGGCGGCTGTTCCGCAGCGGGTATATCCATCCGATGACAGACCGTGATTTACACCGGCTCAAAGAAGAACTCAAACTGACTGCGGTGATAGACCTCCGGGGGAAGAAAGACAAACAACAGCTTAAAGAAATCAGCCTTTTGAACAGCACCGGCATTAAATACTTCAATACCCCTTTTCTCAGTTACCAGAAGGAAGAATTGAATTATGATTTCACGGACATGGGCGAAGCCTTTTTGTTCCGCATCCGGCATCAAGAATATGGCCGGCCGATAATCGCCGCGCTGGAAATTATTGCCGACCCGAAAAATTACCCGCTGTTATTTCACTGCGGCGCCGGCAAAGACCGGTCGGGGCTGCTGGCAGCTTTCGTCCTGAGCGTCCTGGGAGTTGCCGATGCCGATATCATCGCGGATTATGTTCTGTCTGCGCATCACATGAAAGACGTGGTTACCACCTTAATGAAGGACCCGGAAACACCGGCAGACATTAAAAATTTACCGGCGTACACCTGGGAGGCGACCGCGGTATCGATGGCGCTGTTCCTGTCCGGCCTGAAACGGGAATTCGGCTCAATCAGGGAATATCTGGAGATGAACGGCGCAGAAACATCGCTATTCAATCGGCTGGAAAAAGCGCTGCTGATTTAGCGTATCGATTGGTACCCGCCGCTGACACCTTTCGGGGAGAGCACGATTTGCCACAACTGGTTGCTTCTGGCCCGGAACGACCCGGCACACGACAGCAGGTAATATTGCCACATGCGGTGGAACCGGTCATCATATTTCGGCTTTAACTTTTCCCAGTTTTTCTCCAGATTGGCATACCAGGCCATCAAAGTTTTATCGTAATCGGCGCTGAAATTATGCCAGTCCTCCATCACAAATAACCCCTCGATG
>JBKQML010000138.1:0-3228 GCA_052326545.1 Dehalococcoidales bacterium
GGCTCTCAGCGTGCGGGAATTATCGGAACTGCTAAAAGTCAGTCCCGTTGATATTATCAAACGATTGATAAGAGCCGGCATCATGGCCAACATCAATCAGGTCATTGATTTTAAAACCGCCCAATCAATCGCCACCGACCTGGGGTTTGAAGCGCACCTCAGCCGTCATGTGGCCGGCAAAAGCGCTCACCTCAGCGAAGCAAACAAACAAAGCGCCCAAAAAGCCGACCAGACTACCGGTTTGCTGCCGCGCCCGCCCGTCATCACCATTATGGGACATGTCGACCACGGTAAAACAAAATTGCTGGATGCTATCCGTAAAACCAACGTCGTGGACAGTGAAGCCGGCGGTATTACCCAGCATATCGGAGCCTATCAAGTAGATTTTAACGGTCAGAAAATTACCTTCCTCGATACCCCCGGTCATGAAGCCTTTACCGCCATGCGCGCCCGCGGCGCGCAGGTCACGGATATTACCGTGCTCGTCGTGGCCGCCGATGACGGCGTAATGCCGCAGACCCTGGAAGCTATCGACCATGCCCGTGCCGCCGGTGTGCCCATCGTCGTGGCGATTAATAAAATCGATAAACCGGGCGCTAACCCCGACCGTGTTAAACAGCAATTGGCCGAAGTCGGCCTCGTCGTGGAAGATTGGGGCGGCGATACGGTCAGTGTTCCCGTTTCCGCCAAAGAGAAAAAGGGTATTTCCGATTTACTCGAAAACCTGATGGTCGTCGCCGAATTGGAAGACCTGAAAGCCAATCCCAATAAACCGGCCGAAGGCACCGTGATTGAGGCCGAGATGGATCGTACCAGAGGCGCCCTTTTTACGGTACTGGTCAGTTCCGGCACCTTGAAAGTCGGTGATGTCATTGTTGTCGGAGAAAACTGGGGCCGGGTTAAAGCAATGTTCAATGACACCGGCAAGCGCGTAAAAAAAGCGACTCCCTCAACACCGGTCGAGGTTCTGGGTTTGAGCAATGTGCCTCAGGTTGGCGATGTTATGACCGTCATCAATGATGAAAAAGCCGCGGCGGCTGCCATCGAGAAACGCCATCAGGAAATTGAGCAGGAAACAACCATCGCCAGAACCGTCAGTCTCAGCAACGTTTTTGACCAGATCTCCAAAGGCAAGGTCAAGGAACTCAGCATAATTCTGAAAACAGATGTTCAGGGCAGTATCGAGCCAATCAAGACTTCTTTAGAGAAACTTTCTTCGGATGAAATCAAAGTCCGTGTTATTCTCAGTTCTACCGGCAACGTCAATGAAAATGATGTGATGCTGGCCATCGCTTCAAAAGCCGTTATCATCGGCTTTAACACCGAGGCCGAGCCGGGCGCCAAAAGCTCGGCGGAACGGGAAGGCGTCAGCCTCCGTTTTTATAATATTATTTATAACATGGTCGATGATGTCACCAAAGCCTTAAAGGGTATGCTGACACCGACTTTCGTGGAAGTAATCGACGGACATGGTGAAGTGCGGGCAATATTTACGGCCGGTAAAAAAGAAAAGATTGCCGGTGTCTTCATTAATGCCGGTAAAGTTACCAGGAATAGTTCGATGAGAGTGCTCCGGGCCAAACAAAAGATTTACGAAGGCCCGATCAGCAGTCTGCGCCGTTTCAAAGACGACGTCAAAGAAGTTGCCGCCGGATTCGAATGCGGTATCGGCGCGGATACCTTCAGCGATTTTCAGGTCGGGGATATTCTGGAGTTCTTCAGAAATGAAAAATCCGGCTAAAGAGTTGACGAGATGACTTATCGCGTTGAGAGATTAAACAGTCTCCTCCGCCAGGAAATCAGCGATTTAGTCCAGCGTTATGTCAAAGACCCGAGACTCGGCACTTTTATTTCTATTACCGCCGTGGAAATTTCCAAGGACATGCGCTACGCCAAAGTCTTTGTCAGCCGTTACGGCACCGACATTGAGAAAGCGGACACGCTAAAAGCCCTGGAATCCGCTTCCGGCTATATCCGTCACGAACTGGGCGAACGACTGAAAACCAGACGTATCCCCGAACTTAGTTTCCGTCTCGATAATACGATGGAAAAAGCCGCTAAAGTTTTAAAAATCATCAACGAAATTTCTGCCGAAGAAAAAACCGGACACTAGCAGGCGTTAATTATGGACGGTATTTTAAATATCGCTAAACCGGCCGGTAGAACATCTTACGCCATCGTCGCCATGGTGAAACGGTTGACCGGCGAAAAACGTGTCGGTCATGCCGGCACCCTCGACCCCATGGCCACCGGTGTGCTGCCGATCTGTCTGGGACAGGCGACCCGCCTGGTAGAATACCTGATGGATACTACCAAGACCTATCGGGCTGAAATCGAGCTCGGTGTCTCCACCGACAGCTATGACCGTGAAGGTACCGAGACGCGAAGGAGCGATGCTTCCGGCGTGACTCTTGAGCAGATAGAAAAGGCATTACAGGCCTTCCGCGGCGTGATTACCCAGGTTCCCCCGATGTACAGCGCCGTGAAGCATCAGGGCAAACCGCTCTATGAACTGGCCCGGGCCGGTATCGATGTCGAGCGAAAGGGCCGGACGGCAAAAATTTACTCTTTGGAAATCAGGGACTGGCAAAGTCCTTTTCTGACCATTGAAGTCACTTGCGGCAAAGGTACCTACATCCGTTCGCTGGCTAATGATTTAGGGCAGTCATTAGGCTGCGGCGCCACATTAAGTAAACTGGAACGTTCCCGCTACGGCATTTTTGACATCAGTGAGGCGATAACACCGGCCTATTTTGCCGAAGCCTGCAAAGGCGGATATTGGGAAAGTTTACTTTATCCGATGGACAGTATATTATCTCTTTGGGAAACTGCGATTGTCAGCGAAGAAAAAGCCCGGTCCATCCGCAACGGGGCTTTAATCAGTCTGACTGAAAATACTCAGGTTAACGCGAATAGCCATTTTTGCCGCGCTTATACCTGGGATGGCAACCTGCTGGGAATCCTGCATTTTGATGCTGAGAAACAGTTGTGGCAGCCGGAAAAAGTGTTTAACTAGCTTGACACCAAGATTCGTATGTGTTACGAATAATAGTCGGGCCGGTTAAGGATATGGTCGTACAAAAGAGGAGGAATCTTACTATATGGGAAAAATTAATGTAGCGATTATCGGTGTCGGCAACTGCGCTTCTTCACTGGTACAGGGGGTTCATTATTACCGGAATGCCAAAGAAGATGAGTTTGTGCCCGGTTTGATGCATGTCAATCTGG
>JBKQML010000139.1:0-3816 GCA_052326545.1 Dehalococcoidales bacterium
GCATTACCACCATCTGGAAGAAAGACTGAACCAAATAGAAAACCAATTACCGGAGTTAATGGCTGAAGTTGACATCCTGAAGATTCAAGCAATGTCATCCGACACCATCTTAAGAGATGCCAAAGACCTTTATGACCGTTGGCCTCAAATGCCCTTCGAAGAGAAACGTACCATTGTTGAAGTCATTACCGAAAATATTACCGTTGGCAAAGAGGACATTGCAATCAAACTGGCCTATCTTCCGTCCAATTTAGGAAATGCGGGAAATAAGCAACGCGACTTCATGGATTCATTGCCGCCACCAGCATGAAACTTGCAGGAAAGTCAACTGTGAACTTCGCCCTGGAGATGGTTATGACGCGATCCTCCAGTGGCTGACGTAAAACCTCCAGCACTGCCCGCTTAAATTCAGGAAGCTCATCAAGGAACAATACCCCGTTATGGGCCAGGGAGATCTCCCCCGGCTGAGGTATCCCACCTCCGCCTACTAAGGCAACATCGCTGATGGTATGGTGTGGCGCCCTGAATGGTCTGACAGATACCAGTGAACTGTTGTGCGACATTTTGCCTGCAACCGAATGGATCTTGGTCGTCTCAAGTGCTTCCTGCAGATTCAGTGGCGGCAGGATCGAAGGAAGCCTCTTTGCCAGCATCGTTTTCCCCGATCCCGGCGGCCCGATAAGTATAACGTTATGCCCCCCTGCAGCTGCGATCTCTAATGCCCTTTTGATATTCTCCTGCCCCCTCACATCGGAAAAATCATATTCATAATCATTAAGTCTTGAATAAAATTCCTTCCGCGTGTCGACAATTACCCGTTCCAGTTGCCCCGTATCATTGAGAAAATCAATGACCTGCTGTATATTCTCCGCCCCATAGACTTCCAGCTTCCCGACAATTGCGGCCTCTTTGGCATTCACTTTTGGAAGTATCATCCCTTTAAACCCTTTCTTTAATGCCTCTATGGCGATAGGAAGCGCTCCTTTCATCGGCTGGAGACTGCCATCCAGCGACAATTCCCCTAAAATCACAAACGATTCCAGCTTCTCCATTTTCACAATGTTATCCGCTGCAAGAATTGCCACTGCAATGGTAAGATCGTAGGCCGATCCTTCTTTCCGGATATCTGCCGGCGCCATGTTTATTACAATCTTCTTTCCCGGGATCTTATAACCGGTATTCCGCAGCGCTGAATCAATCCGCTGATGGCTTTCCTTTACCGCATTATCAGGAAGACCTACCATAAAAAAATTAATTCCCTGGTCAATACAAACTTCAACTGTAACAATGATTGCATGAATACCATAAAGGGCGCTTCCAAAAGTCCTGACTAACATAAAACCGGATAGGATTAAAAGATCATCCCTTTTAATCCGGGAAAAATGAAAAAGTAATACTTCTCAGAAGACTTTAATTTGTGAGACACAAATTTTCCTCCCCCTGGGATTCGTACCCGTGATTCGTGAGACTCAAATTTTTTGAACGTAGTGAATAAAAATTTGTTAGTCGAACAATCCCGACGAAGTCGGAGGGTATAACCTGCCTGCTGGCAAGCAGGTACCCCGCCCCTTGGGGCGGAAAAAGGGTCCAGGGCTTGCCCTGGGATTAGTAC
The DNA here is from genome assembly GCA_052326545.1 of Dehalococcoidales bacterium. Classification (GTDB taxonomy): domain Bacteria; phylum Chloroflexota; class Dehalococcoidia; order Dehalococcoidales; family Fen-1064; genus Fen-1064. The sequence goes on from JBKQML010000139.1 coordinate 1,613, forward strand.
CCGTGATTTGGCAACTTATATTTTAACACAACTATCGGGATCTGATTTTCAGGCTTGTACCCCTATAATGTCAGTATTTTCTGAGCATCTGTTTCCTGCAACATCATTTTCAAAAAAGCCACAAGACAGAGTAGGCTGTAGTGAACGGAATCCCTATAAAAAACAAAAAATATGACAAGCTGAGGAACGAACCCGAAGGGCTTGGCTTGGCGAATTTTTTGTTTATAGGGCTGATGTGAACACCGAATTTCCTGGTTGGGTTTCTTGGATTATAAAACCTATATTCTTTCCAAAGACCGGGTTCATCTTGAAAAAGGTGTCATGCCCTGGCAACAACCCAGAAATGAAGACGGAACCATAGAAAATCTAGTAAGAAATAAATAAGGAGGAGCTCAAAAGTTAAATATTGTGGCGTGACATCATGAACCGTGAAAATCCGTCATTTTTTAAAAAATGATGGCGTGTAAAACTGCACGCCATCATTTAAATATTACAATTGATAATCAATCATGTAGAAAAAATATCAATAAAAATATAGCGGGTTCCCATAAAATAAAATTGTGGTTTCTATCAATTGCGTATATGAAATTGTTAATGTACTTTTACTTGGTTAACATATTACTTCTAATACAAACATATGAAGGAACACTATTGAACAAATATAATAATTTTATTTTTCCTTTACTTTTTTTAGTATTATATTTTTAATTTTTGTAATTGTCATGCTTCTCCTTAACAATCTGATTATTTTTAACAACTTAAAATTAAAGAATCCACCTTCTAAGAAGGTGGACTTGAAAAGCCCCTATAAGGGGCTAAAGTCGAAACTTTGTTGTTCTTCTAAACGTTCTTGTTTTTCTTGATATATGACATACTTCTTGATCTTATCTTCGTCAAGACCAATCGTGTCAACACAATATCCTCTTGCCCAAAAATGATTGCCCCAATATGGCTTCTTTTTCAATTGAGGATAACTTTTGAAGATTTTGATTGCAGTTTTACCTTTCAAAATACCCATAAGTTGTGAAACCGAAATTTTTGGTGGAATGCTTACTATCAAGTGAATATGGTCGATTTGGATATTCATCTCTATCAATTCACATGTTTTCCATTCCAACAGCATTTGAATATCTTTTGTCAGTAATTCTTTTACTAAACCTTCAAGGACACGGAATCTGTATTTTGGAGTCCATACAATATGATACGTACACCGATAGATAACGTGACTTATTCTTTTATACTCGCTCATGCCACGAAATTACTAATTTTCAGGCACAGCCGTTTAGACATAACCACCGCCTAAGGCGGTGGATTTAAAGTTTATATTAAAAAATCATGAAAACGAACAAAACATTCGTTAGACTGTTTACCTTCTTAATGATTGCCATACCATGTTGCATTATGGTATTAATTACAAACTGTTCTAAAAAAAATAATGATCAACTATCCAACTCTAAACCAAAATTAAAAACAGATACCGTTAGAATTCGAAATTTACCGCCCCAAGATTCTCTAAATTTAATTAAAATTGCTTTCGGTCAGGGAATCTTATCAATTTTAAAGCAGAATATTGATTCTACGATAACAGATTTCAACATTCTTTCCGACACAATTGTTAATACTACCGATACAGCTGTCTATTATTTGACAACAATTAATTTTAAAGGGGTTAAGTCCAAAAATATAGGAATTACGGCACAACTTTCCGAAAGGAAAAAAAGTACTGAATACATCGTCATACCAATCACAACATACATGTGTGGAGCAGGATGCTCATGTTGCATAGGTCCATACAATGGTGGTGGATATTGGGTTTGTCCATGTCCTTCCTGCTATGGGTCCTGCCCAGTCTTAGTTTTTCACACATTTATCATCCTATTTTAGTAATCGCCTAAATATTATGATTGATTTAAAGGAAGGAAATGGATTAATACACAATTTCTATGTTCCTTCCTTTTTTTATCGAAGGGATTATTTTTGTATTTTGAAAGGTTATTAAAGTTAATAATATGATGAGGGTAAAATTTATAATTATTGGATGTATCTTCGCTTTTAATCTTCTTCTCCAAACCTTACAACTCCAGAGTCAAAATCCAATTGATATAATTCATGGGGCATACTTGAAATGTAGTACAGTTCAGAAGGGATATCTAGAAAGTACTAGATGCATAAAACTCTCAAAAGGAGAGGATACAACTTTCGTA
>JBKQML010000140.1:0-9952 GCA_052326545.1 Dehalococcoidales bacterium
CAATTAAATTTACTTATTATCAGGAAAATAGTTATTTTGTGGGCTGGTTAGAAGAATATCCGGACTACCGGACACAAGGGATAACTCTTGAAGAGTTGAAAGAAAATCTGAAGGATATATATCAAGAAATAAGCACCGGGAAAATCCCGGGTATCCGTAAACACGGTGAAATTGCGGTTGGATGAAAAGAAACGAGCTGATCAAAAAAATTGAAGATAACGGATGTATTTTGATTCGTCACGGTGGCAGACACGACTGGTATCAGAATCCAAAAACAACCGTCTCCCAACCAATTCCAAGGCATCGTGAAATAACAGATAATTTAGCAAAACATATTCTTAAAATGCTTAGCAATTAAGCATTTTCAAACAATACATTTAACTCCGAATACTTTGCTATTTCTTTTTATTTTAATCCCCATTGAAACGGCAACAATTTGATGATATATTGAGAATAATATTTATCAGACGGTAAAATTTTATCGCTTTAAAGGAAGTAAAAATATATGACGGCACCAAAATTTAAGCAGCTGAAACCTGCTTATGGTTTCGATGAAGTAGCCATTGTTCCGGGGGACGTTACCGTCAATCCCGAACAGACCGATGTTTCCCTGCAGATCGGCAATATCACACTCGATATACCGATTCTTGCTTCCGCCATGGATGGCGTCACCGATGTCAACTTCGCCATTCTGATGAGTAAACTGGGCGGCTTGGCGGTCCTGCATCTGGAAGGGGTGCAGACCCGCTACGATAATCCGGCGGAAGTCCTCAGTGAAATTGCCGGCGCCCCTAACGAGAAAGTGACTGCGCTGATGCAGAAAATCTACTCCGCCCCCATCAAAGAAAATCTTATCGGGGAAAGAATCAGCGCGATAAAAAAGGCCGGCGCAGTTTGTGCCGCCACCGTTATGCCGACCAATACAAAAAAATATGCGCAATTGATTGTTGAAGCCGGCGCTGACCTGCTCTTTGTCCAGTCTACCGTCACCACGACCCGTCATGTTTCCAAGAGTTATGAAGGCCTGGTTTTTTCCAAACTGGTAAAATCCGTGCCGATTCCGGTCGTTGTCGGCAATTGTGTCAGTTATTCCGCCTGCCTGGATTTAATGAAAGAAGGAATTTCCGGCGTGCTGGTTGGAGTCGGCCCCGGCGCTGCCTGTACCTCAAGAGAAGTGCTTGGTGTCGGTGTGCCGCAAATCACCGCCACCATCGATTGCGCCGCCGCCAGAGATGTCTATCTGAAAGATACCGGGCGTTACGTGCCGATTATTACCGACGGCGGTTTTAAGAAAGGCGGTGATGTCTGTAAAGCGATTGCTGCCGGCGCCGACGGCGTGATGCTCGGCTCGACCTTCGCTCAGGCAATTGAGTCTCCAGGCCACGGCTATCATTGGGGAATGTCGACTCCTAATCCCGTCCTGCCCAGAGGCACCCGTATTAAAGTCGGCACCACGGTTTCGCTGCAGCAGATTCTCTTCGGCCCGACTTCTGTTACCAACGGCACACAGAATTTCGTCGGGGCAATCAGGACCGCCATGGGTTTCTGCGGGGCTTCCACCATCCGTGAAATGCATAATGCCGAAATGGTTATCGCTCCCTCTATCACCACTGAAGGCAAGTCCTGGCAGTTATCCGGTCCCAACAGCCGCGCTTAACTAACGTTATTGAGAAAAATTAGGTTACAAAAACCGTAGATACTTTTTAGTAAAAAATAATAGATTCCTGCAAAGCAGGAATCCAAAAAACTATCCGCTTATACGACTTATCGTCTGTTTTTGGATAATGAATAATTATTTTATCAACAAAAACCCAGCCTTCTTCATAAAATAATCTTATTCATCATCGCCGTCATCTCCATCATCGCCTTCATCTTCTTTTGGCTCTTCCGGTGCGATTTCAACCCGCGGCACGATTGCCATGCCCTTCTCATTTTTTCGCTTTGATGGAAATGACAATTTTTCGATTATTTCCCGTAATTTACCTGTAATTTCTTCAGCCTGTTCCGCGTCTGTCTTGACAACCACGCCACTGACACCCGCATCCCAGATTTGTTGGAGTTCAATTTCAGTAATAGTCGGCAGGACTTCGATCAGTACCGGTTTACCGGCCAGACCGGCAAATCGGCGGATCAGCATCAACCGTTTCCAGTTTAATGCCAGGTTGCTTTCTGTACTTTCGGACAAAAGGACCGCATCTACCGGTAATTCACCGACCGTCCGCAACATGATATCGGTAATTGACTCCTCTATTTCAATAATTTTCCCCAGTTTTTTATCGGGCGCCAACACTGCTCCGCTGGCCGGCAGGACAACAAAATCTGCTGCGGCTTTGATGGATTTTTCGACTTCTTCAGCATCACCCTTGGAAAGCCACATTCCTGTTATCTTTTCATCGAGGCTAACTGCCAGATTGGGAAAGAGGAGTGCATCAGCCCCGGCGAGTTCTTTAATCTGAGATTTCGCCTTATTTCCGGTAATATTTACTACCAGTTGTATTTTCGGTCTGGCCTGTTCCGATTTTGCAGTCATAAAACCCATGGATTGAACGGGAGGCATCAGTACCTGCTGTAATTTTTCGATGAACTTGCTCATTTCACTCACCTTAATATTTGTTACCGGTTTAGTAGCCGCTATTAGAATTGTATGTTAAAGCCCCGCTTATTTCAAGGAATACCCCAATCTTGATTATTGATACTTGAATCTTGATTATTTAATTCATGGCTGACGGTAGGTTGCTAACACTAAATATTGACATTTACCCCCGGCTTGGCTATAGTTTTAGTGTTAATTATCATTCATATTCTATTCTTTTACATATAGAGTAATTTATCAATGGACATTCAGGTCGTCATTTTAGCCGGGGGATTGGCTACCAGACTCGGTGAGCTGACAAAAAATCGTCCGAAATCATTGGTCGAGATGCTCGGTAAACCGTTCCTTGCCTATCAACTTGAATTATTAAAATCGAATGGAATCATGGACGTTGTGCTGTGCATCGGGCATTTAGGGTCACAAATCCAGGAAACCTTCGGTGACGGCAGTCAATACGGCGTGCACATCAGATATAGTCTGGAAAATAAACCCCTGGGGACCGCCGGCGCGCTGAAAAATGCGGAATCGTTATTGGGGAAGACTTTCTTCGTGATGTACGGAGATTCGTATCTTTCCGTTGATTTTCCGCAGGTCTTCTCCTATTTTATTTCCCATCATAAACTCGGTCTTGACACTGTCTTCAGAAACGATGATTTTTATGATAAAAGCAATATCGTCATCAAAGACAATTTCGTCACCGGGTACAGCAAAATCGAAAAATCAAAGCATACGGTCTTCATAGACTATGGAGCCGCTGTCTTTAACAAATTGGTACTGCATTTAATCCCGGAAAATCAGGCTTACTCGCTTGAAGACCTTTTCATCCATTTAATCGGGATGAAACAGCTCATGGCTTTTGAAGTCAAAGAACGGTTTTATGAAATCGGTTCTCCGCAAGGATTAAAAGATTTCGCAGCATTTGTGCAGCGACGATAAAAAAGTTAATTCATTCCCGAGTACTGACAAATAATACATAATCACTCATTTATTAATACTGTAAAAAGCATTCAAGGTGACTTGCGTTTGACAAAATTTTTCTTGAGTGTTATCCTTGCTGCAAAAGACAGGTAATATTACAGCGTAGCGCTCTTGATTTCACCGGAATATTTTTTAAATCTGCTGCAATATTCCCCTTTTTATTAATAGAACGCTGTCTTGTCTAAATGTTAGCCTGAGCTAAAAAGAGAGGTAATTAAAATGGGAAAAACCATTGTTGAAAAGATTATGGCCAAAGCCGCCGGGAAGCCGGAGGTATCTCCCGGCGAGTACGTAAAATTCGGTATTAAAGATACTTATATTCAAATCGGCAGCGACATCGGTGCACTTAATTTTAGAGAATACGAGCGGCTTGGCTGGGACAAGTTTTTTGACCCCAAAAAAGTGATGATCGCGCCGGAACACTGCGGCACCTGGGCACGGCCTCAGGATGATGTTACCAACCGTGAATCCCATCGTATCACCAAAGAATGGGCTTTATCCCTAGGCGTTCCGCCAGAAAATATCCTTGATTTAGGCCGGGTCGGTACCTGCCATCATATCCCCATCGAAAAAGGATGGGCACTGCCGGGCAGCGTTTACCTTCACAGTGACACTCATTGTCCAACTACCGGTGGCGTCGGTTGTCTCGGCATCAATCTTTCCGCCGCCGAATCCGCTTTTCTGAGGCTCGGCTGGATGTGGTTCCGCGTGCCGAAGAGCATTAAATTCAACATCACCGGCAAACTGCAGGACGGCGTCATGGGCCGGGATGTCTTCGAATATATTCTGAGTCAGATTGGCCCGGCCGGGGCCGTGTATCAGGCAATGGAATTCACCGGCCCCGTCGTGGAAGATATGAGTATCGACGGGCGGTTATCGATGTGCTGCCTTTCGATATTTACCGGCGCCAAGACCGGTATTGTCAATCCCGACCAGAAAGTATTCGATTGGTTTAAGACCAGGACCACCGTACCGTATGAACCCCAGGTCAGTGACCCGGATGCCGTATATGCCAAAGTCTTCGAATACGACGGCTCCAAAATCGAACCCCAGGTTGTTGTTCCGCCCTTCCGGCGTACGGTGCAGCCTGTTTCTACGGTCGAGGGAACTAAAATTACCACCGCATTCATCGGTTCCTGCGCCAGTGGTCGCGACGAGGATTTAAGAATCGCCGCCAGAATCTTGAAAGGACGTAAAATACACAAGGATGTCATGTTCAACGTTACCCCCGGCTCCAGTGATACGATGCTAAGGACTGATAGAGAGGGGATTATCACCACGCTGCTAGAAGCCGGATGTTTGGTTTGTGCGCCCAGCTGCAGTATGTGCCCGGGATTCTACACCCCGCTGGCGAAGAATGAGGTCTGTATCGCCTCCAGTACTACTAACGTCCCGGGACGTATGGGTGAAGAAAGCGCTCTAGTTTACCTGGGAAGTCCGGCGACCGTCGCCGCGTCTGCAATCGAAGGCAAAATCACTGACCCTCGAAAATATCTTTAAGGAGTATATCAATGGCATTAAAATTTAAGGGCAAGGTCTGGGTTTTCGGTGACAACCTGGATGTCGATAAAGAAATTATCCCGTTCCGGGAACGTGAATTGGGTTATATGAAAGACGGCAACTTCGGCAAGTGGTGCATGACGCCGGTTGACCCTGATTTCCCCAAGAAAGTGAAGAAAGGCGATATCATGGTCGTCGGGACAAACATGGGCTGCGGCCACGGCCACCAGCATGCCAATATCGGCATCAAGCAGTGCGGCATATCCTGCGTTATCGCTGAGTCTTTCGACCGGAACTTCTTTAAAAACTCTATCAATCTGGGGCTGCCGATTATCGAGCTTGAAGGGATAAATCAGAACGTGAAGGCTGGAGATGTGCTTGAAGTTGACCTTGAAGCCGGCGAAATCAAGAACCTCACCACGAAGAAAACCCTGAAATTTACGCCTCTCCCCGACTTTCTGCTGGAAATTATGGCGGCTGGCGGCATCGAGCCGTATACCGATAAACTTATCGCCGAAGGAAAAATATAAATAGAGGTGTTTTTATGAAAAAAACAAAAATGCTGCGAAAATTTCTCAACGAACCCGGCTTGAAAGTTATTCCCTGTGCCTACGACTGTCTTTCTGCCCGGATGGCAGAATCGGTCGGATTTAAAGCGGTTTTTATGACCGGTTACGGCATTCGCGATGCCCAGCTCGGCATGCCGGATTTCGGTATTGCCACGGCCACCGAGGTCGTGAATATCGTCCGGAACTTGGTCAACTCGGTGGATATTCCTTTCATCGTCGATGCTGATGACGGCTACGGCGGCGCGCTGGCTGCCTACCGCACCACCCGAGAACTGATTCGAGCCGGAGCGGCCGGGATGTTTCTTGACGACCAGAAACACCCCACCAAATGTCCGGCTTTAGGCACTCAGGAAGTCGTTCCGCTGGATGAATATATTGGTAAACTGAAAGCCGCCATGGAAGCGCGTGACAAAGAAGATAAGGACTTTTTCATCTGCGCCCGGACTGATTCTTTACGTGTTAACGGCGTGGAAGATACCATCGCCCGCATGAAAGCCGCCGTAGATGTCGGCGCAGATATGTTACTACCCCAGGGCATCGATACCATCCCGCCGAAATCAGGTGAGACCACCAAGTCCATCATGAAAAATGTCTACAAAAAAATGGGCGCGCCCAAAGTCTGGATTTGGGGCTCCGGGCCGGAAGAATTTACCACTAAAGACTATGAGGACATCGGCGCCAAACTCTGGGTGCCGGGCAATCCCCTTCCCGGTGTGGCCAAAGCCTTAATCGATATGTACAAAGGATTGTATGAAACCGGTTCGACTAAAAGCTATTTCCCGGCCGGTTTACCGGATAATGCTTATCTCAACAAGCTGCGCCGTCTGGATTTCTGGGAAGGGCTGGAAGCTAAATACGTCACCACGAAAAAATGCTAATCAGTCGCCTATAAAACCATTTTTTTAAAAATAGCGGATTCCACTTCAAACAGGAATCCGCTATTTTTTATCAGATTGGTTTGTACCTTTCAATCTCAACATTGTATACTTTTAGTTAATTTGGAGGTTAAGTATGAAAGCATTAGTTGTCTATGATTCGACCTACAGCAACACGGAAAAAATCGCCAAAGCTATCGGGAGTGCCCTCACGGGTGATGTTAAAGTGCTCCGTGCCGCCGAAGTCAATCCTGCTGAATTCAGCTCCTTTGACCTGCTTGTCATCGGTTCCCCAACCAACGGCGGACGGCCGTTGCCTTCAATCGCAAAATTATTGAATAATATTCCTGAAACGGTGATTAAAGGTAAAAATGTTGCGGTTTTCGATACCCGATTCAGTTCTAAAATGGCTAAAATCTTTGGTTACGCCGCCGATCGAATCGCTAAAAACCTGAAAGACAAAGGCGCCAATCTCGTTTTGCCCGCGGAAGCTTTCTTTGTCACCGGTAAAGAAGGTCCGCTGAAAGACGGTGAACTGGAACGGACCGCGGCCTGGGCAAAAACGCTGGTGAAATAAATCTCAATCATTTACTTTTTGTTAAACATAAAAGAGGGAAGTTTATCTTCCCTCTTTTCAAATATTAAACTGATAACTGAATACTGACTGCTCTAAGCTTTCTTGTTATGTTTTATCAGCCAGTATTCCAGGCCATCCGCCAGCGCCAGCCAGCTTGCCTCGATGATATCCGTCGAACTGCCGACAGTGCGCCATTCTTCAACGCCGTCCGTCGATTCAATGAGAACCCTGACCAGCGATTCGGTGCCGGTGCTTTCGGCCAGAATCCGCACCTTATAGTCGATTAGTTTCACCACCGCCAGTTCGGGATAAAACTCGAGCAATGCCTGCCGTAATGCCGCGTCCAGCGCATTCACCGGGCCGTTACCCTCTGCCGCGGTGTGCATCATCTTCCCGTCAACCTTTACTTTAATCATGGCCTCGGAGAGCATTTCTCCGGTATCTTTCCGTGTTGATTGACGCCGTCTCTTCTCGACGACCACCATGAAATCCACCAGTTCAAACAACGGTTGATAATCGGGCTGGGCACGGTACACCAGTAAATCAAATGATGCCTCGGCATTATCATATTGAAAGCCGCGGCTTTCCTGCAGCTTAATTTGTTCTAATAATTTCTTGGTTTCTTTACCCTGTAACGGGACGTTCAGCCCGCGCTCTTTCGCCTTATAGATGATGTTGCCCTTGCCGGACAGTTCAGACACTACCACTTTCAAATGATTACCGACTTTCGCCGGGTCGATATGCTGATAAGCATCTAACCATTTAGTCACGCCGGATACATGATAACCTGCCTTATGACTGAAGGCGCTGGTGCCGACGTAGGGTAATGATGCTTCCGGCGGTAGATTGGCTGCTTCGCTGACAAAGTGGGAGACTTCCGTTAATTTCGCTAATTGGGCACTGGAAACACAGTTAATTCCCATTTTCAGCTTCAGGTTAGCGATTACGCTGCAAAGATTGGTATTGCCGCACCGTTCCCCGTAGCCGTTGATTGTGCCTTGAACCTGGATTACACCCGCCCTGACGGCGGCCAGAGTATTTGCAACCGCCACTTCACTGTCATTATGCGCATGAATACCCAGCGGTACACCGGTAACTTTCTTTGCCGCTTTGACCGCCGCCGTAACTTCTTCCGGCATGGCCCCACCATTGGTATCGCAGAGTACGAGACAGGCTGCGCCGGCTTCGGCCGCTGTTGTCAAACACTGCAAACTGTATTCAGGATTATGTTTGTAGCCGTCAAAAAAGTGTTCCGCATCCAGAAATACGGTCATACCCTTCTTTTTCAGAAATTTGATGGAATCGTCAATCATCTTCAGATTTTCTGACAGCGATGTTTCCAGTACCTGTGTTACCTGTAAATCGGAGGTTTTACCCACCAGACAGGCATATTTGAAACCGGTCTCCAGCATGATGCGCAGGTTAGCATCTTCTTCCGCGCGGATATTAGCGCGGCGGGTACTGCCGAAAACAACTATTTCCGCATTTTCCAGCTTTAGTGCTTTGGCTTTCTGGAAGAATTCGGCGTCGCGCGGGTTAGAACCCGGCCAACCGCCTTCTACGAAACTGATTCCCATGTCGTCCAGACGTGAGGCTATCTCCAGTTTATCGACCACGGAAAATGAGACGCCTTCCTTCTGTGCGCCGTCTCTTAGTGTGGTGTCATAGAGATAGATTTTACCCATGGGTATTTTTACTCCCGCTTCGCGGATTATGTTAAGCTAGATTTTCGCGGCCACCAGATCGCCCATTTCTTTGGTTCCGACCTTCTCCATTCCCTCCGACATAATATCATAAGTGCGGTAGCCGTCGTTAAGCACCGCCAGAACCGCATCCTCAACCGCCCTGGCTTCCTTCGACAATGCCAGAGAATAACGTAACAACAGCGCTACGCTCAATATGGTGGCCGTGGGATTAGCCATATCTAATCCGGCACGCTTCGGCGCACTACCGTGAATCGGCTCGTACATCCCGTGTATTTTCTCACCTTCTTTCGGGGCGCCTGCAATACTGGCGGAGGGTAACATCCCCATCGAGCCGGCCAGCATCGAAGCTTCATCGGTGAGAATATCGCCAAAAGTATTTTCCATCACCGCAACATCGATTGACCGGGGGTTCTGAATCAGCCGCATCGCACAGGAATCAACCAGCTGGTTCTCCACTTCAACATCGGGGTAATCCTTAGCGACTTCTGAAACAATCTGCCGCCACAACCGGGATGTCTCCAGGACATTGGCCTTATCCACGGACATCAGTTTTTTACCGCGGCTTCTCGCCAGTTCAAAACCTACTCTGGCAATACGGGCGATTTCCTGTTCGGAATAAACCATTGAATCTACGGCGCGGCGGCCTCTTGTGGTGGTGTAACGTCTCTTCGGACGGCCGTAATACAGTCCGCCGGTCAACTCACGCACTACGATTAAGTCCACACCCCTGATGACATCCGGTTTCAGGTTAGTGCCGTTTACCAGCATCGGCAGCACTTTCACGGGGCGCAGGTTGGCGTACAGACCCATTCCCTTGCGCAGTGCCAGTAAGCCGTCCTCAGGGCGGACTTTGTTCAACGGATTATCATATTTTGGCGACCCGACAGCGCCCAGTAAGACCGCATCTGCCTTGTTGCACTCCGCCATTGTTTCTTTCGTTAATGCCTCGCCGGTCGCATCAATCGCTCGATGCAATCCGGCAACGAACAGGCTGCGTAGATAGCGGTCACCCTGTTTGCTGATGCTGCCGAGCCTGTCTCGACCCCCACTCGAGCGCTGCTTCGGAACGAGCCCGATCCAGGCCGAGAAGTTCCGGCCTGATCGGAAGGTTTTGGGGTCAGCAACGCTCGCGACCAGAGCGGTCGCTAGCATCG
>JBKQML010000141.1:0-5978 GCA_052326545.1 Dehalococcoidales bacterium
CTTGACAGAATTAAATCACATGTCATACAATAATCTCACCGTTTGTGCGAGATACGAGAAACGCTCCGTCATGTTCTGGCCGCCGGGGTCATATATGGGTTGAATTTGGAATCCCCATAATTTCTGACTACATCAAACCGGACGGTAAATGTCCGTCAGAACCGGTCCTGAAAGCGCCCAGTAAAGGGCAAATTACGGGAATTTTTACTTGCCGAAACCAAGACCGGCATCTCCCCCTGAAAAAACTGACCCCACTCTCCCTTTCGGAAAAGGGAGATACAGAGGGATTTATCCGGGGGACAGTGAAGGGAATTTTATCCTCCAATTCGGCAGAATCGTTCCAGTTTGGGACAAAACCCCAAATCGCATCGCATTATCCCGTTTACCGCGAGGGGCGCTGCATACCTAATTTCAAGAATAGTTCTCTGAAATTTCAAATACAAAAAAATGACAGGTTAACAACGGCAAACATAAACCTGTCATTCTTGAGCCCGCAGGCGAAGTACTCCGAAAGCCGCAGCTGAAGGTACTTTTGACCTTAGTCAAAATGTATTGGCCTCAAGACGATGTATGAGGATACGCAGTACCCGAAGAACATAGTACTCGAGTGCAACAGAGAGTATCTCCCTCTCTATTTAATATCCTTGAAGACTGGATTCCTCTACATTTGCCTCCGGCAAAGTATTTCGACTCAGGTCTCAACCGTTCGCAGGAACGACAATTGAGGGCTGTTTCCCTGTAGCAGTACGAGAAAAATCGGATGTCAGTGAACTGGGATTCAGGCTACTGACTGGTATATAATGGAATTTATAACAAATCAACATAAATCTGAGCGGGAGTAAGGAATGTTCAGCGGTAGTACGATTGTCTTAATCATCACGGTAATGGCGGCCAGCGCCGTTGAGGCGGTGGAAGCCCTGACCATCATTCTGGCTTCCGGCATCACGCACGGCTGGCGTTCCACCTGGGAAGGCGCGATTGTCGCCTTTTTAGCCCTGGCGGGAGTCGTCGCCGTGCTGGGCACCACGATTATCCACCACGTCGATATCGATGTTTTACGGGTCATCGTCGGGACTTTACTGCTGATTTTCGGGATGCAGTGGCTGACCAAAGCGATACTGCGTTCTTCGGGATTCAAAGCCCTGCATGACGAAGCCAGGATTTACGAGAAAGAAGTTGAGGAGCTGAAAAAAGAAAAACACATCCGGACCGGTAAACGCGATTCCGTGGCTTTCGTCGTCAGTTTCAAAGGTGTCTTCCTGGAAGGGATGGAAGTGGTGATGATTGTGATCACCTTCGGTTTGTCGAACGGCAACGATTACAGTCAACTCAAGTGGGCCGCGCTGGGGGCGGTGATTGCCATCGCGGTGATCGCGGTAATCAGCGCGATTGTGGCCAAGCCGCTGGCGAAAGTGCCGGAAAATACTTTAAAGCTCGGCGTCGGGATTATTTTAGTATCTTTCGGCATGTTCTGGATGGGCGAAGGCGCCGGCGTAAAATGGCCGTTGTCGGATTTGTTCATTTTAATCCTGGCGGCCATCATCACAGCGACGACATTTGGCTTGATCGGCTTTTTCAAACGCGTGCACGACAGAATGCACCACGAGGCGCACACGATATGAAAATACTGAAATTAATCTGGAGATTCATTAAAAGTTTCGTGCTGTTCTGGAAAGATTTCCTGGTTGGGGATTCTCCCGAACTGGCTTTAGGGGTCCTCATCATTCTGGGTACGGCTTATTTATTGCGCCATTCCGCGGTCCTCGATGTTATCGTCATCATTGTTCTGGCATTGCTTTTAATGATAATTACCGTGTGGCGGAAAACACGGGAACACTAAAGATTCAATAATCAAGGTTCAATATTCAAGTTTTTAACTTCAGTCAAAGCACGGTAATATCGCGCACATTCAATTGACAGAAGTTTTGGTTTTTGCTAACGTAGACGTATACAGCAGACATTGTCCGCAAATCGATTCCGCACGAGAAGAGCAGATTAACTGTTAGTGTCCCCAAACCGGACAGGAACGGGCTCTCAGCCCGGACACGGACCTCATCTTGTTTTAGGGGGTATTATGTTTTACAAAGCATTAAACGGCGTCAAGGTTGTTGAATACGGTAATCTTATCTCCGCACCCTTTTGCGCGAGAATACTGGCCGACTTCGGCGCAGAAGTGATTAAGATTGAAGACCCATGCTGCGGCGATATCGCTCGAAAAGAAGAACCATTTTTCAAGGATATTCCCGGCCTGGAGAATAGCGGCCTGTTTCAATATGTGAATATGAACAAACTGGGCATTACGCTCAATCCCGAAACGACCACCGGCAAGAAAATCTTCGGCGAATTACTGAAAAATGCCGATATTTTCGTCGAAAACAATCCTCCCAAACGCATGAAAGAGCTGGAACTGACCTACGAGTCCGTGAAAGAGATTAATCCCCGCATTATCATGACCTCCATCACTCCTTTCGGCCAGACCGGTCCGTATAAGGACTATAAGGGCGGGGAATTAATCGCCACGCATCTCGGCGGCGTGGGATATCTATCAACCCGTGAAGGCGACCCCACCAAGGAACCACTCAAATATCCGGCGCACCTCTTCAGTTTCCAGGCCGGTTTGAGCGCCGCGAGCGCCACGCTCGGCTCTCTGTACCGTCAAATATTAACCGGTGAAGGGATGCAACTCGATGTGTCCGAACAGGAAAGCGTAATTCAGAACGTGAATTCCGCCATTGCCCGTTATTCATACATGAAACAGATATCCCGCCGTACCGATGTTCTGGATTTGGCACCGCATCATATTTTACCGTGCAAAGACGGCTATATTTATGCCTCTTTTGTCGAAGAGCATCAATGGCGTCGTTTTGTCGAAGTGATGGGCCATCCCGACTGGGCAGACAACGAATTATTCGCCAATGCGCAGATACGCTCGCAATACTGGGATGCGCTCAAACCTTTAATGCTGGAATGGACGATGCAGTATACGGTGGAAGAAATCTACCGCCGCAGTCAGGAAAAAGGAATCCCGCTGGGGGCGGTGTGCACGGCGGAACAGGTGCTGCAAGATAAACAAATGCTGGCCAGAGAATTTTTCGTCAACGTCGATCGTAAAGGGACCGGCACACTGACATTTCCGGGTGTGCCGTACCGCTTTTCCGAGATTCAACGGGAAGCGCCTTCTGCTGCCCCGCTTTTAGGTCAAAATAACGAAGAAATATATTGCGGCAGACTGGGCTATACCAGGCGCGACCTGACCAGACTGAAGGAAGCCGGCGTCATCTAAACATCGCTTGCGAGTTGGTATTCTACTAAATACGGAGAAGCTAAGGCAGGGAATTTAATATGGATATTGCGCCGCTTAAGGGAATAAGGATTGTCGCTTTGACCTGGGTCTGGGCCGGCCCCTGGATGGGCGCGGTGCTAGCAGATATGGGGGCAGAGGTGATCAAGGTTGAGACCAGACAACGGCTCGATGCGCAAAGAGTTGTCAAATTAACCAAGGATTCCGTCGAGGATTTGAATATCGGGCAGTTTAACTTCACTAATCGCGGGATGAAGAGCTGTACCATTAATATGAAACAACCCGAGGGAATAGCAACGTTTAAAAAGCTGGTCAAGGTTTGTGACGGCTTAATTACGAACTATGCGCCCCGGGTGCTGCCCGGCTGGGGTCTGGATTATGACGAAATAAAAAAGATCAAGCCGGATATCATCATGGTGACACTACCGGCTTTCGGCAGCAACGGCCCGGACAAAGACTACGTCTCTTATGCCTCCACAATCGAAGCGGTAGGCGGCTTAACCGTTTCGTTCGGTTATCCCGGTGAATCCCCGGTTCTTTCCGGAACATATCCGGCTGACCCGGTCGGCGGGGTTTACGGAGCAGCCTCGTTTCTCGCAGCTCTGATTTATCGCAATCGGACCGGCAAGGGCCAGCACGTCGATGTTGCCCAGAGTGAAGGGGTAACGAGCCTGATTCCTGAGGTGATCATGGAACAGGTGATGAACGGCAGAACCCGGCCGCGCATGGGAAATCGCGACAATATCATGGCGCCGCACGGTTGTTATCCCTGCCAGGGTGAAGACAAATGGGTCGCCATCGCCGTCGGCACCGATGAAGAATGGCAGGCAATGTGCAAAGTCATGGGGAATCCTGACTGGTGCAAAGACGAAAAGTTCGTTGACCAACTCAGTCGCTGGCAAAACCAGGATGAGTTGAACCGACTGGTGGCCGGCTGGACCAAGAATTTCACCCATTATGAAGCGATGAACTTACTGCAAAAGGCAGGCGTAGCTGCCGGCAGTTCCCTCGATATCGAAGAATTAGTCCATAACCCGCATGTTGTCAAGCGGGGCGCTATTTTCCAGCAAAATCATCCGGCAGCCGGTGAGATTAATGTCTACCGCGCTCCCTGGAAATCGGCTTTGACCGCTAAAAATCCGCCGGCGCCTCTTCTCGGCGAACACAATGACTACGTTTTCAAGCAACTGCTCGGAATCTCCGACAGTGAAATTACGCGATTAACCAACGAAAAAGTTATTTATTAAAGATAATGTTGAAATAATAAAACTATTATTGGAGGAACTGACACGATGAACTACGAAGCATTATTGTTTGAAAAGAAGGACGGTATCGCAATCATCACGCTGAATGCGCCGGATAAAATGAATGCGATTTCCACCGCGATGAAAGCGAGCATCGCCGCGGCAGCCGATGAAGTGGACAAAGACGAGACAATCAAAGTCGCCATCCTGACGGGAGCGGGGCGGGGTTTCTGCGCTGGCCACGATATTTCCGAGATGGCGGCCGGGACGGCGAAAGTACCAACGACCTACGACCTTTTGAATACGGCCAATAACGAGGCATGTTTCTATAAAATGCAAAAGCCGGTAATCGCGGCGATTAACGGAGCCTGCGTCGGGGCCGGTTTAGCGCTGGCATTGAGCTGTGATATCAGAATCGCGGCAGACACCGCTAAAATCGGTTCGGCTTACGCCAAACTGGGCGCAGCGCCCGGCCTAGGCATGACCTACTGGCTGCCCAAAATCATCGGGCCGGCGGCCGCTTTAGAATTCATGTTTACCGCTAAAATCGTCCTGGGCCCGGAAGCCAAGGCAATGGGACTGGTGAATCAGTGCGTGCCGGCCGTCGATTTAATGAAGGCCAGCCTGGAAATGGCCGCCACGATTGCCCAGTATCCGACGCTCGGTGTGGCCTTAACCAAGAAATTAGTTTACCGCAGCATGCTCGAAGATGTGACCAATCATTATGATTGGGAAAAATGGGCGGCGCAGTTAACCATGGCTGCGATGATGAAGAAATAACAAAAAAGGATAGAAAGGAGATAAATATGCCTGCAAAAAAATTAGCGCCGCTAGACCAGATGATAGCAGCCTGGGGAGAACTGAAAGGACGCATATTGACCAGTGAAGATTTCCGGTCGCGCGGACCGGGATGGGTCGGGAATATTTTAAGCGACAATTCACTGAACCGAGAAGCCACGGAAGACGGCATTAGAATCTTCGTGAACGGCGAAGGTGACTTGAATCCACTGTATCGGGACCCGGATTACGCGAAGACAACCAAATACAAATGTTTAATCGCACCCCCGAATTATCTTTATACTATTACCTATGCGCAATCACCGCTGGACCACGGCCCGATGATTCCGGAAATCGCCGGGTATTATTCGGGTTGCGCCCGCGAGTGGTTCAAACCCATCTGCGTCGGGGACAAATTTACCTATCGGGTGATGTGCCCCTCCGATAACAAAGAGATGCACAGTAAATGGGCCGGACGGAAAGTCCTCTCTTACGAAGAGTGCGACTATTACCGCCAGGGCGGCGACCTGGTAGCAGGCTACCAATGCTACGACCAGTGGGTGGATGTCAACGATGTGGCGAAGATGAATGCCCATGCAAATACCGAAATCGAACAAGTCCCTGTCTATACTAAAAAGGAAATCGAAGATATTTAT
>JBKQML010000142.1:0-10431 GCA_052326545.1 Dehalococcoidales bacterium
TTCGGAAAACCAGGAGTAATAATTTTTATCGATTGAAATATAGTGATAAAAGAAGAGCCAATCTGCTTACAAGCATTGGCTCTTCTTCATTATTTATACTTATAACTCATTACTCTTAACTGGTTACTTTTTAACCGGCAGCCGCTTGTCTATCGGGAAGGTTTTCTTTTCACGGGAGGGTAAAATCACCGTACCGTTGCCCGGCATTACTACCTCATCTCTCTGGTTTATTGCAGTTGTCTCGATATCAACACAACATTCCCCGTTATCGTCTAGATATTTCTTAGTGACCGTTCCCTCTAGATGTACCACATCCGAAAAATAGACGAATTTCCGGAATTCCACATGGCTTCGCTTTAGCCAGCCGTCGTCTCCCATCCAATTTGTCAGTAAATGCATTTGCCATGTATGTCGCTGAAATCCGATGTCGTACTGTAAAGGCAGTCCGCCTTGAGCAAACGCAGCGGCCTTGTTATAGTGGACCGAGAAAATTGGCTCTAACGCTCCCGTATCGGGGTCGCGGTATGCCCAGGCCGGGTGTGTCTGATAACTGCGGAGCATGACACCGTGGGCAGCGAGTCTGGCTATCGGCGCACCTCCGCCTATCAGGTAGGCAATCTCGTCTGTCATTCCCAGTGGTCCCTTTGTTATATGTTTTAGTTTTTCACCGATCTCAACGTCTTCCCAATAGCGGATGTTAGTGCCCCTTGGTTCTTCGGAAAGAACGTCTGCTTCGATCTTCTTCAACTCTTGTTCCGTCCACTGGTGAGGCAGTTTCATTGCTGAATCTCTTCCTTTTTGCCTCGCCTTCAACCGTTCCATTCTGGTAACGAACCAGTTTACTTTAGCAACAAGTTCGCCATTCTGATTGCGGTAAGTATTCTCTTTTTTATTCACGATTACTTTTTCGGCAAAAGAACTGGGTTTGGGGCCGTCAAAACCGTTGAATTGGCATTGGGGTGTTATCTTGTCGTTTCTGTAAATCGGTTTGTAAAATTCGGCATCTGTTGAACTATGAAACCCTCCCAGCCCTTTCCAACCAAAATTAATTCCGGCAAAAACCGAAAAAACCCATGATGGTGGTGCGATGATTGAACCCCACCGGGTCTTTTTAGCATACTCTTCATTCCGCCAGAGCGGGTTTGGGTCTCCAATACCATCCGCAAATTTTAAGATAGCCATCCTGGTTGCCTCTTCGTTGTTTATCCCCTGGTCTATACGAAGGATTATCCCGGTTTTAGCTCTCATCTCAGCTATCAATTCTTCGGTGAAGATTCCTTCCGTCATTTGGACTTTTTTTACGGGCTCGTTCGTTGTCATGTTAATTTCCCTCCTGAGGTTTTTAACTTATATTTGAAAAAGATCATCTTTATATTTTGTTTGCCAGATCATCTCGAAATAGCTCTTTGTTATGATAATATTTGGATACTTTCGATGGGGGAACTATCTGCTTTTCCTGAATATCGAGTTGACTGATTGCATTATCCCGGATTATCTCTAAACATAATTCCAGTTGTGCGGTCTTTTCCGGACTCATTCCGGACATTACTTTACGCAGGTATTTTCTTTCCGCTGAAAGTCTTAGCGCTTCTTCTCCCTTAGCGGTCAATTTAACCTTGACCCGTCCGTTCCCGGTAATTTCTTTTGTCTTCGTTATCAGACCCTGTTTTTCCATTCTAATCAGAATGTCAGAAATTGCGCTTTTATCCTCGTATGCATACCTGGCCAATTCCGTCGGTGAAGTTTCACCTCCCAGACCTTGAAGAATCAATAAAATGTATGCCTGGACAGGCTGGATATTATATTTAGCCAGTTCCAAACGTCTCAGCCTGGCTATCATATGATAAACTCTGCTTAAAAGGATCCAGGTATCGTATTCCTTTTCTCCATTCTGGCTAATATCCATTTTGATCTCTTTTTAATAGCAGTATGTTAGAGGTAAGATAGCTTGACATTGAGATAATATATTGTATAATATATATACGTTTGTAGTACGTGTACGTACTAGATATTATTATAAGAGTTATTTTTAAGTAATGCAATCCTGTTGTAATTCGCGTATAAAATTATAAATATCAGTTAAGGAAATATTATGAGCGAGCAAGCTTTCAAAAAAGTAGTTGTTTTAGATTGTTCCGAAGGAATTGCCGGGGGATATTGCACCAAGTTACTGGCTGATTTCGGCGCTACCGTAATTAAAATCGAAAAACCGGGCACAGGAGATACCACCAGGCGCATTGGACCTTTTCTGAACGACGAACCTGACAAAGAGAAAAGTGGCACGTTCTTCTATCTCAACACCAATAAAAAGAGTATCACACTAAATCTGGAAACTGCAACAGGCAGAAATATATTTCTCCAATTGCTTGCAAAAACAGATGTTGTTGTCGAGAACTTTGCGCCCGGAAAAATGGCGTCTTTAGGTTTATCCTACGAGTCATTAGCAAAAAAAAAGCCTCAAATTATTTTAACGTCTATCTCAAGGTTCGGTCAAACCGGACCATACCGCGATTACAAAGCAACTAATTTAGTGACCTTCGGGCTTTCCGGCGCAATGTATACATCACGACCGGCTACCCACACCTCCAGCAGACCTGTGGTAGAGGGTGGGCAGCAAGCCGAGTTCACGACCGGTTTATTAAGCTTCAGTGCGACCGTGGCAGCCCTCATCAATGCAATAGACACGGGGAAAGGGACATGGATTGATATGTCCGCACAAGAGTGTCTTGCCAGTACATTGGGAGCGAACATCAGTGAATATCCTTATCTGGGATTGAGCCGGAAAACAAATCCATTCGCCATTCATGGTTATCCCATTGGTTATAGTGTTCCCTGCAAAGACGGTTGGATAAGTCTTACTCCCGGGTTAGGCGGCGCACCGAATATCCCGTTATTAATTGAGCAACCTGAATTATTAGAGGACCCGCTGTTTACCAAACCGGCACAGCGCATGGCCGAACCTGAAAAGTTTGATGCGCTTTTAACTCCATGGCTTAAGGAACATACTAAATGGGAAATCACCAAACAGGCACAGGAATTAAAATTAGCTTTTACGCCGGTATTAACTCCCGGTGAACTCGAAAATGATGAACAATTGAAAGCTAAAGGCTTTTTCATGAAAACTCAACATCCGATGATGGGCGAAGTCACTTATCCCGGAGATCCAATCAAATTAAGTGAAACCCCTGCCCGCGCTGGAAAAGCTCCGCTGTTAGGCGAGGACAATGAGACAATATACCATGGATTGGGATTCAGCAAGGAAGACCTTGTGACATTAACGGAACAGAAAATCATATAATACGAGGTTACGATGGCTTACAAGTTGCTTAAAGGAATAAGAGTTCTCGATTTAACCATGGTCTTTGCCGGACCGGTGAGTTCCAGAGTGCTGGCATCCCTGGGCGCAGAGGTTATCAAGATTGAATCGGCCATCAGGCCCGATGTCTTTACCAGGGGTAATGTTTATCCTGAAAATGATCCCGGTACAGAACCATGGAACCGGGGCAGTCTTTTCCACTCGTTAAATGCGGGTAAATTAGGAATTACTCTCAATTTGGGAAGTGAAAAAGGCCGTGATCTTTTTAAGAGATTGGTTAAAATCAGCGATGTTGTCATGGAAAATTACTCACCCAGGGTCATGGAAAACTGGGGTTTGGGTTATGAGGAATTAAAAAAAATCAAGCCGGATATTATTATGGCGTCGATGAGCGGATTAGGCCATACCGGTCCGCTGCATGACTTTTACATGTATGTACCGGGAATGGAAGGGATGTCCGGACTTACGCATATGACCGGCTATCCCGATGAACCGCCGATGCTCTCAGGATTTTCCTACGGAGACTGGACGTCCGGGGGTACATCCTCAGCTGCCATTCTTATCGCCTTGTTTCATAAGAAAAGCACCGGGCAAGGACAATTTATCGATTTGGCTGGACGGGAAGCCTTGATCGCCAATGTCGGAAATATTATCATGGACTACACCATGAATCACAGGGTACAGGAAAGAATGGGTAACGACCAGCCTTATTTAGCCCCGCATGGCTGCTATCGATGTAAAGGTGATGATAATTGGATCAATATCGCGGTAGAAAACGACCAGCAATGGACGGGTTTTTGCGCTGTAATCGGTAATCCCGATTGGTGCCGGCAAGAGAAATTCGGGAATTCATTAAATCGCTGGAAGAATCGAACGGAACTGGATAAGTTAGTGGAAGGTTGGACCATTAATCAGGACAAATTTACCGCGTCGGAGCATTTTCAAAAAGCGGATGTTCCTGCCGGTGCAGTCTTAAATATGAAAGAAGTAAATCTCAATTCTCATCTTATTGACCGCGGCTTTTTTGATATTATCGACCATGGTGAAGGTGTGGGTAAGAGACCGATACCCACTCAGCTACCTGCCAAATTCAATAATATCGAAAAATTTGTACCGGCCAGGGCACCCCGATTCGGGCAGGATAACCATTATGTTTTCGGTGAATTATTGGGTATCTCCAATGAAGATCTGGCTGCTCTTGAGGCTGAAAAAGTAATAGGCGGAGCCCCGAGTTTTCCTCCCGGCAGGCCCACCCGTCTGAATTTGATTCAAGCACAGGATGCCGGTCAGATTGATACGAATTATACCGGTGAATTAAGAGATAAATACAAGCAAGATATCGGCATAACCGGAAGCGTTAAAAAAGAAATAAAGTGATAACCGCGCCATTCATTTTTCTTTTTTGCGGTATCGTTTGACATTAACTAAAATTCAGCGAAGCCAGTAAAAAAGTAATAGGCGCACAGATAATAGCAGCATTTCATTGGAATTAAAAAGAGGTGGATAAGGGAAATGGTACAGGATTTGAATCTTAATATTGCGTTTGATCCCCAGTCTATTGCCGTCGTCGGTGCCTCCAGTGATGACAACGCGGAGAAAAAGAGCTGGGTCGGCAGATTACAGGAGTTTGGCTTTAAAGGAAAGATTTATCCCATTAATCCTAAAGCTTCAGTGATTTTGGGGTTAAAGGCATATCCTTCGGTCAAAGCCGTCCCGGATCCAATAGATTACGCCATTGTGTCTATCAGGTCATCTTTTGTGCCCTCGGTATTAAGAGATTGCATTGCCAAGGGTATCAAGGTAGTTCATATTTTCAGCGCCGGATTCGCCGAGACCGGAATGGAAGAAGGCAAAAAACTTCAGGAAGAAGTTATCAGCATTATCAAAGAGGGAAAGGTTCGGATTATTGGACCGAACTGTATGGGCATCTATAATCCCAGAACCGGGCTGACTTTTAACGTGCGCTTTTCCCGGGAACCGGGTAATGTCGGGATTGTTTCTCAGACCGGCGCCGGGATGATGGAACTGATACCCCATGCGAACGCACGCGGCGTCAGGTTCAGCAAAGTAGTCAGTTACGGGAATGCACTTGACATAAACGCAGCTGAATTTATCGAATATCTTGCTAATGATGATGGCACAAATTATATTTTCTGCTATGTCGAAGGTGTCAATGACGGGTATCGTTTCTTCAAAGCCGTACGCGAGTGTAATCGGACGAAACCGGTGATCGTGCTAAAAGGCGGGCTGACAGAAGGCGGGAGCGGCGCTGTTTCCTCGCATACCGCTTCACTGGCCGGCTCGGAATCCGTCTGGAAAGCCTTTTTTAATCAGACCGGAGCAATTCAAGTGGACACCCTCAGTGAAGCTGTCGAGCAAATCGTCGCTGTGGAGAAAATCCCTGAGATTAAGGGCCGGCGAATCGGTATCGTCGCCCGTGGTGGTGGCGTGGGCGTAGTGGCGACTGATACCTGCGAGAGAGCGGGTTTAAAAGTACCCGCTTTAACTAAGGAAACGCGTGTTGAGCTTGCCAAAATAACACCGGCTGATGCCGGTTCCAGCATCAGGAACCCGGTAGAGATCGGTCTGGGTAGATTTGGAGTTTCCGAGTATTACGCAAAAGGTTTAAATCTGGTCGCTGATGACCCTAACATCGATGTCGTGATGGCTGTGCTTAATCCTCATGTTTATACACAGGAAGGTGTTGGTGCCAAGGAAATCGACCAGTCGGCGCAAGTTCTGATTGACACGGCTAAAACCCTGTCGAAGCCGTTAGTTGTCGTGATCACCCTTGGTGACAGCATTGATGTTATCGGGATGGAGCTGGCTGCTCAGGAGAAAATACTTAATGCCGGCGTACCCGCATTTGCGACTGTGGAAGCGGCCATCCTGGCTATCAGTAAAATGGCCAAGTATTGGGAATTCAGGCGTTCGCTCTAAGTATATTGTTACTTTAAAATGAATAAACTCTGAGGAGAAGATAATGAATAACGTCATAAATCAGATAATCGCGAAAGCAAAGAGCGAAAATCGTACTTTATTGACTGAGATTGAGGCCAAACAGGTCTTTAAGGAAGCCGGTCTTCAGGTTACGGATACCAGACTGGCCGTTAATAAAAAAGACGCTATTGCGATGAGTGCAGCAATGGGTTTCCCGGTTGTTTTAAAAATTGTTTCCCCGGACATAATCCATAAGACTGAAGCAAATGGCGTAAAACTTAATTTAAAGACATCGGAGGATGTTGCGAAGGCCTTTGATGAGATCATGGCTTCAGCCAAAGAAAAGTTTCCCAATGCCAGTATCCACGGTGTAGCTGTCCAGAAAATGGCCGCGCCCGGGCTTGAAATTATCATCGGCATGACACTGGATGCTCAATTCGGGCCGGTATTGATGTTTGGTCTCGGCGGTATTTTTGTTGAAGTGATGAAGGATGTATCTTTTGGAATTACACCGCTTACGGCACGTGATGCAAGGGAAATGATACATAATATCAAAGGCTATCCGCTGCTGAACGGTTTCCGCGGCACACCCAAGATCGACGTGGCGAATCTTGAATCGTGGCTGTTAAAACTCTCCGATTTTGCGCAATCGTACCCGGAAGTAAAAGAATTTGATCTTAACCCGGTTTTTGCCTATGCTCAGGGAGCGATGGTGGTAGATGCCAGGATAATCCTTAAATAAGATTGCAAAAGAGTTGAAATACATTATAA
Organism: Dehalococcoidales bacterium; assembly: GCA_052326545.1. GTDB lineage: Bacteria > Chloroflexota > Dehalococcoidia > Dehalococcoidales > Fen-1064 > Fen-1064. Next base: position 7,028 of record JBKQML010000142.1, read on the forward strand.
AACTCATTTGATTATGGTCTATCATCATAACGAGTGCTTAATCTATTGGTGCGTTGTTGTCTGCTCGATAGTGTAATATTTATTCTAATTGTGGCAGAATAGATTACAGCAAAACCAATCTTAGCTTTAACCATTGTCTATAAGTTATTATCGATTATTATACTTTACATAATGTAGAAGTAAATCGGAGGAAACAATTAAAAAAGAAACATTATCAACTAAAATACAGCCGGAGAAATCTTTTCTCGTGACTGTTGCGACAAAAGATAGCGTTCAAATCGTGTCTGCTGAAGCTTCACAAAGTGAGTTAGCGCAATTGGTTAAATCAGCCGGTGGCGAAGTCGTCGGAAAGGCAATTCAGCGGCTTGACATGCCAACGAAAGCATTATATTTAGGTAAAGGAAAACTCGACGAAATAATCGCTTTAAAAAATGAATTGCATTTCGACACTGTAGTTTTTGATGATGAACTTTCCCCGGTGCAGCAAAGGAACCTGGAAGATGCGTTTCAGGTAAAAGTTATAGACCGTGTGGCTTTGATTCTGGATATATTCGCTAAACGCGCTCAAACACGCGAAGGGAAACTCCAGGTGGAACTGGCTCAACATCAATATTTATTACCCCGTTTGGCCGGCCAATGGAGCCATCTGGAAAGACTTGGTGGCGGTATCGGCACGAGAGGTCCGGGAGAATCACAATTGGAGACAGACCGCAGGCTAATCGAGAAAAGGATTCAACGTCTCAGCGCCGAAGTGGATAAAGTCAGTAAACAGCGTTATCTCTACCGGCAGCGGCGGCATAAAAGCGGTATTCCCATTATCGCACTGGTCGGATATACCAATGCCGGGAAAAGTACCTTGCTTAACGCTATCAGTCGCGCTAATGTTGCCAGTGAGAATAAAGTTTTTACCACGCTAGACCCGACTACGCGACGGATCATGTTACCGGACGGAAATTTTGCGCTTTTAAGTGATACGGTAGGATTTATCCGGAAACTGCCGCCGAACATCATCAAGGCTTTTCGCGCGACTTTAGAAGAACTGGAAGAAGCCGACCTTTTACTGAATGTCATTGATTTTGCTTCAACTTATGCGGCTGAGGAAAATCATGCGGTAGAAAATATTTTAAAAGACCTGGGATTATTGGAAAAACCGCGAATTACCATTTTGAACAAAATTGACCTGGTGCTGGGGAAGGATAAAAACTGGACCGAACAAGAAACCATGCAGTATTTATCAAGTAACCATACCGAAAATCATGAAAACATGATTTTTGTTTCCGCGGCCAGGAAATGGGGTTTAGCCGGGCTATTGGAACAAATCAGTAAGCTTTTAGTCGGCAAAACAGGCTTTCAATCACAAAATACACAAAATTGAACTCAGGAATCGCTGTAATCGAAAATTAAGCTGTTTAAATACTTTTTTGGTGCGAGGATACCTTTTAATAACTATTTTTTGAATAATTTTTACTATCTTTGTTGTTCTATTAAATGCCGTAAATTTTCTTTACATTAAATAATAAATATAGATAAATGGTTTTCCCCCGGTTTATTGAATTAATTTTGACCAATGGCACTTGGTACGATTGATATTAGTTTCTTAAGTCTATTATTCAGTAGGTCATCGATACAAACATACAGTGCATTTAAAATTATTAGTAGTTTTAACAATTTATACGGAATATTAATATATTGATACCTATACAGCTGAAAAACTATCAAACAGGTAACAACATATCAAATTATAAATACTGTAAATATCTAAAAAAAATAATGGTATTATTTGGTAACTTATGTCAACTAAATAATCATGCGGGAAGCTATTGGGGCGTATAATATATGTTATGTAGTGTGTTTCAGCCTCAGGTGATTGTCAATATAGGAATTTTAAGTGTAAAATGGTTCCAGCTATTTAAGTTTTAGATGTTAGTTTATGGGCCTCCCTAGTGAACGCTAATAAATAATGAAGGAGAAAAGACAAATGGCTGAAAACAAACCTGATTACGCCGCAACCTTGAAAATCGATTATCCCGACCGGTTACTGAACCGCACAACATCATTCTTCCGCTTCTTCATGGTCATCCCTATCGCGATCATTCTTGGTCTGCTTGCCAGTCACGGTTTTCCGGGAGGAAAGAGTTCCAGCATTTGGGTATCGGGTATATGTGGTGTCGGTGTTCTTTTTCTCCCTACTCTGCTGATGATACTTTTTCGACAAAAGTACCCGAAATGGTGGTTTGATTGGAACCTGGCTATCACCAGGTTCAGTTACCGGGTTATGAGCTATTTTTCGCTCTTCACCGACGTTTATCCCTCTACCGATGAGGAGCAGTCGGTGCATCTTGAAATCATTTATCCGGATGTGAAAAAAGACCTGAACCGGTGGTATCCACTCTTCAAATGGTTCCTGGCCATACCTCACTATATCGTACTTTGCTTCTTAGGCATCGCATCTTTTGTTTTTATCATTATTGCCTGGTTTGCGATTCTTTTCACCGGTAGATATCCTAGGGAACTTTTTGACTTTATCTTAGGTGTTTACAGGTGGGGTTTACGTGTCTCGGCCTATGTTTTCATACTCGTAACGGATAAATATCCTGAATTCAGTATGAATTAAGTTATTATGTAAAGTGTTAAATAAGAAGGGCAGGGTACTGGTGCCTTGCCCCTCCTTAAATCAAGCTAATTTCAATCAAGGGGAATCGATAATTATTCTATGTTTTCTTGGGCCGGAGAATATTCTTGCCGTCGTGCCACAGCGCCATACGTGATAGCCCTTTTAGTAATAATGCATCGGGGATGGTGAGGGAAAGCCTGATGTAGCCTTCCCCATTGTTCCCGTAATCGACACCCGGTGTGACCACCACGCCCACTTTATCCAGTAAATCATCAGCGAATTCTACGGAAGAATAACCATGCGGAACTTTCGCCCAGATATAAAGACTGGCTTTCGGCGACTTGGCCTCGAGTCCCATCTTATTCAGCGTGTCAACGATCAAATCGCGGCGCCGCTGGTAAATATCATTATGCTCTTTGATACAATTTTGCGGACCGGTCAAAGCCTCAATCGCCGCGTATTGTATCGCCTGCGGGATACCGGAATCCAGATTGGATTTCACTATTTTCAAGGCGTTTATTACTCTGGCATTGCCCACAGCCATACCGATACGCCAACCGGTCATATTGTAAGTTTTAGATAAAGAATGAAATTCGATGCCCACATCTTTCGCCCCTTCCGCCTGTAGATAACTTGCCGGGATATAGCCGTCAAACGCCACCTCCGAATAAGGTCCATCGTGGCAGATGCAGATATCGTGTTTCTTCGCAAACTCAACGGCTTTATTGAAAAACTTGAGATCTGCAGTCGCGCCGGTGGGATTATTGGGATAATTTAGCCACAGAACCTT
>JBKQML010000143.1:0-10325 GCA_052326545.1 Dehalococcoidales bacterium
GTTCTGTTTTTTGATGTTGTCTACCAGCTGCCGGGCATAAGTTCCATTCGGGTCTTCATTGACAATATAAGCGGTGCCGTGAAAAAGTCCGCTGCCGCCGAAAGCGCCGTAAATCAGGGCAAAAGTAACGATCGGCAGCAATAGCGCAAATGCCAGGTCGGCTTTGTCTTGCAGATATTCTTTCACTTCACGCAGGGCGACTAATAAGGCTCTTTTCATCGTTCGCTTAATCTCTCAGACTTCTGCCGGTCATTTTTAAGAAAACGTCCTCGAGCGTTACCTTATCCGGGTCGCCGATCTGACTCTTGAGGCCGCGCGGTGTATCCATGGCCACAATTTTTCCGCCGTCCATTATTGCCACGCGGTCGCAGATCCGGTCCGCTTCTTCCATATAATGGGTGGTATAAAGCACGGTCAATCCTTTATCGCGTAAACTGTAGATTGTTTCGAAAATATTATTACGGGACTGCGGGTCGATGCCGACCGTCGGCTCATCCAGCACCAGCAGTTTGGGACTGCCCATCAGAGCGATGGCTAAATTGACGCGGCGTTTCATTCCCCCGGAAAATTTAACAATCTTTCCTTTGGCTCTTTCCGTTAGTCCCATCAGTGCCAGATTGGACATTGCCTGGGTTTTGGCTTCTCTCCCGTCAAGTCCTACCATCCGTCCGAAGAAAATCAGGTTATCCAGTGCCGAGAGGTCTTCGTATAGCGCCAAGTCCTGAGGACAGACGCCGATCAAACTACGTACTTCTGCCGGGTTTTTCCGTACGGAATAACCCCCGACCGTCACATCTCCGGCATCGGCTTCCAGTACGGTTGAGAGAATGCGAATCGTGGTTGTCTTGCCGGCGCCGTTCGGTCCCAATAGCCCGAAAATCTCTCCTTTACCGATGGTAAAAGAGACGCCTGCAACCGCTTTATTGCCGTTAAATGATTTTTGTAGGTCCAGTGCCGCCAGAAATACGTCAGACATGAACTTTTCTCCTGATGTCTAAATGTCCATTAAAAAGTATATATGATTATTAGTAGCGATACAATGATTGTATATAAATTTGCGTTAACCGGGGCCTGAATTAGAGGGGCGCAGCCCCTCTCAGATGGCGTACCTGCAAAAAAGTTTTACAAATTAGTATTTTGTAAAATCTCTTTATATTGAAATTATGCAGAGTTCATCCCTCGAACATTGTCACCTCAATTCAAATAACAACTTTACGTCTATCCAGCGTTATAATTCAAGCTAAATTTCGGTATGTGGAGTTTTTGGCTAAAATAAACCCATATCCACCATGGTTAGTACTTCGATTGCGCTTTTATTTATGCCATCCCAATTATCTGCTATAATATAGTTAAATAAGCGCATATAAAGGAGTAGGTTATGCGAGATTTAGTAGAAGCTGCTAAAGCCTTGGCCGACGAGACAAGAATAAGAGTTTTGAATCTCTTGCTGGAACGGGAGTGCTGCGTTTGTGAAGTCATGCAAGTACTGGAGATATCGCAAACCCGTGCTTCGCGTAACCTCAACATATTACGAGACGCCGGTTTCTTGAAGGTGCGAAAAGAAGGATTATGGGCATACTATTCGGTGGAGAACATTGATTCTGAGAACTATCTGTCCCCTCTTCTGAAAGCGGTAGAGCTAGGACTCAAGGGCAATAAGATTGCCAATTTGGATAAGGAACACTTGAAGACTGCCGAACGTCTAGGGCCAGAAACTTGTTGCAAATAACGGAGGAATAATATGAAAACGGTAGTATTCGTATGCGTCCATAATTCGGGAAGAAGCCAAATGGCCGAGGCCTTCTTTAATCAGATAGCCGAAGGGGAAGCTATAGCCCTTTCCGCAGGGACTCAACCGGGAGACAAAGTACACCCGGTAGTGGTAGAAGCGATGAAAGAGGTAGGCATCGATATCAGCGGAAACAAACCGAAAATGTTGACATTGGAAATGATCGAAAAGGCGGACAAAATGATTACGATGGGGTGTGGGGCTGATGCAGGCGGGTTATGTCCGGCTGGTTTCATCGAGACGGAAGATTGGGCATTAGAAGACCCCAAGGGAAAGCCCATTTCTGCAGTCAGGATAATTCGAGACGAAATTAAACAACGCGTTAGCGATTTATTAGCGGAAATTATATCAAAGGAGTCTTCATGACCACTCAAGCAGCTGAAGTTTGTGCCCCAAGACTTCCTTTTGTCAATCGATTTTTAACGCTCTGGATATTCCTGGCGATGGGCATCGGAGTGGGATTAGGCTATTTTATCCCTCAGATCGGCACTGCCATAAATAAGTTATCAGTTGGCACGACGTCCATTCCAATCGCCATCGGACTGATATTAATGATGTATCCGCCGCTGGCTAAAGTAAAGTTCGAAGAATTGCCCCGGTTTTTCCGCAACTGGCGGGTGCTGGGGTTATCTTTAGTGCTGAACTGGATTATCGGACCGATTCTAATGTTTTCACTGGCGATTATTTTCCTGCGTAACTACCCGGATTACATGGTCGGGCTAATCATGATTGGGTTGGCGCGCTGCATCGCCATGGTCATCGTCTGGTGCGAACTGGCCAGAGGAGACAATGAATATTCCGCCGGTCTGGTAGCGTTTAATGCTATTTTTCAAATGATTTTTTATTCCATTTTCGCTTTTATCTTTATTACCGTCCTGCCTCCGCTGTTCAGCATTAAAGGGGCGGTAGTGCATATTACTATCTGGGAAGTGGCGCAGAGCGTGCTGATTTATCTGGGCATCCCGTTTTTTGGCGGGTTATTAAGCCGGTATTTCCTGCGGAAATGGAAAGGCGCCGACTGGTATGATAATAAATTCATTTCCAAAATCAGTCCGATTACTCTGATCGCGCTGCTCTTTACAATTATCGTAATGTTCTCTCTGAGGGGTCAGCAGATTATTAATTCGCCATTGGACGTTTTACGTATCGCGCTCCCACTGGTAATCTATTTTGTCGTAATGTTCTTCGTGTCGTTCTACATGGGGAGGAGATTGAGCGGCGACTATAAAAAAACAGTGACCATCGCCTTCCATGCCTCGGGCAATAATTTCGAGCTGGCGATTGCGGTGGCGGTGGGCGTATTCGGCATCGCTTCAGGACAGGCATTCGCGGCGGTCATCGGGCCGTTGATTGAGGTGCCGGCATTACTGCTGCTGGTGAACGTGGCGTTGTGGTTCCAGCGAAAGTTAACCTGGAAGAATAACGGTATTGGCTGAAAACAAGCGGTGATTTTATCACCATCTAAAAAATAAAAGTAGGATTAACCTGGAAGAAGATGAGAAAGAATGGCTAGCGATTTCCCGGTAAAAACCGTTTTTGATAATTATAAAATCTCTCTCATTCGCGGCACTGGCGGTGGTTGAGAATGACAGGGTGAAGGGATGACACGTGCTGTCATCAAGTTATCAGGTGATATCAGCCCGGCGATGCCACGCATAAGCAAGTTGATTGCTGGATGCGCATATAATCAAGGGGCAAATCTGATGGGTTTCCGATTTGAAAATACGTCCGTTACAGTTGATTCGAGACAAATAAATATCTATCACATCGAGGACGAAGCGATAACAAAAACGTTTATGAATTGGTTTGTGGCCGTTGCCGAAAACACTGATAAAAGCATATAAGAAATGGAGTCGGTAAAATTGGAAAAATCATCAGATGGTCCGGACGTAAAGAGAACTGTAAAGAAGTTGACTTTACCCGACGGGTTTCGCGTAGGGATTTGTGATTTGGACAACATCCTTAAAGAAGTTGCCGATTTAAAGATCTCCGATACCAGAACCATAAAAGCAGAGCTGCTCAATAGAGTAAAAGCCAGCAATTATGTTGCGTCCAGCGCAGAGAATGAATATGCCACGGCGCTGTTACAGGAGTACAACCGTAAGTGGGGGAAAGCTGAAGAGGCGAAAACCGAAATGCACCAACATACTAAAGGCTGAGTATTTGGCTGAGAATAGAGTTATGGCTGGTGCAGCCATATGGAAGAGTATCAATACTTAATAGAGGTGGAACGGAATGCAATCTGTAAATAATTGTGGTGTATGTGCCCGGCCGCTGGTTTATAGTACGGAATCTGCCAGTAAAACATGCGCGATTTGCGGCAAAGAAGAAAAAACCAACATTTACTGTCCTGTCGGTCATTATGTCTGTGATTCTTGCCACAGTAAGGCAGCGATAGAGGTATTGAAGCAAGTATTAGCTTCATCTAAAAGCACAAACCCATCTGAGATAATGGAACAAGTGATGGCTCATCCGTCTGTGCCGATGCACGGTCCTGAACATCATGCCATCGTACCGGCCGCCATCATTACCGCTGTCAGGAATACCGGTTATCCAGTGCCTGATAGTGCGGTTGAGAAAGCGATTGAAAGGGCAAGCAAGGTACCAGGAGGTTGGTGCGGTTTATACGGCGATTGCGGAGCCGCTGTGGGGGTTGGAATTGCAGTGAGTGTATTGACAAATGCTACGCCTCTGACCGGCAAAGAACGTTCTCTGGCATTGGGGGCAACATCTTTTGCATTGTCACGCATGCTAAACGACCAACCGCGCTGTTGCAAAAGGGCATCACGAAATGCGATCGAAGCAGCAGTTGATTATTTAAACGGTAAATTGGGTATAAGGTTAGAAAAATCCAATGGGGCTTCCTGCACTTATACTGTGCGAAACCAGCAATGTGCTAAAACGGACTGCCCCTACTATCCGATATAGGTAATTAGCGATAAGGAGAATAAAGATGAAACAAGAAGAAATTCAAAAAACTGTCAGGGAGCGCTACGGCAAAATTGCCAAAGAAAGCAATTTAGGTTGTTGCGGCGGCTCTTGCACAACTTCAAAAATCAGTCCGTGCTGCGGGAATAGTTCTATAGAGGCAGAAAGCATCAGCAAGAAAATAGGGTATACTGATGCCGACCTGAATGCGGTTCCGGAAGGCGCTAACCTGGGCCTGGGTTGCGGCAATCCGATAGCGCTGGCCTCATTGAAAAAGGGAGAAATTGTTCTGGACCTCGGCTCCGGAGGAGGATTTGACTGCTTCCTTGCTTCTGAAAAAGTAGGGGTGAAAGGTAAGGTTATCGGTGTCGATATGACTGCCGAAATGTTGGATAAATCCAGGGACAATGCCCGACGAGGCGGTTACAAAAATGTGGAATTCAGACTCGGCGAAATTGAGAATTTGCCATTAGCGGATAATTCAGTAGACGCGATTATCTCGAATTGTGTCATTAATCTTTCCAATAACAAAAAACGAGTGTTTGAAGAAGCTTTCAGAGTATTGAAACCGGGTGGCAGGCTGATGGTATCAGACATTGTTATCTTAAAAGACCTTCCTGATTTCATCAAAGAATCAGTTGATGCCTACATTGGCTGTGTATCCGGGGCAATGAAGAAGAACGAATACCTGAAAGCCATTAAAACTGCAGGTTTTGAAAAAGTCAAAATAATTAGCGAGAATACGTATCCACTCGATTGCTTCATCGATGACCCCGCAGCAAAGGTAATTATGACCGATTTGCAAATAACCCCCGAACAGGTGAAGGCTATCTCCACCTCGATAGCGAGTGTGAAAGTGCAAGGGCTGAAACCGAATCCAGGAACAAATCGAGAACCAAAGAGGTGAAAGGAGAATAACAGTGAATAAAATCAAGGTACTTTTCCTGTGCACAGCAAATTCGTCAAGGAGTCAGATGGCGGAAGCATTTCTGAGGTCATCTGGTGGACAATCAATTGGGCATGACTGTAATGTATAATAATACCGAACCAACCGAACAAAGTTACGGTCTGGTGGGATTGGCTACTTTTCGCTATCATAATCTTGCATGGAGTAATTACATAAAAAGGAATTTATAGATTATTATAGCTAAATATGACAGACTGACCATTGCCTTATGGGACATTTGGAGGTAAGATTATGGCTTTTATCAGGCTAATGGAATATGAGTGGAGTGACAATCCCCATGAAGTGGACTATTATCTCCCAGACAGCTGGGATGTAACAATTTATCACATCGCCGGTTACCAGAAACCTGCCCTTACATCGGAACAGATTGCCTCAAGCGTTGCTCACCCCATCGGCACATCCCGTCTTAGAGATCTAGCCAGATGTAAGAAGAAGGTCTGCATCCTCTTTGATGATATGGTCCGCGGTACCCCCGCTTATAAAGTAGTGCCTGCCGTTTTAGCCGAACTCAAGGCAGGAGACATAAAGGATAACCAAATTGAGTTCATCTGTGCCATTGGTGCTCATCAAGTATGGGACCGCTCACTCTTGGCAAAGAAGCTTGGCGCTGACATTATGGCGAAGTATCCCGTCTATAATCACGACCCTTTTTTAAATTGCACCTACCTTGGTAAAACAAGTTTTGGCACTAGAGTTGAAATCTCAGCTGAGGTTATGTCCTGCGATCTCAAGGTCTCAATACAAAGTATTGTTCCCCATTCGAGCTACGGCTTCAGCGGTGGTGGCAAGATAGTGATGCCCGGCTGTTCTTCTTATAGTAGCATCGTCGACCATCATACGATGACCCACAGAGCATTCGGAGAGATATTGGAGAGAACTCCTGATGCCAAGGGTGTTTTTCAGGGGAACCCTAAACCACAGGATGCGATGGAGTTTGCAAGGATGGCAAACGTTGACTTTTCTATCAACTGCATGGTAAATGAAAAGGCTGACATTGTCGCTATTTTCGCCGGTGACATTGAACAAGCCTATTCGCCGGCGGTCACCGTCGCCAAAGATCACTACAAGGTAACTGATACCCGCGACAACGATATCGTCATCGCAAATGCCTATTTTAAGGCAGGTGAGGCATTCATCGCCTCGGCATCATCTTTTATCGCTGTAAAACGAACGGGAGGGTCCAGTGTCACCATCGCTAATTCCCCTTTTGGGCAGATTGTGCATTACCTTGGTGCTAGCTGGGGAATGAATACTGACAGTAATATCTGGACTTACAAAATGTCAATTCCTACGTGGATTAACCACCACATCTTCTACAGTGAGTTTCCTGAAGGAAGGAACCGGGCAATATGGGCAGAGAAGGATTTAAACAAAGTCTTTCAACCGAACAAATGGGACGAGGTTGTGAATAGACTAATTAAATGGCACGGATCTAAAGCCAAAGTTGCGGTGTTTCCCGATGGCACAATCCAATACACGCTTCAGCCGGAATACCGTTAATTTTACTTGCTAAATTTTACAGGGAATGTGCAGGTCGCTGCAGGTACTACAAAACCATTCAATCACTTCGCGATGAAGAGGAATCCCTTTAGCTTTACATTCTGCTTCATTTTCGGCTTCCAGCTGCCCGGGGTATACCACTCTATCATGCCCCGGAGCAGGTTTGGTTGATTTTAGCATCCCAAGCCACTCATCCATCGTCCGTTTGAACTCCGTCGTGTCCATAAAGGATTCGATGTTATAAGCTACAACGCAGTGGTTACAATTATTTTTTTCGTTTTTAGCACTATATCCGCCACCCGTCAGAATACTACTGAAGACTTCGACAACACCGGCCAGACCATAGCCCTTGTGAGAGCCCATTTCTCGGGTGCTGCCCAACGGTAAGAGACGGTCAATATACGGAAAGATGCCATCTATGCCGGCAGGTGGCGGGACTACCTCTTCCATTATGGGGGTGCCGTTAGCATCCGACACCCAACCCGGCAGCAACTTGATGCCCAAACGCCGAGCCAGAATCTGCTTGCCGTTAGCAATAACTGTCGTGGCAGCATCATAGACAAATGGGGATTCTTTATCTGCGGGAACTGCGACGGCAATGGGATTAGTTCCTAACCTTGCCTCAGCCCCAAAAGTTGGGACCATATAAGGAGTGGTGGACGTCATACACATCCCTATCATGTTTTGCTTCAACGCTAACATTGCATGGTAGGAGGCCATGCCCAAATGTCTCCCATTCATTACCGTGACCATTCCTATTCCTACATTGCGAGCTTTCTCTATGGCAATTTCCATAGCCTTGGGAGTGACTATTATTCCCAATCCTTCATCAGAGTCTATGCTTGCGGTGGCAGGCGATTCACGCAGAATGTGCCACTTAGGCTTGGGATTCATAAGTCCATCCTTGTACATCTCCCTATACCCCCGAAGTAAATTGGATACGCCATGGCTTGTCACCCCCCGCAGGTCGGCTGTGATGAGGGCGTCAGCCGCGAGTCTGCAATCTTCTTGTGGGACACCTGACTTCTCGAAGATTGAGATTACCATTTCTCGAAGATTTCTTTCAGTCACCCTGACTGTATCTTTTTCCTGCAACTCGAATCTCTCTAACAAGGTGTTCTCCTTTTTACAGCCGAAATGCTGGATACCCAATAATAACATACGATTCTAGGCGTTGTATTCAAAGCCGGCGAAATTATCGTAAATATCTTTAAACGAATTCCGAATAGCACGAGTTGGTGTTCTGGACCACCTGGAAGTGCCAAAATTGGGACGGATTCACGGGATACCCGAAAAAGCATTTTCTATTCCCTGACCGAATTGCATGAAGCAGAAGCCATTACACTAACAGTTTAATACACGAGTTTAAGCTTCGGCAATAGTAATTTTAGCCGGTCGCCATTATCGGATTGACTAAGGTGTCGGCCTTGTGTGCCTTGATTAGAGCAAAATCGGCAGTCAGCACTAGTTCAAATATGTATTCTTTACCATTGATGATTTTTTCTCTTTTCCTACTTCGACAATAGTCCCTATGCCCACCGGCGTGTTTTTTTACTCTAACATTAATTGTGGGCTATTTTTTGGGTGTCATGCTTTGTTGGAATTCATAATATGAATAAAGTCTCATCTTCTACCTGGTAAGAGTTTAAAAAAGACCTACAGAATGGATGGACGAATGTATTACTCAATAGAAAACTTTGATACCCCTGATTGGTGGAATAAATGGCAGAGAAAAAACTTGAAGAAAAGGGCAAGATATTCTCAAGGAGACTCAAACAAGCGCAAGGGAACTAGTGTCCAAGACAAAAGGCTGAAGCCCTTTTTGCGATTCTAAAATTCATCAAAAGTGAAGTCTGTTAAGTACCATTAGATCCGGTAGCTAAAAGATCTGCTTAACTAAAAATTATTGCCAAGTATACTTATTGTATAATTGGTATCAAAGTCCAGGAGAAAAGGGATTGTCTTTCGTAATTTATAAAGATAAATCTCTTTTGAAACGTTGGTGAGTCATATGAAAAAGAAAACAACAAACGTCAGTAACTGGTGGGATAAACTGGGCAAACCGCAATACGGCGGTGAAATAACGATTCGGGCTAGCCGGAACCTCGAGAATTTTGACCCGTATTTCAGCGAGGGCCTCACCAGCATCTATGGTGGATGGATGGAAAGACTGGTGGCGGACGATTGGACATTGGATCCTGCAGTATGGGACTTTAAATTTCCCTGGCATCCCTCTAAATACCTAAAGGGCCAACTGGCCGAAAGCTGGGAGTTTCCTGACCCCAGCACTCATGTTCTCCATCTGCGTAAGGGAATTCACTGGCAGAACATCCCGCCGGCAAATGGCCGTGAGTTTACCTCAGACGATGTAGCTTATCATTATCACCGCTTGTACGGTGGGGGCCATGGCTTCACCCAACACGGACCGGGTGCTCATTACCAATTCACACCCTTGGAATCAGTAACTGTGATTGATAAATATACAGTAGCTTTCAAGTGGAAGGCAGCTAACGTAGAAATCATTAGGGACGCCATGCAGGCGTGGGGCTCGCTGGCTTCTATTGAAGCTCATGAGGTAGTAGAGAAATGGGGAAACCTCGATGATTGGCATCATGCAATCGGCACCGGCCCGTTTATTTTAAAGGATATGATTCCCGGTAATTCAGCAACTCTGGTCAAGAATCCCAATTACTGGGGACATGATGAACAAAACCCTCACAATCAGCTGCCCTATATAGATACACTCAAGATTCTCATAATCCCTGAAAAAGTTAAAGCAATAGAAGCTTTGTGCGTTGGTAAGATTGATGTATTGGACGGACTTTTGCCTTCTGAGGCTCAAGAAATAAGGAAGACGAACCCTGAACTACTACAAGTAACATATCCGGCTCCAAACGCCCTTACTATAGACCCTAGAAATGACGTGCCGCCTTTTAATAATATCAACATCCGTAAAGCGATGCAGATGGCGATAGATCTGCCGACTATTTGCCGTACTTATTACAATAACAATTGTCGACCATATCCTTCATCCATAACTTCATATTACATGACGGGGTGGGGGTTCCCATATGAAGAATGGCCACAAGACCTGAGGGACGAATATGCCTATAACCCAACAATGTCCAAGGAGCTGCTGGC
>JBKQML010000144.1:0-5671 GCA_052326545.1 Dehalococcoidales bacterium
AGCCATAAAGGGGAAAAGGTACAAGACGTCAAATATTTTAGTTGCACTTATTCTATTCAGAGATTCCCACTCTAAATCCATAGCATATGGGTCTAAAAAAACAACTCCTCTCCAATTATCTTTCAACCAATCTGATTTATCTATTTTTAAAAGAAAAGAATTGCAATCAGTATTGTGGAATTCTACGTCTTTATAGTCTATCATTCCGCTTATTTTCTTTTCTAGTGATTCAATTATAGATTGATCCGCTTCTAGGAAGTGATATTTTAAAGAGCTTACGGCAGAACCTTCAATTTCATCACCACTCTTAATTTTAATCGTACCACTTCCAGCGAAGGCGTCAATATAGCACAGTTTAAATTTTTGGTTTTTTAAAGCGTTAGTATAAAAATGAAGATAGTTTTCGATAGCATTTAGTTTTGATGTAGTCCATACACTACCAAATTCTTGCATAATTGTTTATACTCCACCGACAATCTTGTTGATAAAGGATTATACACCTGTGATTTATTATTGGCAAATCGCAGTTAGTACTACTCTTGACACCCTTTTTATTGTGTGCTAATATGCAGATAATGCAGAAAAATCAGAAAATACGGAAAATTATGCAGGGAGAACAAAAATGGTTGCGAAGAAAAAAACTGCTAACCAGCCGGAGTGTTGTTCCGGGTCATGCTGTAAGGTGGAATCGATTGTCACCGTGGACGAGCGGGGACAGATACTGTTACCGAAAGACACGAGAGAAAAAGCTGAAATCCATGCGGGTGATAAGCTGGCGCTGATGACCTGGGAAAATAATGGTAAAGTCTGTTGCTTTATGTTGATCAAGGCGAGCGAACTGGCGAATATGGCGAAAGATGTGCTGGGGCCGCTGGCAAAAGAAATATTTTAACAACCACTCATTGTAGATTGAGGTTATTTTCCCCTCTCTCTAGCTCTCTCCCATACATTCACTTTGTGAAGTACTTTCGCTGCGGCTACAGCAGGTGGCGAGAGAACTAGCCAATAAAAAGGAGAGGGAGAGGCGAATCAGGGGAAAGCAAATGGAATCAGTGAATAATTGCGGGGTATGTGCCAGGCCGCTGGTTTACGGTACGGAATTCGTGACGAAAACCTGTGCCATTTGCGGCAAAGAAGGAAAAATCGCGATTTACTGTCCGGAAGGCCATTATGTTTGCGATGCCTGTCACAGTAAAGCGGCGCTCGAGATTTTAAGGCAGGTTGTAGCCGTGTCTAAAAGCACAGACCCTGCCGAGATAATCGAACAGGTAATGGCACATCCGTCGGTGCCGATACACGGTCCGGAGCACCATATAATTGTTCCCGCGGCAATTATCGCCGCGGTGCGAAATACCGGATATCCGGTACCGGAGGGTGCGATTGAGAAAGCCATCGAAAGGGCGAGTAAGGTACCCGGCGGGTGGTGCGGTTTATACGGCGATTGCGGCGCGGCCGTAGGAGTTGGCATTGCGGTGAGTGTACTGACAGATGCCACGCCCCTGACCGGCAAAGAACGCACACTGGCGTTAGGGGCGACATCTTTTGCTTTATCACGCATGTTAGACAACAAGGCGTGTTGCTGTAAGAGAGCATCAAGGATTGCAGTTGAGGCGGCGGTGGATTATCTGGACGATAAATTAGGGATAAGGTTAGAAAAATCAAAAGGGGTTCACTGCACATATGCTGTGAGAAACCAGCAGTGCGCCAAGCAGGAATGCCCTTATTACCAACAATAAATCACTAAATTTAAGGAGCTGAAAATGAAACAGGAAGAAGTGCAAAAAACGGTACGGGAACGGTACGGTAAAATTGCGAAAGAAAGCGTCTCAGGCGGCTGCGGCTGCGGTTGCGGGAGTCCGGTCTCAAAAATCAGTCCCTGCTGCGGGAACGCGCCGGATGCGGTTGGGGAAATCAGCAAGAAAGTAGGCTATAGCGAAGAAGAGATTAAAGCGGTGCCCGAGGGAGCAAACCTGGGCTTAGGCTGCGGCAATCCGATTGCGCTGGCTTCGCTTCAGGAAGGCGAGGTCGTGCTGGACCTGGGTTCCGGCGGCGGGTTCGACTGTTTCTTAGCCTCGGACAGAGTCGGTGAGAAAGGGAAGGTAATCGGTGTTGATATGACGGCCGAAATGCTGGATAAAGCCAGAGAAAATGCCCGTAAAGGCGGCTATAAGAATGTGGAATTCAGACTGGGAGAAATCGAGAACCTGCCGGGAGCAGATAATTACGTAGATGTGATTATCTCAAATTGTGTGATCAATCTTTCCAATGACAAGAAAAAGGTGTTTGAGGAAGCTTTCAGGGTGCTGAAGCCTGGCGGAAGGTTAATGGTATCGGACATAGTTGTTTTAAAGGAATTACCCGAGGATATCAGGGAATCAATCGATGCTTATATCGGCTGCGTGGCGGGAGCAAGCACAAAAACAGAGTACATTAAAGCGATCAAAGCGGCCGGTTTTGAAAAAGTGAAGGTCATCAGCGAGGACACCTATCCACTGGATTTGTTCCTAGATGACCCGAATGCCAATTCAATTATGGCCGATTTGAAAATAACCACCGAACAGGCGAAAGACATTTCGGCATCGATAGCGAGCGTGAAGGTGCAAGGGATGAAACCACTATAGATGTTAGCCGTGGCGCGGTTTAGCCCCTCACCCTAGCCCTCTTCCACACCGGTGAGAGGGAACTACCTTAATCAGGATTCCCGGAAGCTGCGGACGATTTCTTTCATATCCGGCCGCTTGCCGTACATCAGCAGGTAAGTCCGGAAGAGCTTTGTTGTCAGCACAAACAATCCCCAGACGGAAAGGATGAGGATACCAATACTGACCAGGAGTTCCCAGAGTGGAATTTCCGACAACCCGGAACGGACCATAACAGTAATGGGCGCGGTGAGCGGGATAAATGTGAGGATTTTCACGACGATATTCCCAGGATTTTCCATAATCAGGGGCATAAAATAAATCGGGATGATGACCGGCATGATAAAGATAACGGACATCTGCTGGCTTTCACGGGCGGTAGGACTGATGGAACCAACCCCGGCCATCAGCACGGCCAGAAGCAGATAGCCGAGAATAAAATAGACAATTCCCAGTATCAGGAATTCCGGCGTAATCTGCAATGAACCGAGGACGCTGCCCCAGGTCGCAGATGCCATCCTCAGCAGGAAATTGGCGGAAATAAGCCAAACAATAATCTGTACCAATCCGGCGGCGCCAAGCCCCAACACTTTGCCGGCCAGTAATTGCCTGGGGGAAATGGAAGATAACAGAATCTCCATGACACGATTTTCCTTCTCTTCCCCAAGCCCCTGAAGTAAGTAACCGGATGAGGTAAAAATGGCCAGCATTAACAGGACACTGAAGAGATAGGGGAGGATAAAAGCGGAAAATCCACCCTGTTTGGCGGCAGGGGTGCCGGCGGTGGTTAAAGTTGTGCTGGTAATAGTCAGCGGGTTTTTGGCACGGGCAATAACATCGGCCGAATTCCCTTTCAGCAGATTGTTCAGCAGAAAATCCGAGATGCCTGTCTGCACCGTGCTGCTGGGGGCAATTTCAGAGGTCAGGGTATAGATATGAATTAAACCGGTTGAGACATAATCAGATGGAATAATAAAATATTCCGTGACGTCCTTCTGTTCCAGGGCGGTTCTGGCGGCGTCTTCGCTGGTATAGGGGATCAGTTGGATATTATTATCGGATGTATTCTGATCAAAAATACCAACCTGGTCAACGTAACCGACTTTTTCGATGGTCGTAGTTGTTGTTATTACTCCGGGGAGCACCTGTCCGGCTAATATCGCTAAAAGTGCCACTAAAGGAAAAGCGATGGTAAGAATGATAAATGCTTTGCGGCGGACGGTATTTAAAAATTCATGTTTGATCAACAGCAGTGTTTTATTCGTGTTCATCGCCGACAACTTTGATGAAGATTTCAGTTAATGAAGGCGTGGATAATTCAAAACGGTTAACCACGATACCTTTTTGAATCAGCCTTTCGAGCAGCATTTGCGGCGTAGTTTTGGCATCTAACTTCAGTTCCACTGCCCCGTTATGCGGGCGCTGTTCGGTGACGCCCTCGATGGTGCCCAGTTCGCCGGCCGTTTCTACCAGCACCGAATTGTTGCGATATTTGGATTTGACTTCCGCCAGGCTGCCGTAAAGCACGGCACGACCTTTGTTAATCATCAGCAGACGGTCGCATAACTCTTCGATATCGTTCATCAGATGGGTGCTCATGATGATGGTTTTACCCTTATTTTTCAAATCCCGGATGAGGTCTTTGAGCAATTGAGTATTCACGGGGTCCAGACCGGAAAACGGTTCATCCAGAATTATCAGGTCGGGTTCATGGATAACGGTAATGATAACCTGGATAAGCTGGCCCATGCCGCGGCTCAATTCTTCGATGCGCTTGTTCCGGTGCGGTAACAAGTCGGCCCTTTTCAGCAGTTCTTCACCGTGCTGCCGGGCAAGCTGACTGTCTACTCCCTTGAGAGAAGCAAAATAAATAATGGTATCCATGACACTCATTTTTTTATAGAGTCCCCGTTCTTCTGGCAGATAACCGATTTTGTTCTTGCTGTTATCATTGAGCTTTTCACCCATCACTTTAATCTCGCCGGAATCCGGTTTGATAATATCCATCATCATACGGATGGTGGTGGTCTTACCGGCGCCGTTGGGACCGATAAGACCGAAAATTTCGCCCTGATTAACATCAAAGGAAACGTCGTTGACAGCGGGACGGTTACTGTAGGTTTTAAATATGTGATTTACTTCAATTGAAAACATATTTATCTCACATTTACGAAATTAATAATAATTATAGCACACAGGAATAAAGGGAAAGATAGCTTTGGAGTCTGTTTAATCGTATTAGTTTTAATTATCAATATCATTCAAGTTTAGCGCTTTCCGATGACCGGTGTTTTGATGAATTGACATTTTGATGTTTTGATGATAATATCCGTGGAGAGGTGTAATATGACACAGATAAACGATAACTTTAAGAGGACCACGATAAGTTTACGTCCGGAAGAATACGAAGCCCTGAGGTTCATGGCATTTAAACAAAAGACATCGGTAGCCGGTGTAGTTCGAGAATTGATATATGAGCATCTGGAAGAAGAGGAAGACATCCGCGATGGGATAAAAGCCCTAGAAGAAAAAGGTAATACTATGGGCTGGGAAACCTTCAAAAAGGAATACCTTGGTTTATAAAATACAAATTGCACGTGCTGCGCAGAAACAGATACTGTCACTTCCCAGAGAGGCGCAAATCGAAATTAGCCAGGCTATTGATAGACTGGCTAATATTCCAAGACCGGCCGGATGTAAGAAGCTAAAAGGCACAGAACTCTGGCGATTCAGATTGGGACGTTATCGGGTAGTGTATCAAATTATTGATAAAACCAGAATTATAACGATAGTAAAAGTTGCGCTACGCCGGGAGGATACATACAGAGGTCTGTAATAACATATTTAAAAAGTACAATCGGAAGGCTGTGCTTTTTCATACGCATAGTCGCGGGTTTTCAACATTCTATTCGTAACACTATTGACAAATAGAGGGAACTGTCATATAATTCGGGTAAAGTTACGTGAAATATTATAGGAAAAATTTCGTGAAATGTTGCGTATTACTGAACTAGCCAGAAAAACCGGAGCAT
>JBKQML010000145.1:0-7144 GCA_052326545.1 Dehalococcoidales bacterium
CCGGGTCGACATCCACAATACCCGCAAGAGGCATCAGAATGTGCAGAAACTCGGGGGGAGCCTTTTTCGCCCCGTTATAGGCCGTGTAGTGATCTTCAAAGTGGAAACTATTCCTAACTTCTTCCCACCCTTTATACTGACCACTACGACCGGTTTGTGCCGAGACATCATCTCTGTGAGACCACAAATCTAAGATCTGGTCGTCTTGCCAGTGCTCGAGGTAATACCCGTAGGCTCTCTGCAATTTTTTGATGGCCTCAATATCCTCGAGACGGGTCAGCTTTGCCTCCAATTTCGTGACTGTTTCAGAAAGTGTTTTTACCTTTGCCTCTAGATCCTCTGTTTTCATAACGTTCCCCTCATTTAATTAATATCATATAATTTGAATGGTCTTACCCCATCATCTAGCCAAATAATAGCACGGTTTTTGGATTTGTTAATAAAGAACCAAAGTATTTAGTTAACCCTACCGCCTGGCTATCTACTCTCGCAAGCCATATCGTGAACGGCATGGTATCCTTTAACTGATTCAGGTTAATCTCGCAAACCTGTGCCCCTCGGCCAGCAAATGCTTAGCCATTCTCCCAATATGGTTATCGGTAATGTTTTAAATTCATATCATTACAATACACAGAAAAAGGAGACAAGAGTTCTATTTCCCGGTTACTGGATTTTTGTAATGGTATGGGAAAATATAACCTGTGGGATAGGTGAGATAGTGGGTATTGGGTCCGGGTGCAGGTCTATCCTTGGGGGGTAAATTCTCCAATAGGGGTGTTTTTACCCAGCCATCCTCATATGGACTACTGAAAATATCGTTCCAAAAGACTTTCTTCAGTTTCCATATGCCGTCTTCCTTAATAAATTCGTTCTCCCATATCCCACATCCTATAAATGCGCCAAATTTTCCGCCCCTGGGCTGGGCAACCAGGAAGAAACCGTACCATCTCCCTTTCGCAGTTTTACCATCAGGATCCAAATCGACAATACCAGCGATTGGCATTCCTATATGGAGGTATTCCGGGGGTGCTTTTTCTAGCCCGCCATACGCAGAATAATGGTATGGGAAGTGATAATACCTTTTAACATTTTCCCACCCTTTATATTGACCAGAGTCATTTATTTCTGCAGTAATATCAGGGCTGTGGGACCATAAGCCCAATATTTGTTCTTCTTCCCAATGCTCGAGATAATAACAATAGGCTTTTTGTAATTTTTTTATCGCTTCAATGTCCCTGGTACCTTGGAGTTCTGCTTCCAGTTTCTCCACTGTCTTCTTTTGGAATGCAACCATTTCTTTTAATTGATCCACAGTTTGGGTAAGGTTCTTTACTTTTGTTTCCAATTCGTCTGATTTCATACTTAACCCCTCTTTTGAACAATTCCTCATGAAAATGATTCTTTTGGCCAAATACTAACATTGAAAATAGGCATTGTCAAACACTTGTGAAGGACATATTCTGGCAGAATCTTGCGACTAAATTGCGACTAAACCAAATCAAACGCGTTTTTACCCGACCGCGCTCGACGCCACAAACTGGGTTTTTACCATAGACGAGATAGCCCTCATTCGCACGTAAAACTACGGGTTTAACAATTAGACACGCTTTCCTAAACCGTTTGTCGGGGGTTCGAATCCCCCCTGGGGTACCAGTGATTTTCCCACAACTACCCAATAATTTGTATTCTTTCCCCCTTTTTGTTAATCTTTTTCTAATCGTCATATCATGAAGGACCGGGGAGAGCGCATGGAAAAGCAAACCGCGAAGTGGTGGGAGAGCCTGGGCCAGCCGGAATACGGCGGAGAGCTGGTAATCCGCGCCAATAACGATATCGTGAATTTCGACCCTTATTATTCACCGAACGGCAACATCCATGCCGCCTGGCTGGAAAGGCTGGTCTCGGACGATTGGACGCTGGACCCGGCCGTCTTCGATTTTAAATCGCACTGGCGTCCCGCGAAGTACATGAAAGGCCAGCTGGCGGCAAGCTGGGAATTTCCCGACCAGAGCACCTATGTGTCCCATTTACGCAAAGGGATCCACTGGCAGAACATTCCGCCGGCCAACGGACGGGAATTCGTGGCCGACGATGTTGTGTTTCACTTTAACCGGATGTGCGGCCTGGGGGACCTACGGTCTAAACCCGCCCCGCGGCGCGCCCCTCAGTTTCAGGACCTGGTATCCGTCACGGCGGCGGATAAATATACGGTCGTTTTCAAGTGGAAGATTGCCAATCCCGCCTTAATCATGGAAGCGCTGCACATGGTCAGCCCGATGCTCGGCCTGGAAAACCCCGAAGCCGTCCGGCAGTGGGGCAACCTCGACGACTGGCATCATGCCGTCGGCACCGGTCCGTTTATGCTAAAGGACTTCGTCCCGGGCCAGTCCGCAACCCTGGTGAAGAATCAAAAATACTGGGGACACGACGAGCGCTACCCCGCGCATAAGCTGCCTTACCTGGACGGGCTTAAATTCGTCATCGTGCCTGACGAAGCGAAGGCCATCGCAATGATGCGTCAAGGCCAGATTGATATCATCGACCACATCTCGCCTAAGCAAGTCTATGCATTGCAGAAATCCAATCCCGAAGTGCTGATGATAACCCACCCCGACTCCAATGCCGAATCCATCGAGCCGCGCAACGACGTCAAGCCGTTCAACGACATCCGCGTGCGCAAAGCATTACAGCTGGCCCTCGACCTGCCAGCAATCTCCAAATCACATTACGACGGCATTGTCGACCCCTATCCCACGACCTTCACCTCGCGGTACATGACCGGCTGGAGCTTCCCCTACGAAGAGTGGCCGCAGGAGTTGCAGGACGAGTATGCATATAATCCCGCGTTAGCGAAAAAGCTGCTGGCGGAGGCGGGCTATCCCGACGGATTCAAGACCAATGTTGTGGCGGATGCCCACGATGACATCGAGCTGATGCGCATCGTGAAAACTTACTTTGCCCAAATCGGCGTCGAGATGGAAATCCGGGTGATGGCATCCCCCGAGTGGCAGGAATTTGTTTCAAAAGGCAAAAAACACGACCAGCTGGCCTACCATGCCGGCGGCCCGATGGGGCATACCTCCGCGCCGTACCATGACCTGCTGCAATTCCAGAAAACGGGGCGCAATAACTGGGCGATGGTGGACGACCCCGGTTTCGATACTTTCCTGCCCCGCGCCATGGCGGTGAAGACCGTCGACGAGATGAAAAAAGTAATGCGGGACGCCAACGAGTATATTGCCAGGCGGCATTTCTCGATTTCGTTATTACAGCCGATGGCCTATTCGCTATGCCAACCGTGGGTGAAGGGCTTCAGCGGGCAGTTCGGCTCGGCCTGGGCGCACGGCGGGGGACCGTCACTGACCGGTTTTTATGTGGGGAGATTCTGGATTGATAAGAACCTCAAGAATGGTAGAATAGGAACCAAACCGTATTAGGCAAGCCCCAGGATGAGGTTTTTATAAGTAGGGACAGGTTTATAACCTGTCCGCCAGGCGGTCGGGTTAAAAACCCAACCCTTGAAGCGGGTATAAATGATTAAACAGATTGAACCGAATTCACTAATTAAACCGCGGCGGAAAATCACCGGGATGTCAGCCATATTGCTGCCGTTTGACGAGCACGGCGAAGTGGACTGGGCCGGTTTTACGGCACACGTGGAGAGAACGGCAGCGGCCGGACTGGTGCCTGCGGTGAATATGGATACCGGCTATGTCAATCTCATCGACTATAAAACCCGCATTGCCGTATTGAGGCGCACGCGGCTGACGCTGGGCGGCAAAGGTTTTGTCGCCGGGGCCTTTGTGGGCGACAATCCGGAATCAAAGTGGAACCCCGATACCTATAAAAAGCAGATGGAATACATTACCAAAAACGGCGGGACGCCGGTAATCTTCCAGTCCTACGGCCTGACCGGGCAGCCGGAACCGGAGATTGTTGCTGCGTATGCAACACTGGCGCGGGAATGCGACGGTTTCATCGCCTTTGAACTGGGCAAAATGTTCGCGCCGTTCGGCAAAATATATTCGCTGGAGACATTCGCCGCAATCATGGCGCTGCCGCAATGCCTGGGCGCCAAGCATTCCTCCCTCGACCGCAGCCTGGAGTGGCAGCGATTGGCTTTGCGTAACGCAAAAAGGCCGGACTTCAAGATTTACACCGGCAACGACCTGGCGATTGACATGGTGATGTACGGCAGCGACTACCTGTTGGGGTTGAGCACCTTTGCGCCGGACCTCTTCGCGAAAAGGGACCGACTCTGGGAACAGGGCAGCCCTGATTTTTACCGCTATAACGATTTGCTGCAATACCTCGGGTTTTTTGCTTTCCGCACGCCGGTGCCGGCGTACAAGCACAGCGCCGCCCAATTTTTGAAGTTGCGCGGCTGGCTGCAAAGAGATTGTCCGCATCCGCGGGCGGAGCGCCGTCCTGAGAGCGATATCGCCGTATTAAAAGATATTTTGACCGGATTGAATGAACTGGATGGCACCGTAAAATGAAAATCCGGCGCCTGGCCTCATTCAAAACCGCCGCGGAGTTTAAAGAATACCTGCGTGAAAATAATATTACGCTGCCTTTTTCGGAAAAAATAGCGGCGCTGAATACCCCTTATCAACTCGACGGCAAGACCATCGGCAACCGCTTCGCGATTCTGCCGATGGAAGGCTGGGACTGCACTTTAGACGGGCATCCTAGCGATTTAGTGCGACGGCGCTGGGGTAACTTCGGCCGCAGCGGCGCCAAGCTGATCTGGGTCGGCGAGGCGGCGGCAGTACGCATGGACGGCCGCGCGAACCCGCATCAGCTGCTGATTAATGAAGAAACACTGCAGGATATCGCGAACCTGCGGCAGTTATTGGTGCAAACACATCAAGAATATTATGGCAATACCAGTGATTTAATGGTCGGACTGCAATTGACTCATTCCGGACGTTTTGCCTGCCCCCACGACAGCCAAAAAAGGGAGCCGGTCATCCTCTACCACCATCCGCTGCTGGACAAAAAGTTCGACATCCCGGCAGATTACCCGGTAATGAACGATGACGAAATTGCGCAACTGGTACAAGACTACATCCGGGCGGCGGAACTGGCGTATCAGGCCGGTTTTGATTTTGTGGACGTCAAGCACTGCCACGGCTACCTGGGGCACGAGTTTCTGAGCGCCGTGGCACGCCCCGGCAAGTACGGCGGCAGTCTGGAAAATCGAACCCGTTTCCTCAGTGAAGTCATTCAAGGTATCAAAGCTAAAACACCGGGCCTCGGTATCGGGGTGCGGCTCAGCGCTTTCGATTTCCTGCCGTTTCAACCGGGCGCGGACGGCAAGGGGGAACCTGTCAAATATGACGGTTTATATCCCTTTGCCTTCGGCGGCGACGGCACGGGCACCGGCATCGACCTGACCGAACCAATACTGTTTTTAAAGAAATTGCTGTCGCTCGGTGTCAAAATGGTCTGCATTACGGCGGGCAGCCCTTATTATAATCCGCACATTCAGCGGCCGGCGCTGTTCCCGCCGATGGATGCCTACCGGCCGCCGGAAGACCCGCTGGTCGGCACGGCGCGTCTGATTGCGGTCACCGCCGCGCTGAAAAAGGCTGTCCCGGAATTGACAGTGGTCGGCAGCGGTTACTCTTATTTGCAGGAATGGCTGCCCAATGTAGCTGACGCCGTCATTGCCAACGGGGAGGCGGATTTTATCGGCTACGGGCGGCTGGTGTTGAGTTATCCGGAGTTTGCGGCAGATGTCCTGAGCGGCAGAATACTAAAGAAAAATAAAATCTGCCGCACTTTCAGCGACTGTACGACGGCGCCGAGACTGGGCCTGGTCTCCGGCTGTTTCCCGCTGGATAAATATTATCAGGGTTTGCCGGATTACGAATGCCTGACATGTGCCAGGAAGAAAGCGAAAAAAGTTTAGTTGAGACGGGGAGCCTCGTCCTTTACTTTTGAGCACTACGTCTCTCGATATTCCTGACAATTGCCGCGCTTCTTTAACTCGAAGAATTAGTCACAGGTTATCACGCGCAGCACACCGATATCGGCTTCTACCCACAGGCCACCGGAGACGTTATCACCGTTACGCCGCCGGTCTTTCAAATCCCCGGTAAGAAACAAACTGAAGGTGCACCGTGTTTTCCCAATCCGGGAGGGTCAGGGCTATAGTACTGAGCGAAGCGAATGTATGAGGAAGAAATCCTTGACGGTGAAATAAGGTGCACTTTTTAAAGTAAACCGTGAGCAGTTTATTTAAAGCCTTGAAGGTATGCTTTGTTCGCCTTAAATAAGTCGTCGACCATGGCACGGATTTCATCGATGGTCAGGACCGCACCGGTGAGCGGGTCGAGCAGAATCGACTGGAAGATTTTATTTTTATCTTTCTCAACAATCCCTCTGACCGTCAGTTCCTGAACACTGACATTATTCAGGTTTAGCGCGGCCAGTTGCGGCGGCAGTTCCCCGACGTAACAGGGGTGGACGCCTTCTTTATCCACCAAGCACGGCACTTCAACGCAGCAGCCGGCCGGCAGGTTGGTAATCAAGCCGGTATTTTTCACGTTACCATATACCTCTGCCGGTACGCCCGTCTCCATCGCTTTAATAATCAGTGTCCCGAACTCACGGCTGTGGATGAGCGGGAATTTGTAATCGCTCTCCATTTTCCGTTTGAAATCTTCATTCCGCTCCTGAGTCCGGGCCGCGAAGCGTTTGCCGGCGTTCAGGTATTTTTCGCCGTTGTCCTGTTTATACCGTTCGATATCGGCCGGGTTTTTCCGGAAATAAGGCACATAAGTCGAAACATGCTTGCTGGACTCCGTGACGTAATAGCCGAAAGCCTTGAATAACTCCGCCCGGGCTATGTCCGGCCCGTTATAAGCCGCATCTGGACCCGAATAAACCACCGGGTCTTTAAACTTTTCCTTCAGCAGCGGGTAGGCGTCTTTGCCGCGCCATTCGAATTTCAGGAACCAGGCCATATGGTTGATACCGGCCACCGAGTAAGTTATTTCATCATACGGCACGCCGATGTATTTCGCCAGTTCGGCGGAGGTATTTTGGATACTGTGGCACAACCCGACATTTTTGATGCGGGTGTAATCGGTCATCGCCCATTCGATCGGCGGCAGCGGGTCGGTGTAATTTAAAA
>JBKQML010000146.1:0-4645 GCA_052326545.1 Dehalococcoidales bacterium
CAGAAAGATCGCTATTCAATCGGCTGGAAAAAGCGCTGCTGATTTAGCGTATCGATCGGTACCCGCTGCTGACACCCTTCGGCGAGAGCACGATTTGCCATAACTGGTTACTTCTGGCCCGGAACGAACCGGCACAGGATAATAAATAGTATTTCCACATGCGGTGGAATCGCTCGTCATATTTCGAGTTTAAATTTCTCCAGTTTTGCTCCAGGTTGCCGTACCAGGCCATTAAGGTTTTATCGTAATCGGCGCTGAAATTATGCCAGTCTTCCATCACAAATAATCCCTCTATCAACCGGCCCAACTGCTGAATCGAAGGCAGCATTCCGTTGGGAAAGATATACCGGTTAATCCAGGGGTCGACCGATTTCACCGATTTATTGCCGCCGATGGTGTGCAGTAAAAACAGGCCGTCATCCTCAAGGCAGTTCCGTGCTACTGCCATGTAGGTCCGGTAGTTTTTATAACCGACGTGTTCAATCATCCCCACCGAGACGATACGGTCGAATTTTTCATTGACGTCACGGTAATCCTGCAACCTGATTTCTACCGGTAGTCCGGCGCACAGGGTTTTTGCCAGTTCCACCTGTTCTTTAGACACCGTGATGCCCACTACTTTCACCCCGTATTTTTCCGCCGCGTATTTAGCGAAACTGCCCCAGCCGCAGCCGATATCCAGCACTTTCATGCCGGGCTGCAGCCCGATCTTGCGGCATATCAGGTCGAGTTTATTTTCCTGGGCCGCGTCCAAAGTCGGTGCGTCCTGCCAGTAAGCGCAACTGTAAACCAGGCGTTTGTCCAGCATGTTGATAAACAGTTCATTACCGAGGTCATAATGTTTTTCGCCAATCTGAAAAGCCCTGTTCCGCGATTGCCGGTTGAGCAGCCTGGCCAGCAGCACCTGATAAATTAACCCCGGGTTCTTTTTAATCCCGTCCTGGATTTGGGCACGGATGATTTTAGAGAAGAATTCGTCGAGCGCTGCGCAATCCCACCAGCCGTCCATGTAAGATTCGCCCAGTCCGAGGTTAGCTTGTGATAAAACCACCTGGTAGAACTTTTCCTGATGAACTTGAATATCCCAGGGATTATGGCCGTTGATTGTGATCCCTGCCGCCGATAATAACTGCCGCGCTGTTTCTTCAAATTTGTTAGTTTTCAATGGCGCATTATTCCTTCCAATTGATTTTAATTCAAAGAGTATTATTGGTCGCTCAATCGTGGTTATTGCACTTCAGTTGGTCTCCACCTGTTCGACGGTCACTTTCACCACATTGTTAATTTTCATATTTCGGGCAGCCATTGCCGCAGCGGTCTTTTCGAAAAGTTCGCCGGAACTGATAATTTCGCCTTTGCCCCAGATACGGCAGCCTTTATGGGTGGCAGTATCCAGACAGAGAATTGCGACCTGCGGGTTCTCTCTGATGTTGGCGATGGTCCGAGGAGAATGGACGTCAGCAAATAAAACATGTTCGTCATCGAGCACGCGTAGCGAACCTTTGGCCGAGACATTGGGCTTGCCGGCCTTACTGGCCGTCGCCACATATGCCGGATGTATCGCTCCGATTGCTTTTTTAGCTTCATCTGTGAGTTTTGCCATGATAACCTCCCTTTAAGATGCAGAATTGCTGGTGCGGTTTAATTGTACGCCAACAGGGATTTAACGACAAGTTTAAAGGGATTTGACGCGAAAATCTACGAGCTTTCGGGTATTCAAAACACCACCTTTTTTGTACAACAATACTATTCTAAAACCAAAACCTTATCCCTAAACTCCGTAAACCGACCTGAATTTATTATTCAGGTAATTAATCAAATCGGCAGGGTCAAAGAGTTTGCCGGTAGCCTGTTTGATAAGCTCGGATGGGGTATAGAGACAACCGTATTGATGGATATGTTCATTGAGCCACAGGCGGGGGACCGAAAATTGGCCTTTTCTGATACATTCATCCAGAGCCGGAATATCTCTCCTCATGGCAGCTTCGAATTGCGCCGCATAGGCCGAGCCGAACGAATAAGTCGGGAAATAACCGAAGGACCCCCAGGACCAGTGCACATCCTGCAAAACCCCGGAGGCATCATCCGGGACATCCAATCCGAGATATGATTTGTATTTCTGTCGCCACACTTCAGCCAGCTGTGCCGCATCGAGTGCGCCGTTGAGCAGGTCGCGCTCAATCTCAAAACGGATAATGATATGCAGGTGATAGGTGAATTCATCGGCGGCAGTGCGAATTAACGACGGTTCGATGCGGTTCACGAACCGGTAGAATTCCTCAAACCCGATGCCGGCGGTTTCGCCGGGGAAAACTTCTTTAAATTTCGGGAACCAGTGCTCCCAGAATGGACGGCTCCGGGCCAGGTGATTTTCATAAAAACGGCTCTGGCTTTCGTGGATACTCATACTGCTGGTGGTGCCCAGCGGCGTGCCCCGGTATTCGGACAGCAACCCCTGCTCGTAGATGCCGTGCCCCGATTCATGCACGGTGGAGAACAGCGCATCCAGCGGGTCTTTTAGATGAAAAGCCGTGGTGAT
The DNA here is from genome assembly GCA_052326545.1 of Dehalococcoidales bacterium. Lineage (GTDB taxonomy): Bacteria > Chloroflexota > Dehalococcoidia > Dehalococcoidales > Fen-1064 > Fen-1064. The sequence goes on from JBKQML010000146.1 coordinate 2,540, forward strand.
TCTGACATCGCCGGTATCGATACGGTTGGTGAAGGGATGCTCGGAAACATCGAGCCGGCCGGCATTGTAATCGAATCCCAGCGCCGCCGAAACCTGCCGGCCGAATGCCTGCTGTTTTTCGATATCAAAGGACACGCTTTTAAACAAATCCCGGGAAGGTTTCCGGTTCGATTTTTGTACTTTTTGGATGATGGGAACAAGTATTTCTTTTATCCGCGCGAATAATGCATCGCACTGCGTTGTAGTCAGACCCTCCTCGTATTTATCCAGCAGCGCATCATAAGGGTGCTCCGACCCGCCGAGATAGTGCGCTTCTTCGCGCACGGTATCAATAATTTGTGCCAGTTTGGGAGCGAAGAGCGTATAATTGTTCTCCCTTTTGGCTTTCTGCCAGACATCGAAAGCAGCGCTGTAGAGACCGGCAGCCCGGACCACGAATTCGTCCGGCAGCTTGATGCCTCTTTCATACTCGCGCCGCCATTCCCGCAGATTGGCGGCTTCGCCCGTTGACAGGTTACCGCTTTGCGCTATTTTTATAAGTTCGCCGAAGCGCGGCTCCGTCAATTTCTGATGGTAAAGTTTAGTAGTAAAAGCGACCATCTCGGCGCGAGCCAGAGAACCGCCCGGCGGCATATACACCTGCTGATCCCAACCGGCCAGATTGCCAATGGCATTTATCCGGTTTAACTCACGGGAACGCTCTATCAGTTCGTGATAGGCTTGAGCCGGAGTAATTACATGATTATTTGAAGGTGAAGAATTCATCGAAAACCTCCTGATAGTACCGGGCGAATTAACAATACTTTGATGATTTAAAAGTAACAGAATTATAACACAACAAAATAATATTCAAGAATCAAGAAACAAATATCAAGTGTGGAATTGTTGGCTATTCGGAAGATATGTTATTCAATTTTTATCGGGGGAAACCACTCCCAGGTCTGGATACCCATCATCAAGAAAAGAAAAAAGTAGACTAATGATCACGGGAAGGGCGGGAAGATTAGCTTCCCGCCCTTTTTCTGGTGGACTGGATCCCGATCCCGTATCAAAGTACGGAACAAGCTTCTATCGGGATGGAGATTAACCCGCTGAGATTGCCGCGTCTTTATAGTCCTTGCGAAGACACCAGGGGAACCAAAGGAGCCTCCCAAATGGGAGGCCCCTTTTAATATTTCTTAAACTATAGCCGGGGACTAAAGCGAATCGGCCGGGGCAATCTCGAACTGGCTCTTGTAAAGTGACGCGTAGAAACCTTTGGCCGCCAGCAGTTCTTCATGTTTGCCCTGCTCCACAATGTCGCCGTCTTTAATGACCAGAATAATATCGGCATCGCGGATGGTGGATAGGCGGTGGGCAATAACAAAGCTCGTTCTACCCTTCATCAGGTCGAACATGGCATTCTGGATGAGGATTTCCGTCCTCGTATCGACGGAACTGGTGGCCTCGTCCAGAATCAGGATCTTGGGGTTGGCCAGGAAGGCGCGGGCGATGGTTAATAGCTGCTTCTGCCCCTGCGAGATGTTGCTGGACTCTTCGTTCAATTCCAAATCATAGCCATGCGGCAAGGTGCGCACAAAATGGTCGACATTGGCCATCCTGGCGGCCGCGACGACCGCGTCATCACTGGCATTGAAATCTCCATAGCGGATATTTTCCCGGATGGTGCCGTTAAATAACCAGGTATCCTGCAGGACCATGCCGAACATGCCGCGGAGGTCTTCACGTTTGAATTTCCGGATATCCACGCCATCAATTGAAATTGACCCGCTGTTAATATCGTAAAAACGCATTAATAACTTCACAATCGTGGTTTTACCGGCGCCCGTGGGGCCAACCAGCGCTATTTTTTGACCGGGTTTGATATCTGCCGAGAAATTGTGAATGATGACTCTATCGGGGGTATAGCCGAAACTGACATTATTAAAGGAGACGTTCCCCTTAATTTCTGACTTACTTGCGGACAATTTAACGGCGTCGATTGGATTAGGAGACTCCTCTTCGGCATCCAGGAAGTCGAAAACTCGCTCGGCGGCCGCGGCTGTGGATTGCAGCACGTTGGCGATGTTGGCGACCTGCATGATCGGCTGGGTGAATGACCTCACG
>JBKQML010000147.1:0-11794 GCA_052326545.1 Dehalococcoidales bacterium
GGAGACACTACTGTTAAACTAATAGCAGGGCTCGTTACTCCGGAATAAAAGGCTGTAATATCCGCTTGTCCGGGAGCAATACCGGTAACAACACCGGTCGAAGAAACGGTAGCGACACTTTGATCAGAACTGGCCCAGGTTGCTTGAGAGGTAATGTCCGCAGTTGAGCCGTCCGTGGATATTGCGGTAGCTGTAAATTGTTGAGTATAACCGACCGTTAAATTGGACACTATTTTCCGCGTTACCGCGATGGAAGATATTGTCGGTCCGCTAGAGGGTACTGTCACGATTAAATTCAAAGGCGCGCTAGTTACCCCGTATAAAGATGCCGTAATATTTGTATTTCCAGCCGCGTTGCCGGTAGCGGCACCGATGGTAGTAATAGTAGCGACGGTCGGAGCGGAACTGTTCCAGGTTGATAGCAGAGTAGCATCCTCTTGCGACCCATCCGAAAAAGTTGCAAGACAGGTAAATTGCTGGTTAGCTTTTACCAACAGTTTGTAAGGAGATTTTTGTTCTATCGTAATGTAGGATATCGTTACCACCGGTAATGTTGTTGCCGTTGAACTGATCCCTGAGAGTGACGCAGTAATATTAACGGTTCCTAACGCAACAGCGGTAACTAAACCTTTATTGGATACTGTAGCCACTGTGCTATCAGAACTTTTCCAGGTGACATTGGAAGTAATGTCTTTGGTTGATTGGTCGGAATATGTACCGGTAGCTGTAAATTGCTGGGTGGTGCCCAACTGAAAAATCCCCGGTTGCGCGGATTCTATTATAATGGAAGATAATTGCGGTTTTGGAGCACATGCTCCCAATGCCAGGGATAAAGATATTAATCCAATAACAAAATAGTTGATAAATCGTATCTGTTTTCTTTTCATATTAATTCTCCGCTTTCTTTAACCGGTCAGTTATAAAACAACAATGCGGTTTGATGCCGGAATCAGACTCAAAGAACCATGTATTTCTCTATCAATCTCATCAAAGGGTTTGGAAATTTTATAACCATCGCTAATTATACTAATATAAAATGAATAGAACATGAACCGTAATAATTTATTATCTTAGTTTGTAAGGTTAGTCGTATCGCCATCAAAACCCATTGAGTATCATTAGTGACTATTTTATCACAAGCCCGGTTGTTAGTGCCACTCAACGCATGTAGTTAATTGACACAAAACCTGAGACTGTGTTAGAGTAGCGTGAATAAAATATTATCGTTATCCTAACAACTGGTATGGCTAAAGCTGCAATGTCCCGCTTTTCAATTTGTTAATTTACAGAGCAGTTTAATCGTTACAATAAAAATGACGATGCATTCTTTTTTTAACCCCCAGAGTAGTTGAAAAAGGTATGGTTTTAGTGTTTTCCTGTCAGAAATGTTTTTTTGTTGTATAGTTGTATTTGATATCAGTAATTATTGCCCCAAGAGGCAAAGTATGTTTATGATGATTCAAAATGGAGGTAACGAGTGAAGAGAAAGATTACCTGGTTAGGTTTAAGTATTTTAATAGCGGCAGGGATGCTACTTGCTGCTTGCGGTAATGCAGGCACAGCAACAACCCAGCAACCAATTCAAACCACTCCGAAAGGACCTGTTGTGCTCACCGTTACTAATGGAAACACTGTCAAGACCTATTCGTTGGTCGATTTGCAAGATGCCAATACAACAACCGGGTATGGTGGTGAGAAGGAACAGGACGGTACCATTGTCGGACCATATCCTTATATCACTGTTGCATTGACAGATTTACTTTATGATGTGGGCGGTATTACTGCAGGACAAAGTGTTAAAATAACAGCTTCCGACGGTAGTTCTCTGACATTAACGTATGACCAGATAACCAATAGTAATTTCAATGTTTATAATTCCACCGGTAATCAAATCACGACAGCGACAAAACCGATTGTATGTATAATTTACTCCGAGAATGGAAGCCCTCTGGATAGTTCTACGGGGCCGCTTGAACTGGGTACTATCTCTACGATGAATTTTATTACCGACCAGTCGATGTGGTTAAAAATGGTACAAAAAATAGAAATCATTCCCGCACAATAGAACAACAAAGATACTATTTTCAAGACCATAGTGTAATGGTACTATTTCTCAATTCGGGATAAGATAAAATGTCTGTAATCAGGTGTCGGGAAAAAACGTGACTGCCGGCGCCGATAATTACTATTTTTGCCAAATTAAACCCCTTAACATTGTGTGAACATATTTGAATACTGATCAGATAAGGATATCATTAAAATTAAAATCGATTCTTTATAGAATGAACTCGAGTCCCAATCAAATGACCGGACATACAAGTGCAGTGATTGAATGCGGTTCAAATGTGAACGTAAAGGACTTTCCTGAAATACTAATGTTGGTGTCATGTAACCCAACCTGATTAGGCGTTTCTTCGGTATTCTCTACCTTAGTATACGGTCCGTTAATGACAGATACCTTGATATTCCCTGCAAAAGCCCCGCTATCCAGTGAGACGGTGGTTTCCAGGGCTTTATCCTGGCTCTGGTTAACAACATAGACGACCAATTGTCTGTGGGCTGTATCCAGTGTCGCGGAGACATCCAGCGTGCGGATACCGGAGTAACTACGGTCTTTGTAGGTGCCGGAGAAAGTATCGCCGTTCCAGAAAACATCGAGAGCCAGTTGTCCGCAGGTACGGCTGTATAGCTCGAAAGGATAGAAGATAGTCTCCAGCACTACCGGTTTATCCGGGTGTGTTAAGTTCATTCCTATCGATGCCGGCATGGAGCTAAAACTCGCCAGACGGACAGACCGGGCATGACGGATGAAAGCATTTAAATACAATCCGGTTACCAGAGCTGTCTCCAGGTTCGGTATTCTCCTCTTTCTGGGCGAACGCACGTTACCGGTACCTACGGGAAGACGCATATTCCCCCAGCCATTAGCCGTAATGTTTATCGGACCATCTTTACGAAAACCGGCGGGGAGACGTGCAACAGCCCATTCGTCCACAGCGATATTGATTTTATGTTTGATGCCTCTTTCCAGACTGACAGCCCAAATCAATCCTTCATAAGCACTCAAGCGTTCATTTAGGTCGGCAGCAAAGGCCATGTAAGTTTCATAGGGATCACCATCGTAAGCATGCGCGTACCGATGGATTGCCAAATAGTCGATACGGTCGCCGGCCTGTTCCAGCAACAATTGAGTACGTTCGACCCATTCGGTTTTACGATAAAGAAACTGCGACCCAAGTGGGAAATCTTCCCAACTGCATACCGCCGAGGCAATCAGTTTAATATCTGGGTCTACCCGTTTCATGACTTTGCTGAACTCAGTATACGCCCGCGCATATTCCGGAGGAGTCTTATAACCGATTTGCTCGGGACTATCGACCTCATTACCAATACCCCAGTACTTAACTTTGTGCGGTTCGGTAAAGCCATGTTCACGACGTAATTTTGCAAGAGCAGTCTCGCCGGTACCGTTGCAGTACTCGACCCAATCGGCGGCTTCTCTCATATCACCATCACCGCAATTAGCACATAAATAAGGTTCGATGTTCAGCGCGCGGCAAAATCGTATGAATTCATTGGTGCCGTACTCGTTAGACACCAGACAATCATGAGCCAGGTCCTTCCGCGTCGGGCGGGCCTGTCTGGGACCGACGCCATCCATCCAGCGGTAGCCGGAAGCAAAATTACCGCCGGGAAAACGGATATTGGAAATATTTAGCCTCTCCAGAGCAGACCGTACATCACTACGCAGTCCGGTTTTATCGGCTTTAGACGTATCCCCAACATCCAGAAATTTAAATCTGGTATCCAAATGCCCGATTTCCATGTAACCGCCGAAAATATTCCGGTCAATGTCACTCAGTATGCGTTCAAGGTCGATTTTTATCTGGTTCATAAGTTCTCGCTTTTCATCTTCTGAATATCAGCATTAACCGTATGAAGCTTATTTCATCGTCAGGTAAGCGTGGGCTTTCTCAAGCAGATCCGGAATAGGTAGTTTCTGAGGGCATTTTTCCAGGCAAATCTCGCACTTGATGCATTTATCGGCGCGCTGTTCGTCTGTAAGCATGTGATGGTCGTTATACATCCTGCGTCGCCGATCGGAGTCGTTGAACAATATGGATTCATTATAAAATTCGAGAATGCGGGGAATTTCCACGCCGTTGGGGCAGGGCATACAATACCGGCACGCGGTACATGAGACCGGACCCAGCGAACGGTAAGCATCCCTGACCTGTCCAATCAGGGCCAGTTCATTAGCTTTCAGGTTGTGCGGCTCGGAATGCTCTGCAAAAGCGACATTTTCTACCACATGCTCAAATTTACTCATGCCACTGAGAGTAACGGACACTTCGGGATGATTCCAGACCCAGCGCAATGCCCACTCCTGCGGTGTCCTTTGTACAGGTGCTTTGGCCCATATTTCCGCTACTTTTTGAGGAGGAATGGCAATCCGACCGCCTTTAATCGGTTCCATTACGACGACGGCCAAGCCTTTTTTATAAAGGTATTCAAGACCGCGGGTGCCTGCCTGTAAATCTTCATCCATATAGTTGTATTGAATTTGACATATTGTCCAATTATCGTAGGCATTAATGATTTCTTTTAAAGTTTCAAAGTTATCATGGTAGGAGAACCCGAAATAACCGATGCGACCGTCAGCAATTGCGCCGTCGGCCCATTTCAGAATACCCATGTCACGTATTTTGGGCCAGATTAATCGGTTCAGATGATGCAAAAGATAAAAATCAATCTTGTCGGTCTGTAGTTTTTTCAATTGATCGTTGAGTATCAGGTTAAAATCCTTGGACGAATGAGTCTCGTGGCAGGGGAGTTTAGTAGCAATTCTCATTTTTCCCCGGTAACCGTCCTGCAAAGCTTTACCGATGACGATTTCGCTGTTACCTCGATGATAACCGTACGCCGAATCGATGTAATTAACTCCGTGATCGACGGCATAATGTATCATCTTGATGACTTCGGCCTCATTAACTTGAATGTGGTCGCCATTCAACACGGGTAATCGCATCGCTCCGAATCCCAGCGCTGAAACCTGCCAATCCAACTTACCAAACTTTCGATATTGCATATTTCGCCTCCTATCTCTTTTCCGCTTCGAAAAACAAATTGAAATGTTTAATTTGAAGATATTCTAGTACAATCGAAGAAGGTTTAGCAATCACAGTTACAATGATGAGTTCAATAACTACATTAAATACATCTAAAAATTGTGCATAAGATACTTCAGTAAAGTAAATGTTCAACTGGAAAGCAGACCCCGGTTCATGCCAATCTCTTGAAGTCCGAGATAACACAACTGTAATCCTTATTGATAACCTTTAACAAACCTGGCTTCGGCGGCAAACATTTCATCGACCATCTGATGGGTTTCATCAATGGTTAATACCGCAGCGGTCAAAGGGTCCAGCAGAATTGCATGGAAGATTTTCGTTTTATCCTTTTCTGCAATACCTCTCACGATTAATTCCTGCATGCCAACATTATTCAAATTCAAAGCGGCAACTTGAGGCGGTAAATTCCCAACAAAGCAAGGATGAATGCCTTGTCGGTCTACCAGGCAAGGCACCTCAACACAGCAGCCTTCCGGTAGATTGGTAATCAGGCCTTTATTCTTCACATTGCCGTAAATCACGGCCGGTTCACCGGTCTCGATGGAGTGGATGATAATGGAGCCGTATTCACCACTGTGGTCAACCGGAAATAGATAATTGCTGGCGAGCTCATTTTTCAGTTTGGTGTCCTTTTCTATATCCTGAGCCAACCAGACTTCCACGTTACTTTGATACTTCGTGCCCAAATCCAGTTTGTATTTTTCAATAGTTTCTGTCTTTTTGCGGAAATAGGGGGTGTAAGACGAGCAGTGATTACTGGACTCCGTGACATAATAACCGAAAGTTTTAAAAAGCTCCGCACGGACCATATCCCGTTGGCCGTAGCGTGCATCAGAGCCGGAATAAACAGCATGGTCTTTAAACTTCTCTCTCAACAGCGGATAAGCATCTTTCCCATTCCATTTAAATTCCAGGAACCAGGCGAAATGATTCAAGCCTGCTACCCAGTAGGAAACTTCTTCAAACGGCTTGTCGATATATTTAGCAAGTGTTTTCGCGGTACCAAAAACGCTGTGACATAAGCCGACATTCTTGATTTTGGTGTAATCGTTGATCGACCAGGATATGGTCGCCATCGGATTGGTGTAATTCAAGAGTAGCGCATTGGGACAAAGTTCTTCCATATCATGGCAGATGTCTAAAATCGGCGGGATATGCCGGATTGAATCGAAGGCTCCGCCGGAACCGATACAGGCCATATCGCCCTGGTCAACGCCGTATTTCAAAGAAATTTCACGCTCTTTATCAAGATGGTGTCCGCCACCGACCTTGATTGTAATCAGAACATAATCTGCACCTTGCAGTGCTTTACGCCGGTCGGTGGTTGATTCGATTTTGGTGTTGAATTTATTTTGCTCCACAATTCTTTTAGCGAAAGCCGTGGTCAGCGCTAGCGGTTCGGCGGCGATGTCCATCAACGTAATCGTGCCGTCTCTCAGCTCGGGATACGAGATGATATCCGTAATAAAACGACTCGCAAATACATGACTTCCCGCGCCGATGATTACAATTTTGGCCATGTTAAACTCCTGATAAGTAATAAAAAATACTTGATTTTATGTCAGGGATATAAGTAACTATGATATCTTAAGCTTATGAAATTGTAAAGCTAAATCTTATTGAAACAAATTCAATTTATGGACCCCTGTCGAGAGTTATCTTGATACAAATTTATACCAGAATATTCTAAAAGACCTCGAAAATTATAATTGAGTAAATCAAGACAAAGATGGGATAGTTGACATAATTATCAATGACGAACATCATCCGCAACTTGAGAATACCCATGAATTAACTTTGCCGTGCAACAAAAAAACAGGTGGAATAAATTAAAATTTCGGATTTTATTGAAATGGAAAACAATGAAACAGAAAATTTATCGAACAACTAATATCGCTAAAATAATTACGGGTTTGACTAACCCTTCTGTTCTCAGCGTATTACTTTTGTTATTAATTGCCTTTACTAAATCCCATAAACCAACTGCAGCGGTTTGGATGGGGGTAATATTTGCTTTATATATTTTAATTCCTGCTGTATACGTTTATCTTAGAATGCAAGCGAGCGGGATTCGTTCTAAATCGGTCTTTGAGCTGATTACGTTTTTAAAGAATCACCCCATAGATATTTTAATTCTATCTTTCGTATTAGGGATTCCCTGCTTTTTGACACTGACGTTTTTAAAAGCTCCAACGATATTATTAGCCACTATTTTAGCCTTGCTTACCGGTCCAATTGTAGCAGCTTTATTCAATACCTTTTATCGGTTAAGTTATCACCTGACAGCGTTTACTATTCTTGTGATTATGACAGCATATACCTGGGGAGCCGCCTATCTATTTCTTGTATTAATTATCCCTCTGGTCTTCTGGGCAAAGTTACATATTCGTGAACATACGATACCCCAATTAGTGGAAGGTATGGCCGTTGCAGTCTTTGTCTGTTTAGCTACGTTGCTGTATTTCCGATGACTTTAGCTTCCTTTTAATGTCCCATGGATTTTTTCAGGTCATGATCGATCCAGAATCGTGCTGGATAAAAGAATAGCAGCTGCGGACTGCCGGCGGCTGAACATACCGATCCGAATTGACCGCTATAACCTTTGAGCCACGGTTGATAAAGAGAATACTGCGGCGGCTGTAATAGAGATATCGAGAAATGCTGTCGCGCAACCCGCTCATTGGCGTCTCGCAGTATTTGCCTCAATTCATCATCACTTTGAGCCGCGATGGCCTTAGCTTGGAACGAATCAAAAACTGGGTCGCTGACCATCAAATAATTAGAGGAAATTCCCGTTTTAAGGCGCTGAAGTTGCCTGATTGGTTCGAAGGCATGGCCAAAGGGTGAAACGGGGCGCTGTGCCAGCTGGTCATGCTTGTGGCCATTCAGAACAAAAGCAATCCAGGCGGTGGATTCCATCGGCCGAATTTCCATGTTAATATTAACCTGAGCAAAATAGTTCTGCACTATTTCAAGTAATTGCATATCACCCGAATTATCCACCACGATGTTGGTTTTAAATCCATTCGGATAACCGGCTTCGGCCAGGAGTTTTTTAGCCAATGCCGGGTTGTAGGCATACTCATCTTTCAGTTCCTGCGGCCATTCCTCATAGGGATATCCCCAACCTTTCATATGCCTCGAGGTTATGGTGGAAGGGTATGGTTCCACCGTCCCGCTATAATAGTTTTTAGCGATACCCGGCAGGTCAATGGCCATCTGCATAGCCTTACGGACGCGGATGTCATTAAATGGGGCTACATCGTTTCTGGGGTCTATTGTCGTCGCCGTTTGGGATAATGCTATCTGTAATATTTCAGGGTTCGTGCTTCGCATTTCCTGTGCCAGGACCGGCGAAATCTGGTCTACGACATCAACCCTGCCAGCGCGCATCTCTGCCAGAGCTTCTGTCTGGTCAGGTATGATCCGGAGCTTAAGCGAATCAAAGTAAGGGAGTTTATTTTGCGGGTAACGTTCATCATATCCCCAATAATCCGGATTTTTGATTAATGTCGCCGATACGTCGGAAACAAATTCTTTCAGAATGAATGGACCGGTACCAATCGCATGATGCCAATCACTGAGGTCGCCCCATTTCCGTACGGCATCGGGGTTTTCGATACAGAGGGTGGTGACTACTTCCTGCAGCGCATCGAGGATCAACTCCCGGTTAGATGTTTTCCATTTAAAAACTACGGTATATTTATCGGTGGCAGTGACCGATAAAAGATATTTAAATGAAGGGTTTATAGCCTGACTCGGACTGGGTTGAGTGTAGCCGCTGCCGAGACCAAACATCCTGTGAAAATGAAATGCAACGTCGTCCGCAATAAACTCCCTTCCATTTGCGGGCGGTATGTCCTGCCAGTGAATCCCTTTACGTAAATGAACAACGAACGTATATGGGTCGGAAAATTCCCAGGTTTCGGCTAAATGCCCCTTGACCCACTGGTTCGGACGGAGGTTTTTCGTATAATCGTAATTCTCCGGCTCCAGTGTCCAATCGTCCACGAACATTTTTTCCATCCACGCGGTGTGTATCTGGGTAAGGTGATAGCCGCAATAAGGGTCGAAATTCACAATTTTACGGTTAAGCCGGATAACCATTTCACCGCCATATTGCGGTTTACCGAGTATATCCCACCAATTATTTTTCTTTTCCATAACGCCCATTATATACCTTAAACATATTAGATTCTATTTTTGTCAGAACACAACCGGTAACATTGTTGACAAGTATAAAAATCAATGTTAGCATGATGCTGAATTCATGATAAATGTCTTTACCAAAATTCGTTGGAAGAGACATTTATTGGACTTACACGAACTATATTTTGAAAAGAATAGTGAATAGATAGGGACAAACCGGGAAGAAATATGGCTAAAAATTTATATGAAAGCAACCTTTTAGAACTAACAAGATCGATTGAAGACTGTTTGAATAGTAAGGAAAAGTTATCCTGTTTGATTTTGTTATATTCAACAATCGATATTATGGTCTGGCTGAGCCGTGACCCGCATGATGCCGACGCGACCAAAGATGATTTTGTCAGCTGGGTTGAAGAATTTTTACTACCCGGTTCCGGTATCATCTGCAGCGCAGAAGATTTATACGCCGCCCGGTGTTTCATAATTCATTCTTATGCCCAGGCATGGGGCGTCAATCAGAGTTATAAAGGTGAAGCCAATAAAATCCATTATATATGGGGCAAAATAAGCAAGGAAACCGTGAAACACGACAATGGCAACAGGTTGAAAGAAACAGCGATTGACTTACCGGTGGAAAAACTGGTTAAGGCTCTTCAGGCAGCGATCCAGCGTTTCAACAATAGTTTAATTGATAACCGAACCTTGTTTGAATTAGTCGACGAACGGGCGCAAAAATTTTTCATTTAATTCGGTTTTTCATTTTCAGAAATACATCAGCAGTTCTTAAATACTGTGTCCGATACGTGAGCCGCTCGCAATTGCATCTGCGATCAGGTGAGGTTCATTACAGTCACCAATAGCATAAATCTCGGTTAATTTATCTTCGAGTTCTTGCTTAAAGGCAGAATTTGATTGCAGAGGAAGAGCGAAAGCGATAGTGTCAGCAATTATGGTTTGTTCTTTGCCAGCGACCTTAATGCTTAATCCTTTCCCGGTTATCTTATCGATTACCGCACCGGTAATTATCGGGACATCTTTTTCGGCAATCCAGCGTAAAAATTGGAATTTATCGTCTCCGGTCATACCTTCACCGATTTCAGTACCGCTGTGTACGATCGTAACTTTTCTACGCCGTTTGATTAAAAATTCCGCCAGTTCACAGCCGTGGATTGTGCCGCCGATGACAACCACCCGTTTCCCGATTGGCATCCACACTTTGGTCAATCCGGCCAGTGTCTTCGGACCGAAAAAGCGCGAATAGAATTTGAGTTGACCGTGTAGTTTGGCACCGGTTACCACGTTACGCCGGTTAATCCCCGGTACATCGATTGAAGAATCGATGCCACCTGCGGCTAGAATTACTACATCAGGCTTGAGTTCAGCGATTAAGGCAGGGGTGACCTCCTCATTAAGTTTTACCGTCACTCCTGCTTTTCTCATCTGACGGTCTAAATATTTTATCAGGGCAAATAGTTCATCCGTTTCAATATCTTTTAACATGGAAGCCAGGGAAAGTAATCCGCCTAGCTTTGCACTTTTCTCACAAAGTGTTACCTTATGACCTCTTAAAGCAGCTACTCTGGCAGCTTCCATGCCTGACGGGCCGCCGCCAACTACCAAAACCTGTTTAACTTTAACTGCAGGTTTGAGGGCAAACTCCCGCTCTCTGCCTAAGTTAGCATTTATCCGGCAGCGAATTGGCGTATTATGTAAACGGACATCCATGCAATAAAGACACCCGGTACAGGGATTAATATCTTCCAGTTTATCTGCGGCCACTTTGTTGGGCAACTCAGGATCGGCCAACAAACGTCTGGTCATCCCCACAAAATCGATATCGCTCTGCTGCAGTAATTTCTCCCCGAGAACCGGGTCGAGACGACAGGCAGCGATAACCGGTACCGATACGACTTTCTTAACCGCTTTAGCCAGGGGAATAATAGCGCCGACTCCCCGATGGCTCCAATCGAGGTCCTTCGGAAGTGGCTTCGGAAATTCCGGATAAAAAAGCCTGTCCGGCTGTAACAGTCCACCGCGGTGGCCGTAACCGTGAGCCCTGACCTGAATGGCATCGGCGCCGGCTTCTCCCGCTAATCTGGCAAACTGTACCCCCTCTTCTGTCGGTGTTGCTTTGTCGTGTCCGTATTCTGCAATATTAATCAGAGCGGTCACGGCAAAATCAGGACCTAAACTTTTTTTAGTATCACCGATAATTCTGTTCATGAAACGGGCACGATTTTCAATGTTGCCACAACCGTATTCATCCTGGCGTTTATTAAAAATACGTGAATAAAAAGAGTTTATCAGGTGGCAGGTGGCTGCATTTATCTCCACGCCGTCAAATCCTGCTTTTTGGGCACGTTCCGCTGCTTTGACAAACATTTGAATCAGATCTTCAATCTCATTCAGAGAGACTCCTCTCGGGATAGCGAAACCCGGTCCCGGTAGCTCGCTTTCGGTTAATGTAGATGCCGCTTTGGTATCGCGTTTCGGGAGTAAACCGGTCGGATTCC
>JBKQML010000148.1:0-14014 GCA_052326545.1 Dehalococcoidales bacterium
CTACTCAGTATATGTGCTGAAGGTTGATTTCCATGGTGATTTGTGGCAAATAATTCTTTTCCAGATTTTAATCGGCATTCTGGCAGTTTGTCTGGGAATCTTCATATCGGCATTCGCAAAGAATGAATTTCAAATGATTCAGTTTATTCCGCTAATCATCGTGCCGCAAGTTTTTATTTGCGGATTAATTTTTCCGGTAAATCAATTACCGGACTATCTGCAATGGATTGGAAAGTTCCTGCCTTTAACATACGGTGTGGACGGTATCCGCGCCCTGATGCTGCAAGGAAAAGGTCTGGAAAACATCGGTAAAGATATTGGTGTACTGGCAGCCTATGCTATCGGGCTTTTGATTCTGGCTGGCATTAGTCTACGAAGGGGCACATCTACTTAATAGAATATATTTACCATGAAGAAACTTGCTTGCCCAACGGATACCGTTGTGTTAGTATTTGAGTGCAATAAACAACGATATTTTATCATGAATTCAAATCAGTCCCGGAATATTTTGAGTATCGGGGTGTGGCATGCAACCGAAAAAGAGAAGCCAAGGGCCGGTAAATGTTCCGCCTGTATTAGAAAGATATCAGGGTAATCCAATACTGAGACCCGATCCCAGAAACTGGTGGGAGACAAAAGCTGTCTTCAATCCGGCGGCTATTTACGAAGGCAATAAAGTTCACATACTTTATCGGGCCATCGGTGAAACCGACCATTCGTTACTGGGATATGCATCCAGCATCGATGGTTTCCACATTAGCGAACGGTTAGATAAACCGGCATACATACCGCGTGAGCCTTTTGAAGGTGTCAATTCTTTACCACACGATTGGAATGTTGAATTCAGTCCTTATATCTCCGGTGGTGGTGGCGGCGGCGGATGTGAGGACCCGCGACTAACTAGAATTGAGAATCGTGTATATCTAACTTATGTCGCTTATGACGGATACAGTCCTCCTCGAGTAGCTTTGAGCTCAATAGCGATTGATGATTTCCTGCAGAAGAAATGGAACTGGAAGAAACCTGTTTTGATATCTCCCCCGCATATTGTCGACAAAAATGCATGTCTATTACCGGAAAAAATAAATGGTAAATTCGTTATCTTTCATCGAATATTTCCCAACATTCTCATTGATTTTGTCGATGATTTGGATTTTGACGGGAAAACAAGATGGTTAGAGGGACATTTTAAAATCTCAGTGAAGAACTCGAGCTGGGACAACCTTAAAGTTGCTGCCGGACCACCACCTATAAAAACAAAAGAAGGGTGGTTGTTTATCTACCATGCCATCGATGAAAAAGATGATTTACGTTATAAAATAGGAGCGATGTTACTTGGCATAAAAGAACCGACACGGGTTCTAGCCCGGACGAAAAAGCCGATATTGGAACCTCTGGAATATTATGAAAATGAAGGTTTAAAAGCCGGGGTCGTGTACCCTTGCGGCGCAGTGGTTTTAAATAACCGCTTGTTCGTGTATTACGGTGGAGCAGATATGGTGACTTGTGTCGCGACGGCAAATATAGACGAATTATTAACCAGTCTTAATTTCGAAAGAGAAACACAACAAGTCAGCTATCCTATCCAACCCCCAACAGATATTAATTTTACAACCAATGAGCAGGTTGAGGGATTCTGCCTAAAATGCCGTAAAAAAATAGTCATGAAAAGGCCCCGCCACTTCATCATGAAGAATATGAGGCGTGCAATTCAAGGTATCTGCCCCGGGTGTGGCACAAAGATGATAAAATTTGGCTAGAATCAGAGTAAAACAATAAGGAAGTGAATGTTATGGCCGAAATGAGACGTTCCGATGAAAATCCGATCATAATACCGATGAGTGAAAACCCCTGGGAAGCGGATGGAGCTTTTAACGGGTGTCCGGCACATGACGGTAATAAAATTCATTTTGTGTATCGGGCAGTATCAGCGCCTCAAAAGATAGCCGGATTTGAGTTGCCCATGTCAACAATCGGATATGCGTTAAGTAATGACGGTATACATTTTAAAAACCGTCGCCAGTTTATCAAACCGGAACACGATTGGGAACAGTTCGGTTGCGAAGACCCGCGTGTTACAAAAATCAATGACAAGTTCTATATTTTTTACACCGCATTATCTACTTTTCCTTTCTGCCCGGAGTGTATTAAAGTCGGCGTGGCGATCACAACCGATTTTAAAAAGATTAAAGAAAAACACATCGTCACGCCTTTCAATTCGAAAGCGATGTCGCTTTTTCCGGATAAAGTTGCCGGTAGATATGCCGTAGTATTGAGTGTCAATACCGATCTTCCGCCAACCAGAATTGCCGTAGCTTATTTCGATCGTGAGGAACAAATGTGGTCGCCCACCTATTGGGAAGGATGGTATTCTTTATTGAATGACAATATTATCCCGCTGGAGCGGTCTCCAAAAGACCATATCGAGGCAGGCGCGCCGCCAATAAAAACAAAATACGGTTGGTTGCTGATCTATTCTTATATTCAAAACTACTTTGCACCGCCGGCAGTATTTGGTATCGAAGCCGCATTACTCGACATTAACAACCCGCAGAGAATCATTGCCCGTACTGATAAACCATTGCTGGTCCCGCAAGAGGAATACGAGAAATACGGAAAAGTACCGAATATTGTTTTTCCGACCGGCGCTTTAGTAAAAGATGGAATTCTCTATATTTATTATGGAGCGGCAGATACGACGTGCGCGGTGGCAACCTGTAAACTGGAGACTTTACTGGAGGATATGCTGGAATCAAGAATCAAACAGATCAGACTAAACCGGTTTGAAGGTAATCCGGTGATAAAACCAGACCCGAATCTGGCATGGCAAAAACGGGCTGTTTTTAATCCGACGGCATTATATGAATACGGCAGGGTCCATCTTGCTTACCGGGCAATGTCAGAAGATAATACCTCGGTGATTGGATTTGCCTCCAGCGGTGACGGCTATAATTTTGATGACAGGCCAACGGAGCCAATATATATACCACGTGAGAATTTTGAGGCAAAATTAGTACCCGGCGGCAATTCCGGTTGTGAGGACCCCAGACTAACCCGAATCGGCGATATGATTTATATGTTATACACAGCCTTTAACGGCAGGAGCGAGCCGCGGGTGGCTTTATCTTACATTAAACTGGATGATTTTATTGCCCGATGTTGGAACTGGTCACGACCGATTCTGATTTCGCCGCCTAACGTACCCGATAAAGACGCTGCTATTTTCCCCAAACTCATAAAAGGCAAATATGCAATCCTGCACAGATTAGGAGTAAGCATCTGGCTGGATTATGTAGACGATTTTCAGTTCGGAGATAATAAATGGCTCAAGGGCAGCATTATTATGAGTCCGAAAGACGAATTACCGGATACCGAAAAGGTTGGTATTTCCGGTCCTCCAATCGAAACCAGGGAAGGCTGGCTCTTGCTTTATCATTGTGTTTCCAGAAAAACACAACCGATGACCTATTACGTGGCGGCGGCTTTACTTGATTTAAAAGATCCTTCCAGAGTTCTCGCACGCCGGAAAGTACCCATTTTACAACCTGAAATGCCATATGAATTGTATGGGCAGGTGAATAATGTCGTTTTCCCTTGCGGTGCAGTGGTGATTGGTGAAGAACTCTTTGTTTATTACGGCGGCGCAGATAGTGTCATTTGCGTGGCAACGATGAAACTGTCAGAGTTAATGAACAGTCTGATTACATGGGCAGGATTAGAGACAGTACTTACCAAGCTTGTAAAGAAGAAGTAAAGAATATGTAAATGTATTGCTAACGATTCTGGCAATGTGTTACATTATTTTTGAGAGGAGCCCATTTGTTAACGGACTATACTTACATTGCTTATTTTCTGATAGCCGCTTTCCTTTTTGCCGGCGGCGCCATTGGTTTACCTATCATCCTCAGGTATTTTCATGTTGTCCAGCGAAACCCAAATGCCGATAAATATAATATTTATGAATGCGGCATGGAAACTACCGGGAAAACCTGGATTCAATTTAATTTTCGCTATTATTTTTATGCGTTAATATTTGTGACACTGGATGTAATGGTAGTTTTTCTCTACCCATGGGCTGTGCAACTAAAGCAACTTGGCACTACGGCTTTCGTCACGATACTGGTCTTTGTTTTCATTATTGCAATCGGTTATATTTACGCGTGGAAGAAAAAGGCTCTGGAATGGAATTAAATTACCCTTCCAAACCCGAAATCTATTCTGACAGAGAATTAGATAGAATCGAGGGTGAGGATGTAGATTTTGTAAAGAAGCAGCATCAAGTTCAAATTGAAGATCCTGATAATTGGCAAGGGGAACAAGGCAGTCATAATTTCATCTTAGCTTCAGCCGACGCTCTAATCAACTGGTCCCGGGCATCGTCTGTATGGCCGGTTAATGCCGGTTTGGCGTGCTGTGCTTTTGAAATGATTTCCACCGCATCTTCAAGGTTTGATATCTCCCGTTTTGGTATGGAAATTTTCCGGCCGTCACCGCGTCAGGCTGACCTGTTGATTGTAAACGGCACTTTGACATGGAAAATGGCACCCCAATTGAAAAGAATCTACGATCAGATGGCCGAACCCAAATGGGTCATTGCCATGGGTTCCTGCGCAATCAGCGGGGGACTCTTCCGTAATTCCTATGCAGTGGTGCCCGGTGTTAACAAAATAATTCCTGTTGATGTTTATATTCCGGGATGCCCGCCGCGTCCAGAGGCTTTACTTTACGGTATCCAAATGCTGCATAAAAAGATTAAAAAGCAAAGAAACTTTGAAAAAAGGAAGCTGGCATGACGGTCGAGCTCCAAGAAAGGGAAATAGCGGCCAAGATGGAAGCAGCGATTCCGGGATGTATCGTTGAAACAACCGGTAACATAATTGTGATCAAAGATGAATTTCTGCTAAAAGCGGCATCTTTTTTAAAAAATACGGCAATGCTTGATTTTAATTATCTCAATTATTTAACGGCAGTTGATTATCAGACGTATTTTGAAATTATATATGATCTGGTTTCGCTGGAACACAATCATAAAATAGTGTTGAAAACACGTTTAGCCAACAGAGAGAAACCGGAAATTCCTTCGGTTGTCAGCCTGTGGAAGGGAGCAGATTTTCAGGAACGGGAAATTTACGACCTGCTCGGGATCAATTTTACGGGTCATCCAAATCTGAAGCGTATTTTCCTCTGGGAAGGATTCCAGGGATACCCTTTAAGAAAGGACTATAAACAATAATGGCGCTCAAAACCGAAACATTTTTAGTTAACGCCGGCCCGCAACACCCCAGCACACACGGAGTGTTCCGCATGCGTTTTATCCTGGACGGAGAAGTAATTCAGGACGTAGAACCGGTATTCGGTTATTTGCACCGCGGTATTGAAAAACTTGCCGAGGGTCTTACATACTCACAGGATATGGTTTTTACCGACAGGCTGGACTACTTAGCCTCGATGACTAATAATCAGGCTTATGCCGTTTCAGTGGAAAAACTGGCAGGGATTCAGGTGCCGGAACGCGCCGAATACCTCCGCGTAATTATGGCGGAATTAATGAGAATTTCCAGTCACCTGATGGCGGTGGGTTTTCTGTTGAACGATTTAGGCGCCTTTATGACGCCGTTACTCTATATGTACCGGGAAAGAGAAAAAATCCTGGATCTGTTTGATATGGTCTGCGGGCAAAGACTGACCTATAATTACATGCGCATCGGCGGAGTAAGCCAGGATATTCCGGACGAATTTCTACCCGCATTGAAAAAATTTGTCGATAGTTTGCCCGGATTTATAATTGAATACGATCAACTTTTAGCAACGAACGAGATATTGCTCATCCGGACGAAAAATGTGGGGATCCTGACCAAAGAAGCAGCAATCAATTATTCCACAGCCGGACCGGTGCTCCGCGGCAGCGGTGTGAAATGGGATATACGAAAAGCGGATCCTTATTCTGTTTACAGCAGGTTTAATTTTGATATACCCACAGGAACGAAGGGCGATGTCTATGACCGCTATCGTGTTAGAATCGAGGAAATGAAGCAAAGTATTAAAATCATCAAACAGGCGATAGAACAACTGCCGCAGGGTGAAATCCAGGCGAAAATATCGAAAGTTTTACGGCCGCCGAAAGGCGAAGCTTACGGACACATCGAAGGCCCGAAAGGTGAATTAGGGTTTTATCTGGTATCAGACGGCTCGACAAATCCCTACCGTTTACATGTCAGGCCGCCGTCCCTGCTTAATTTAACACCGCTTCGAGAAATGCTCATCGGCGTAAAAATTGCGGATGCTATGGCAATATTCGGCAGTATCGATATCTGCATGGGGGAGGTGGATCGATAATGTCCACTGTCGCCCGAAATATTTTACCGACTATTTTGAATTCCGGTGTTTTACGTCCGGATTGGCCGGCAGGATTCTGGAGCCACCTGATAGTTTTTATCGTTATCCTGTTCTTATTTGTTATTTTTATGGCGATGGGCTTCATCTATTTTGAGAGAAGGGTCATCAGCCGGTTCCAGATACGTATCGGACCGAACCGGGTGGGGCCTTTCGGGTTATTCCAGCCGGTAGCGGATGTGATTAAAATCCTGATAAAAGAAGATATCGTCCCACTTAGTGCCGATAAGTTAATCCACTTGCTGGCGCCGGTCGTCGCAATCGTGCCGGCGATAATGGTTTTCGCAGTGATTCCTTTCCAGAACGGGGCAGCACTGGCTAACCTGAACATCGGCATCCTTTATATTGTGGCAATCAGTTCCGTGAGCGTTATCGGGATGGTGATGGCCGGGTGGGGTTCAAACAACAAATACGGACTGGTCAGCGCGATGCGTGTCATCGCGCAGGTAGTAAGTTATGAAATTCCGCTGGCCCTGGCGATCATCGGTGTCGTGTTATTTGCCGGGACATTATCGATGAACGGTATTGTACTGGCGCAAAACATACCTTACATCCTGCTCCAGCCGCTGGGTTTCCTGATTTATTTCCTGGGCAGCATGGCCGAAATCAACCGCACACCATTCGATTTGCTAGAAGCGGAAGGGGAAATTGTCGCCGGTTATAACATCGAATATTCCGGTTTCAAATTCGCGCTTTTCTACCTCACGGAATACACCGAAGCAATCGCAGTATCTACAATCATTACTACATTATACCTGAGCGGCTGGCGCGGCCCATTCGATTCGCTGCCGATTTTACCCGTAATCTGGTTCCTGATAAAGGTTTTTGCGGTATTTGCAGTGATAATCTGGGTACGGGCGACATTGCCGCGGTTGCGCATCGACCAGGTGATGGGATTTGCCTGGAAATGCCTGCTGCCGCTGGCATTGATTAATTTATTAATTACCGGCGCGCAGGTAATATTCTGGCCGAATGTTTCGCAATGGGTGATAGTGGGGGCTAACATCATAATTGCCGGCATATTAATATTGCTGTTCTCGAGATTTTTCCGCACCACGGGAGACAAAATTGAAGCTTAAGAATTACGGCGAAGGGATAGCGAAAGGGATGGTAGTTACCATGAAAAATGCCATTCGCACGCCGATTACGACACAATACCCGGAGAAGAAGTTGCACGTTTCCCGGCGTACCCGTGGGAACCAGCTGGTCTGGGACAAAGAGAGATGCATCGCCTGCAGCATGTGCGCCAGGGCATGCCCGGTGCAGTGTATTAACATGGCAACTTCCCGCGATGAAAACAAGAAATTAAAAGTCGATAAAATGGACTACGACGCCGGGGTATGCATCTTCTGCGGATTATGCGTCGAGGCCTGCCCGCAGAAATGTTTATACATGGATTCGGATTACGAAAAAGCGGTTTATTCGCGTAAAAAGCTTAATTTTACCAAAGAAGACATCCTGATGACGGATAAATCAAAACCGAGCGGGTATTACAGTCCGGACAACGAGGCGAAATTGCCGAAACAGACTCTATTAGTTGATGGGAAATTATGGGACAAGTAATCGCTTTCTGGATATTTGCGGCAGCAATTGTCGGCGCGGCTTTAGGCGTGGTGCTGCTGAAGAACGTTTTTCGCGCGGCGATATTACTGATTACCTGTTTCCTGGGCGTGGCCGGAATATTTATCCTGTTGAGTGCAGACTTCCTGGCGGCAATGCAAATCCTGATTTATGTCGGGGCAATCGCAATTCTGGTGATTCTGGCAATAATGCTG
Organism: Dehalococcoidales bacterium; assembly: GCA_052326545.1. Lineage (GTDB taxonomy): Bacteria > Chloroflexota > Dehalococcoidia > Dehalococcoidales > Fen-1064 > Fen-1064. The sequence goes on from JBKQML010000148.1 coordinate 8,169, forward strand.
ACAAGAGAATTATCAATCGGTAGCCCGTCTAATAAATTTAAATTTCCAGCACTGATTATTGCCGGATTGTTCTGCGCCGGAATTATTTATACCGTTGTCAATACGAAATGGTTGATAAACAGCACTGCGCCGGCGCCAACTACAACATCCGGGTTAGCAGTGAAACTTTTTAGTAAAGACGGTTTTATCCTGCCGGTAGAAATTATACCGACAGTCTTACTGGCTACAATCCTGGGCGCAATCGTATTAGTTAAGGATAAGAAAAAATGACAATCGGATTAGATCATTATTTAATACTGTCAGCTATCCTGTTTTCGATCGGGCTTTATGGGGCGCTGGCGAAGCACAATGCGATTGTGATTTTAATGTCGATTGAAATCATGCTGAGCGCCACGAATATCGCATTTGTCGCATTTTCTCGATTTATTGTCCCGACAGATTTAACAGGACAGATATTTGCCCTCTTTGCAATGGCAATAGCGGCGGCAGAAACTGCGGTAGGTCTGGCAATTATTATTGCTATCTATCGAAATAAAGAAACCATCGACGCGAATAAAATCGATTTGATGAAATGGTAAAGTAATGCAAAACAATTTTATCTGGTTAATATTTCTGATACCGTTCCTATCGTTCTTGGTAGTGTCTTTGATATTAAGACCGATGTTCAGGAATAAGCCAAAAATCGCGGGGTACGTGACGATCGCCGCGGTAGCGACTTCGTTCATTCTCTCAATTATCACTTTATGCAAGCTGATAGCGGCGCCGGACCACATACTTAAAGTATCGGATATCAACTGGATGTTCATCCAGAACGGCATCAATATCCACTTCGGATTAATGGTGAACGCGCTGACCGGCATCATGCTGATGGTCGTAACCACGGTCAGTTTGATGGTGCAAATCTATTCCCAGGGCTATATGAAAGACGATGCCGGTTATCACCGGTATTACGCCTGGATGTCGTTATTCACCACCGCAATGCTGGGACTAGTGATGGCCAACAATTTACTGCTGGCATTCATGTTCTGGGAACTGGTCGGGTTATGTTCTTATTTGCTGATTGGCTTCTGGTTTCACAAGCCGTCTGCGGCAAATGCGGCGAAAAAGGCGTTTATCGTCACACGTATCGGCGATTTTGGTTTCCTGGCAGCAATTATCCTGCTATATACGCATACGGGGACATTCGACATCGCTACATTACAAAGCATGGCGGTTTCCGGGGCACTGGCAGGCAGTGTCCTGACCTGGGCAGCCATTGGTATCTTCGCCGGGGCAGTCGGTAAATCGGCACAATTCCCGCTGCATGTCTGGCTGCCGGACGCGATGGAAGGCCCGACACCGGTCAGCGCTTTAATTCATGCCGCTACCATGGCCGCAGCCGGGGTGTTCTTAGTCGCAAGGACTTATCCGCTGTTTGAACATTCGGCTACCGCTTTAGCCACAGTCGGTATTATCGGCGGTTTCACTGCAATTTTTGCAGCATCGATCGCGCTGGTACAGAACGATATCAAGCGTGTACTGGCATATTCTACGATCAGCCAATTGGGGTACATGATGCTGGGGTTAGCCACCGGTGGTGTGGCCGTGGGCATTTTCCATCTGTTTAATCATGCATTTTTTAAAGCGTTGTTATTCCTGGGAGCCGGCAGCATCAACCATGCCACCGGGACATTCGATATGAGAGAAATGGGGGGATTACGCAAGGTAATGCCCAAGACTTTTGCTACTTTCCTGATTGGCGCAGCCAGCCTGGCCGGGTTGTGGCCGCTTTCCGGATTCTGGAGCAAAGATGCGATTTTATCGAATGCGCTGGACAAGCAGCCGATATTATTTGTCCTCGTGATAATTACCGTATTTATGACGGCGTTCTACATGTTCCGCGTGGTCTTCATGACCTTCGGCGGGGAATACCGCGGCAAAGAACACCACCTGCACGAATCTTCCTCAGTGATGACAGTACCGTTGTTCATCCTGGCGGCGCTGGCAATTGCTTCCGGTTGGGTGAACCTGAACGGCGGATTCAATGCCTTTTTCGGCGCCGGTACGACACACAGCGTAATCGAAGGACTTTTCGGTATCTTTAAAGAGCCGCTGCCGTGGATATCGTTGATACTGGCCTGCGCCGGCATCTTCCTGGCATACGCGATTTACAGCAAGAAATGGATATCTGCCGAGGCACTCGGCAAAACGTTCGCGTTTCCATATAAGGTTTTCTACAACAAATATTTCGTAGACGAATTATACGAGGGAATCATCGTGAAAAAAATCCTGATGGGCGGACTTTTTGCCGCAGCCCGGTGGTTTGACACTAATGTGATTGACGGCGGCGTGAATACTTTTATCATTCAAAAGGTTATCGTAAAGAATTTCTTCGCCGGATTGTTCGCATTCGACCGAAAGGGGGTGGACGGTGCAGTAAACGGCGTGGCCGGAACAACCCTTGCCGCCGGAAAAACAGTACGGAAAGCACAGACCGGACAATTACAGTTCTACGGCCTGGTCATCGGACTTGGCATCATTGCCTTGATTGCCGGTGTGTTTATATTCAGCAGAGTGTAATAACTGAGAGGGGGTAGCAGATTGAATTTTAATATTCTTTCGTTAATCATATTTCTCCCTGCCCTGGGAGCATTAATAATCGCTTTTATTTCGAATTCCCATGCAAAGCTGATTAAATACATCGCGGCGTTCTTTACACTGGTACCGTTAATCCTGGGTATAATCTTATTCTTTAATTTTAATAAATCAGCCCCCATCGGCACGATGCAATTTCAGGAAAAAGCGTCCTGGATCCCTTTAATCAGTGCTTACTACCATGTCGGTCTGGACGGGATCAGCCTGCCTTTGTTCCTGTTGATGGATTTTCTCGGTTTCATGGTGGTGCTTATTTCATGGAAAATCGACCTGCGCCCGAGGGAATATTTTGCCTGGCTGCTGTTACTGGAAACCAGCATTTTAGGCGTGTTTGCTTCTCTCGATATGTTACTCTTCTTCATCTTCTGGGAAATTGAAGTTATCCCAATGTTCTTCTTAATCTCCATCTGGGGCTCGGGCAGAAAAGAATACTCTGCACTGAAATACGTACTCTACACTTTGTTCGGCAGCGCGATGATCCTGGCCGGCATCCTCTGCCTTTATTTCGCTACCGGCAGTCTCGATATGACCTATTTCATTCAAAACGGGATTGGCGTCATGCCGGCTGTCCCGGCGACACTGGTATTTTTCCTGCTGCTGGGCGGGTTCGCGGTCAAGTTACCAGTCTTTCCGTTACACACCTGGCTGCCAGACGCGCATACTGACGCCCCGACGGCTGTGAGTGTAGTGCTTGCGGGCGCTCTGTTGAAAATGGGCGGCTACGGAATGATACGAATTTGCGTATCATTCTTTCCGGCAGTGGCGAGACAATATGCGCCGTGGCTGATTGCTTTCGCAGTGGTGAATATTATTTACGGTGCCGCGGTGACGTTGAAACAGACCGATATCAAGCGGCTGATCGCCTACAGCAGCGTCAGCCACATGGGTTTCGTCTTGTTAGGTATATTTACACTAACCCAGGTGAGTATGGTGGGCGCGACGATGCAGATGGTGAGCCACGGTTTGATTACGGGCCTGCTGTTTGCTACGGCCGGTCTGGTAATGCATAATACCCACGAACGCGATATCGGCAAGCTGGGCGGGCTGGCGCGTCAGATTCCAATTATTACCGTGATTTTCACGATTGCCGGACTGGGCGCGATGGGTGTGCCGGGCACGAGTGGTTTCATATCCGAATTTATGGTATTTTTAGGCAGTTTCGGCAGCAGCGTACTGCATGCCAAGATTTTTGTGGTTATTGCGATTCTCGGAATTTTGATGGGCGCCGGTTACATTTTATGGTTATTACAGCGTGTTTTCTACGGAGCGCCGCAGGATAAGTTCAACGGTGTTAAAGATGCGGACAAACTGGAAATATTCTATTCCGCGCTGTTTGTCATCGCTATTTTCGGCATCGGTTTGGCGCCTTCCGTGTTAACCAATATCATCAAGACGGGCGTCGCGGCAATCATACATTAGTTTTAGGATAATAATTTTTATATTTACTGTAAGCATCGGAGAGGAGTAAGTTATTGAACCTAGCTTTAATCGCGCCGGAAATAAGTTTGCTGGCAACGGTAGTCATCGTAATATTACTGGACCTGTTTGTGCAGCGAAAAAAGATACTGGCTGTCGTCAGCCTGGCCGGTCTGGCGCTAGCTTTCGGCTTCACTATTCATTTATGGGGATTCAGCGCACAAGCAGTTTTTAATAACATGCTTGTGATAGATAAATTTGCGATGTTTTTCAATCTACTGTTCTGCGTGATGGCGGCGCTGGTGATACTGGCTTCGAGTGATTATGTCCTGAAATTTGACAGTTTTCAGGGTGAATATTACGCCCTGATACTTTTATCCACATTGGGCATGATGCTGATTTCCGCAGCGGCCGACCTGATGTCTATTTTTGTGGCGCTGGAACTGATCAGTATCTCTCTCTATGCGCTGGTCGGTTTCCTGAAAGACGCCAAATCTACAGAAGCCTCATTAAAATACATGCTGCTCGGGGCAATCGCTTCGGCGATACTGCTTTACGGTATGGCCTTCGTCTTCGGATTTACCGGAAATACGCAGTTAGGAGACATTTCTACCACGATTTATAACATGTCTTTGACCGGCGCTCAGGCCGCACCCGGATTGATGTTAGGGATAATATTAATCATTGTCGGCCTTGGATTTAAAATCGCGGCATTTCCTTTCCAGATGTGGGTACCGGATGTCTATGAAGGCGCGCCGACGACCATAACGGCTTTTCTTTCGGTGGCCAGTAAAGCAGCCGGTTTTGCGATTATCCTGCGCATTTTCTACTCGGCATTCAACTTCCCCACATGGTTAAGCCATGATTGGGGAATGATTTTTGCCGTGCTGGCAGCCCTCGGTATGACCGTCGGCAATATTGTGGCAATTCCGCAGACCAATATCAAAAGGATGCTGGCTTATTCCAGTATTGCCCAGGCAGGTTATTTAATAATCGGTATCGCGGCGATGGGATTTTCTCCGGCGCTGACTTATTTGGGGCAGAGCGGGGTGCTCTTCTTCCTGGCGGGATATGCCGTCACCAATCTGGGCGCGTTTATTGCGGTGATTGCGATTTCAAACAAAACCGGCAGCGACCGTATCAGTGACTACGACGGCATGTTGAAACGCTCACCGATGGTGGCCCTGGCTTTAACTCTGTATCTGATTTCACTGACGGGTATTCCACTAACCGCCGGCTTTATGGCTAAATTTTACATCTTCAGCAGTGCCGTCCAAAACCATCTGTTATGGCTGGTGATTATCGCAGTGCTGAACAGCGTTGTTTCGGCTTATTATTACCTGCGGGTAGTCAGGGTAATGTGGTTCAACGAGCCAAAATTCGAAGGTAAAGTAAAAACATCCTTCGGATTACGTTTAGCGCTGGGGCTCTCCTGTTTAGGTGTGCTTCTACTGGGCGTTTTACCCAACTATGCGATGAAGATGGCCGAAATAGCCGCAAAAATGTTTGGCTTCTAATTACTACGAAGGATTGGAACACGGCTATATTGGTGAGCGTTGGAAATGAATAAAAATCAAACAAATATTCACGAAAGATACTTTCAATTGTAAATTTGTTTTCATTTTGTTATTCTTTAAATAATCCCCCGAATTTGAATACAGGATGAAAAATGGCCAAACAAAGCTATATTCTTGCGATTGATGAAGGTACAACCGGTACCACATCTCTCTTAATTAACGCTGACGGCCAGGTGGTTTCCAAAGCCTATCAGGAGGTGCATCCGATTTATCCGCAGC
>JBKQML010000149.1:0-7252 GCA_052326545.1 Dehalococcoidales bacterium
TTCATGTAAGGACCGAAGTAACCGCCGGAATTAGCTTCTCCCCAGCCGCCGGTCAGCGGTGATTTGGCGAAGGCCATATAACGTGCACCCGGAGGTACTATCGTGCCGGTGAACGGGCCGGTGAGTATCCCCAGCGTATTTTCCGGTCCCAGCGGGTCGACTCCGGCTTTCTGCCGGCTGTAGAGCATCCTCGCGCCAATCCCATAGCCGCCGATAAAATTGCGGCACAGGTTTTCGTCGAGGGGTTCTTCATTCATCTCTCCGGTGGAAAGGTCGACAAAGAGAAACTTCCCCATGTATCCACCAGACATTTATTTTCTCCTTCGGTCTTTATTGTGTATGATGTGTAATCGCCTTGCCTTGAACTACAATAAAAACATTGCCTGCCTGCGTATGTCAAATACAGGCTTTTTAACAGATTTCTGTTATTCCGGGATTAGCGGGGATTAGCCACAATTTGACTTTGTGGTTGCAGTACAATTTATTGATATTTTTCTGCTTTCTTGATTATTTTACTCAGTAATATCATCAGCATTTCGAGTTCTTCTTTGGACAAAGTCGACATGATAATTTTGTCTGTTTTCCAATCTTTACTTTTATTAAAAGCATCAAGGCCCTTCTCGGTCAACTCAAAACTCAATTGATTTGATTTGGGAATTTCCCGGATTTTCTTTATCAGTCCGTCTTTGGCCATCGTCGTCATTTGCAGGGATATGGTGTTTTTCTCTCTATCACTCTCTTGAGCTAGCTCGGCAAGGGTGATCTTGTGATCCGGATGGGTAAGGCCGTGATAATAAATAATAAACAGCAGAAACGCCTGATTTGAAGAGATATGATATGGCGCCAACTCTTTATTCCTGGCATAGAGCATTAAACGTCTGGCCTTGCCTAATAATTGCCGGGCTTGCATATGCTTATTTGGTAACTTATTATCCTCAAAAATCATATTGCGACCCCTCTTTTTCAACTATGATAATTTTGTTATTTGAATTTACTGCAGACGGTTGATATTAACCAATGCACCGCGAATATCGATCAATACTGCTCCGGTATTTGACAAAGAATAAAAACCGATGCTATACTGCGTTTTAATCTGTGATATTCGATACTGAATACAATACCATATATGATTCGGTATGTACAATATTAGGGATAATAAAATCACTAATTTTTCAGTACTTAATACTCCCATAGTGATGTCGGGTGAAGTTTATTGTTGAACCCCGAAAAATACCGATAGCGTATTCACAACGGTTTTCATATCAAAATAAAGTCTGATATCAGTAATTACAAACGGGCAAACGGACTCAATACGTGACCAATCTTTCCGATAATGATTTACATAATTTAAAAATATAACTGCAAATCATCTAAGCTCAAGTTCAATGATTTTTTATTGGCAGAGGAGGTTCCATGACAAAGAAATCCGAGAAATGGTGGGACAAATTTGGTGAACCGCAGTATGGCGGGGAGATGGTCATTCGCAGCACCACGAACCCGGCGAATTTAGACCCGTTTCACAGCGACCACATTACACAGATATATTCCGGATGGCTGGAACGACTATTTGCCGAGGATTGGACATTAGACCCGGCAATCTACGATTTTAAAGGGGTGCCCCCCAAACGGTTTTTGAAGGGTTTACTGGCTGAAAGCTGGGAATTTCCCGCTCCGGACACGATGGTGGTGCACATTCGTAAGGGAATTCACTGGCAGGACATTCCGCCGGTTAGCGGTCGCGAGTTTACGGCTGATGATGTTGAATATCATTACCACCGGCTGTATGGCCTGGGCAGCGGTTTTACCAAACCCGCGCCTTATCACGGCAACGTCAGCGCATATAAGGATCTGATATCCGTGACCGCCACTGACAAATATACAGTGGTGCTGAAATGGAAGACGCCTAACCCGGAGTTTATCTCGGAAACAGTGGTGACGGTGCACAGTCCGACGGCGGCGATCGAGGCGCGGGAGTTGGTGGAAAAGTGGGGAAACCTCGACGATTGGCATCATGCTATCGGCACCGGCCCCTTTATTTTAAAGGAATTTGTCAGCGGTGTTTCCGCGACCATGGGGAAGAATCCAAAATATTGGGGACATGACGAGCGTTATCCACAGAACCGGCTGCCATACGTTGATACGCTTAAGGTTCTCGTCATCCCGGGCGAAGCTGAGGCGCTGGAAGCACTGCGTACCGGTAAGGTTGATGTAATCGACCATATTTCAGCGGCGCAGGCGATGCAAATGAAGAAAACCAACCCGGAATTGTTGATCATCGCCCATCCTGACTCGACGACTACCCTGGACCCGCGCAACGACGTAAAACCGTTTAATGACATCAGAGTCCGTAAAGCAATGCAAATGGCCATCGATCTGCCAGCCATTGCGAAGAATTATTACGGTGGCGCGGTTGAGCCTTACCCTTCTTCAATTACCTCGCGGTACATGAAAGGCTGGGCCTGGCCGTTCGAGAGATGGCCGCAAGACCTGAAGGACGAATATGCCTATAACCCGGCGATGTCCAAAAAACTGCTGGCCGAAGCCGGTTATCCTAACGGGTTTAAAACCAACATTGTGGCTGATGTAGCCGCAGATTTGGAGCTTTTGAAAATTGTCAAAGGATATCTCGCCGATGTTGGTATCGACATGGAAATCCGGCCGATGGAATCCGCTGCCCTGGTCGCTTTTATTCAGACCGAACAAAAACACGACCAACTGGCGGCCCGTGCCGGCGGCTCGCTCGGCACCGGTCATGAACCGCTGCGCCAGCTCACCCGCTTCTGTACGAATTCCTCAGGAACGCCGCAGTTGAAAGTCTCCGACCCGGTGATGGACAGCTTCTATCCCAGAGCGATTAAAGCGACCACTGAAGATGAAGTTAAGAAAATATTAATTGAGGCGAATGAGTATGTTGCCCGGCAGCACTTCGCGATATCCCTGATGAACCCGGTCAAGTATTCTATTGCGCAGCCGTGGCTGAAAGGTTATACCGGTCAGTTCGGTTCGATTTCACGAAGTCCGCAGTGCCTGTCCTTCTACACATCGCGGTTCTGGATCGACCGTAAACTGAAAAAATCGATGGGATACTAGGCCTTTAAATTAAACATTGCTTCGATAAAAAAGAGGCTGGTTATATCCCGCCTCTTTTTCTACTCTTTGTCATTCCAGACCTGATCCGGAATCCAGATGATTAACATTAACTACAACCTCGTCTCGTTTAATTTGTCAACCTGACCCCGATGAAAATTATGGGAATGTATCTCGGGGCAGGATGAGTAGCGAACTATCTCATCCATTTTGTTATCCCTGCGCCGGTCAAAGCCCGAAGGCTATCTACCTTACGAAATACACTTATACTTCAGCTCCTTGCCCCTTTCATCCCCGGCCGAAAAATAAGCAATAAGCCAATAAGTATTAAAATGGCGGGCCAGAAATATTCCCAATTAAACCACCATGACCAGCGGGTAATGCCCGTGGTAGATAACAATGCGATAATGCCGATTACTAAAACGACCATACCGAAAATAAAACCGGCACTGTGATTACGGTCATATTCTCTATTTTCCCTGGTTTCGGCGGTCTTTTCTCTGGAATTTAAGGTCGATTGGATGTCTTTTCCAATTTGTTGTGTGGTATCTTTTATCTCCTGAACATTCTCTTTTATGGTCTCGCTCGGTTCGCCTGCCTGTGAGCCCTCCCGCGGCACGACAATTGCGAGGATAATATAAGCAACGATGCCAAGACCGCCGAAGAAGATAGTCAAAATAAAAATCAACCGGACAATAGAAGGATCAATTTTAAAGTGGTGGGCAAGTCCGCCGCAAACTCCCCATATCATACGATCTTTGTCACTGCGATAAAGGCTACTTTCCATTTTACCGACTCCTTAACCGACTGTAATCGCATTATAAAGCGGCTTTATAATCGTTACAATGACCGGATGAATAGTTTATACCTGGTCTTTAGGCTAGCAAAAGGCGTATTCTCCGCTATTCGGTTTTGGATAGAGACCGGACACTGAAGAAGTCGATGGGACATCAGGTATACATCACAAACACTAATCAAAAAAGAGGATGGATTTATCCATCCTCTTTTTATTGTCGTTCCCGCGCAAGCGGGAATCTATCAAACTACCATTGCCTCAATTAAATCCATGCAGTTGAAGTATAAGGAATCTTTTCACCCATTGTCATCCTATGTGCAGCGAAGAATTTCGGAGCGGTAGTGGAAAAAGATAACGCCTAGTTTCCCGCCGCCCCGGTTACCGGCCGCCACTTATTTTCCCGCAGCTTTTAAAGCCTCCTGCCGCTTCACCAGTATCTTTTCCACTTCAGCAATGTCTTCTCCCGTCAGTTGCCAATCTGCGCCTTTACTGCTGTCTTCAATCTCGATGGGAGTTCTGGGACCGGTGATGGCCGAGGTTACCTCCGCACGTTTCAGGTTCCAAGCGATACCCAGTTGCGCGGCAGTATGGCCGGACTTTTTGGCAAAAGCAGCTAATTCCGGGCCGAGCTTCAGATTGACACTGTACTCCGGCTCCTTATAGTGGGGACTGGTGCGCCGCACATCTCTGGGCGTGAATTTATTGATATCTATGGGACCTCCTGCCAGCAATCCCTGCTGTAAAGAGCTGTAGGTGATGACACCGATGTTATTTTTCGCGCAATATTCCAGTAATCCGTTTTCCGCGCCGCGTTCCAGCATGCTGTAGGGAGGTTCCAGAAAAGCCACCGGATGAATCGATTTGACCATTTCCATTTGTTCAATTGAGAAATTGGAGACGCCGATGCAGCCTACCTTCCCTTCTTTGACCAGCTCCGCGAGGGTCTCCCAGGCTTCTTCAACATAGACAATCGGGTCCGGCCAGTGAATCATGTACATATCGATAAAATCAATGCCCAATCTTTGCATACTTTGTTCGCACTGCTGGCGCACCCGTTCCCTATCGAGGCGTACCAGTATCGTTGTTTTATCCGGTTTCCACATAAACAAAGCCTTGGTCGCGATAATCGGCTTTTGGGATAGTCCTTTGAGTGCTTTTCCGACTACTTCCTCGGCATGCCCCACCCCGTAAATCGGCGCAGTATCGATCCAGTTGACTCCCAATTCCATCGCGCGGCGAATAGTATTTATCGAAATATTATCATCTTGCGGACCCCAACCAAACCTGTCAGTGCCTGCCATCGGCCAGGTGCCAAGACCCACCGTTGAAAGGTTCAGCGGTGTGGAACCAAGTTTTCTTGTTTTCAAAGTGTTTTCTCCTTTATCTCAGTGTTGAAAATAATATTTCCAGGGACGAAATTACCGCCTAAGTCTTTTCTAATCGAAGAAAGAGCCTGACGGAAGCTGGTTGCGTTCACTCACAAGAGAGAATCTATTGGTTTGTTTAAACAGTTTGGAACGTGCTTTACCCATCCTTTCTGCAAATTTATTATCGCTCATCTGGTTTGCAATTGCATCCAGTTTGTCTAAGGTTATACCAGGACGCAGGTAAGTTTCCACTCGAGGTAATGATTTCAGTTTCTCGTAGGGCGTGTTGATCTTGTCATAGGGATATTTTTTCTTCACCTTACCTTTCTGGTCGATAGTCACCACCGGGAAGAAACAGGGACGGTGGAAATTGATATAGGGGTTTAAGTTATCCCGGTGATAACTGTTGAGTAAGTCGGCCGCGGACTGGGGGATATGTACATATCCCAGGTTCTTACGTACGACCGCCCCATTCTTGCTCTCCACTAAACCATTATCATTGGAGTGTCGGGGTCTGGACCGGGTGAACCGGATCAGGAGCCGGTTGAGTAATTTGGCTACTACCCGGTTAACATATTCACTGCCGTTATCGGAATGAAATCCTCTGACCTGAAAGGGAAATTGATTTAGCATGCTTTCCAATAACGGGGCCAAATCATACTCGGCGATTCTCGACACTGAGGCCACGATTTCCCATTGGGTGACTTCATCCACTGCATTGATATGATAAACCCCTTTTTGGCCTTCATAGTCCCCCTGATGGACGGTATCGATGCGAATGTAGCCCGGCTGTCCCTGCGGTTCCGGCCTCGCCCGTTCACCAATTCTGGCCGCCCCCGGGCGTGTGTGCGTAAAACGTTTGCCCCGATAGCGCCGACTCCGGCGCAAGTTATAGATTTGGGAAACCGATATTTCCGATAGATTCTGGAACTGGTTGTCACCATACACTCGGTAGGCCCGTTCCAGTATCTTCTTGATGGCCGGGCCGCTTAACCAACCATGTAATTCATCGGTCATCGCCAGCAAAGCCACTTCGGCCGCATTATACTTCTGCGGAAAGCAGTGCCGGCGGTATTCCGTCGGCTTGATTTTACCCGATTGCAGGTACCGCCAGACCAGCCGGTTGATCTGAGCACGAGAATAGCCGGTTACCTTCTCGATGTATTGACGTATCACCCCTTTGCCGGCTTTTTTGAGCCGCGGGTACTTGAATTTCTTTAACACTTCCTCCGTCCAACGGTACTTCTCTTTGAGGTTTAGCCCGTTGAAATCTATTCCTTGACTGCTCTCCACAAATAACTTTACTTGCTCCAGTGTCCGTAGTTTTCTGTCATCCATATTAAGTCGCATGTTCCAATCATAAACGACTCCGTATCTCCAGAGACTCATCTTGTATTAGAAATAAGAGCTTCGTTCAGGCTCATCTTGTATTGGAAGACCGTAATCCGTGGATTCTTTTCACAAAAAAGACCTGCTATACATTTCAGGTCATTAGGCAATAAAAATTGAATGCCAATTATTACTTGGACGGCTTAAAAGTCCTGCAAGGATGGCATTTGTGGTCGATGTGTCGGTTTTTCAGCAGTTTCCGGCTGTTTTGGGACATACCGACTTTAAGGTAGCCATCAGGCTATCTCAAAATATGCTAATATTCGGCCTCTTATCTTGTATCCAGACTCAATGCTGCTATCTTCCTTCTCCCTGGTAAGATTAGCACCGCCATTAGTTTATCTGCTATGCATAGCAATATTTGCCCGGCATGGCTCACCAATTTACCTACAGCGGTGAAAATCATGAACCTTAATCTTTTCGGATGAGAATCAACATATTCTTTTGGCAAGGCGACCTTCTTAAGCAACTGGAGCAGGTTGTAAATAATTACCTGTAACCTCAGCCAAGCCGCATTAGCCCCATGTTTTGCACTGGGAAATACCCCGGCTGCCAGGTCACTGACCAGAATATGGTGTACTTGTTCTATGGTACCCGCTTTGCCTCGCTGCCA
>JBKQML010000150.1:0-8066 GCA_052326545.1 Dehalococcoidales bacterium
CTCCTTCAGACCTCCAACAATCTTAACACCCAAACGCTCTGATGTTTGCTTCATATTCACCTCCTGGGTGTTAGCTTACCCCAATCTAACTCAGATTGAAAGAGGTATTTCAATCCACGGATTACGGGACAAGACTGCCTCTTGACAAAAAGAAAAACTGATGGTATACTGCTCCTTAACTTACGATATTCGGTACTGAATACTATACTATATTTAATTCGGAATAGACAATGTAACTTGTTTCCTGTAGGAATATTGTGAGTTTAAAATCGTTAGCTACTGTAAGGCTGGCTTTGTCAGGGGAGACCAGGGTACTTTGAGTTTGTGGTTGGACTCTAAGCTAAGTGTGGTTGATGTCCCCTCCCGTGACCGGAGCCCTGGGGGTAATCGGGGTTAGTGACATCGCCAGTCTTACTTATTATTTTGGAATATACTGAAGAATTATATTTAAAATAAATGGAGGTCAAATGAAAAAAGGAGTTATCTGGATTGCACTAACTTTTCTCATCGTAGCATCGCTGGTATTGGCATCTTGTAATTCATCAACCACCACAAGTACGCCAATCACGACCACGACAACCGCAGCTATCGCAACAACCACAACATCAACTACGGCAATTATTCCAACTACGACCACATCCACCGCTGCAGTGACTACTGCGGCCACCACTACATCGACAGGCAACTGGTGGGACAGCCTTGGTACACCGCAGTACGGCGGGACATTGACTCTTGCATTGTCCAGCAACATTACTTCTTTTGATGATGGTAACCCGTTATCGGGGCAAGAGCAGGTGCAGAATTTGTGGGAAGACTCACTGGTTTGTGATGACTGGACAGTGAACCCTGCAAATTTTGCTTACCAGTTAGCTTTCCGCCCCAACAACTATGAGGTAGGCTGTGTGGCTAGTGACTGGGAGTTTACAAGCACAAACGTTCTGACGATGCATTTGAAACAGAATGTCTACTGGCAAAATGTCTCACCGGTAAACGGGCGCAAGTTTATCGCTTCCGACGTGGTTTTCTACTATGACCGGTTATACGGTCTAGGCGACGGTTATACCAAACCGCTCAACACAGTTACTTCAATGTATGCGCTGACATCGGTAACCGCTTCTGATAATTATACGGTTGCGTTTAACTGGCCGGGAGTGAGCCAGGAGACCATTTGTGAGGACATGTTCGGCCCGATGGGTGCTAATGAAGAAGCGCCGGAAGTATTCGCAGCATATACAACCTCCGTTACTCAAATCATCACCAACTGGCACCAAACTTTTGGTTGTGGACCATACTCGATTACCGACTGGGTTGACAGCACCGCGATGACTCTTATCAAGAACCCCAATTACTGGGGAGTTGACGAGCGCCACCCGCAGAACCAGCTTCCTTATATCACTAATATGAAGATATTGATAATACCTACGCAGGCGACAGCCCTCGCGGCCGTCCGCGCCGGCAAGATTGATGCCATTGACACGCTGTCGCTTTCACAGGCTCAACAGATGGAGGTAACGAACCCTGAAATGACACAGCTATCCTACCCGGGCGGTCCCTGCACCATCGACCCAAAAAATGATGTAAAACCGTTTACCGACCAGAGGGTCCGGCAGGCAATGCAGATGGCCCTAGATCTGCCGCTTATCGCCAGCACCTATTATGCGGGCACAGCTTACCCGTACCCCTCCACAATGACTTCAGTGTTTATGACAGGGTGGACATACCCCTATTCGCAATGGCCGGCTTCCCTGAAGGCGACGTACGATTATAACCCGACGGGTGCTAAAGCGCTGCTGGCGGCCGCTGGAGCTTCGACATTTAGCGTCACTTGCGTCGCTTCCAACTCCAACCCCGATCTGGATTTGTTGCAGATCGTTCAGTCTGAATATGCGGCGGTCGGCATTACCATCAACATTCAATTGATGGACGCTGCTTCTTTGAACACCATGCTCCGTGCGCAAAAGAACGATGGAATCGCTTTTGGCTCCAAGCTTGGTTTTACCTTCCCGCCGCTGATGGGTTTCCGTCATTGGCAGACAGGCACTACGCTTAACTGGTGTGATGTTAATGACCCGACCTGGAATGCCTTGTACGCGTCGGCGCTGGCAGCCACTACTCTGTCTCAGACACAAGCCCTGGTCGTTCAGGGTAACCAGTATGAGGCGGCCCAGCAGTGGAACATCAGTCTGCCTTGTCCGATGAGCTTCGCTGTTTGTCAGCCGTGGCTTAAGGGTTACAACGCGCAAACCTTCTCCATCTCAAGCACGTCAGGTGTGCTCGAGATAGGCTTCTATTGCGCAAGATTCTGGCTGGATCAGAATCTGAAACAATCTCTGGGCTTTTCATCCTAATTTAAATTTTTTGTAAAATTTCGAAGTGGGCTCCATAAAAAGGGCCCACTTCGAATATTTTGGACCAGCGGGAACCATTTCGAGCCGGCTGGTTCAATGATGTTTGTACCTTTAGTTTTGAAGTTTAAATCAGTTGAGTTGCTGCTCTTTGAAATTGTTAAATCACCTTTTATTTGTTTTTATCTTTCCAATAAAATGAAGTATTATTTCCGCCTGGAGTTTAGTCCTTTCTTCCCGGTGTGGCTATAGACCCCAGCCGGTTGAGTTTTTACGGGGGGTGGTTCTGGATAGATACGATTTTAAAGAAAAAGCTGGAGCACTAATGCATGTAAAACTTAATTTCTTCTTCCCCTCGAGAACTTAATCAGTATTGAGAATTAAAAATGATTAGTTCTTGGATTGGGTGGGTTTCCAACCCACCCGCACTGCTGTGACCGGGGAAAGCACTGTCAGGCAGGCAATGCATAGTGTAAATGCGTGAATTAAAAGGATTTTATAAAAATAAAAATATTCAGAATTTACCCCGAATACATCAAATAAAATGGAAAGGAGAATATCGTGATTAAACTAATTTTCATGTTAGCCTCAAAAGATTTGCCCAATGAAATGCCGGCATTTGAGCGGTGGTACTTACGCTACCATGCTTGTGAAGTGTTGGCTAAAGATGGACCGTTTATTCCCCGTTTCATTGCCTACCGACCGCTGCCTGTCATCCCGGAAGCCCTGGCTTACGGTCACTATAATATGCGTGTCATCGAAGTCTGGTTCCGCAACATCGAAGATTACTATGGTGGAAATAACATCTTCCACTTTACCTGGAAAGGCGGGTGGATGAAAAACCCGATTGAGTGGGATAAATACGCGATACCGCGGGTATCAACCTGTGTTTCGGTGCCCGCCCAGAATGTCTTCCTGGCGAGCAAATACAGCGCCGAAGAGAAAATGATGCTGCGCTGGTACACGATCACCAAATATCCCGAGGGAGTCTCCCTGGAAGAAGGGGATGACTGGTTCGTTAATGTACACTCGAAAGAAGTATTGCAGCAGCCCGGCTTAATCGGATATTTCAGTGCCAGCGCCGTTCAGTTTCCCGGGAGACCTCGGGCGACGTGGGTGCGTCAGAGCGAGTTGATTTATGAAGATTTCAACGGCTGGAAGAAGTCAGTCATCGACCAACCGCCGAAGTATACTAAACCGCGCTGGGCAAAATACGATCAGTATCCCTTCCTGGAGCCTTATGTTGATTTTACCAGCACGTTTATCGCCGAGCGGCCGGACATCGATTATTTAAAAGAAGCACGTCCCTTCCCTTAGCCCGAGATAGCAAGACATCAAAGTACAGCGAAGTTTGAATAGAATATTGGTTGTGTTAAAGTAATAATCAGGAGACACCTGCCGAAACAGGATTTGGTCTTTTACCCGGGGAATAATGCGGATCAAATGTCTGGGAAACTGGTTCCCGCAACCTTTACTATGGTGATAATTTACAGGAGATTGGCTTGTTTTATAAAGTACTGGAGAACGTAAAGGTAGTAGAATACGGGAATCTTTTCTCCGCCCCGTTCTGCGCCAAAATACTCGCCGATATGGGCGCGGAAGTCATCAAGATTGAAAAACCGTGCTGCGGCGATGATGCCCGGAGGCTGGAGCCTTTCCTGAATGATATCCCGGGTCTGGAACGCAGCGGTTTATTTCAATATCTGAATCTGAATAAAAAGGGGATTACACTCAATCCGGAAACCGCCACCGGCAGGAAGATCCTGAATCAATTATTAAAAAACGCAGATGTTTTTGTGGAAAATAATCCTCCCAGGCGCATGCAAGAACTCAAGCTCAATTTCGAAAATGTTAAGCAGATTAATCCTCGTATTGTGATGACCTCGATTACGCCATTCGGACAGTCCGGTCCTTACAAGGATTACAAGAGTTGTGAATTAATTGATGCTCAGATGGGCGGTGTCGGTTATGATTCAGTCCGCGAAGTCGATATCAGCCAGGAGCCGATTAAAGCGCCGGCACATATTTTCGGTTTTCAGTCGGGATTGAGCGCGGCGACAGCCACGGTGGGTGCTTTATTTCAGCAGAGTATAACCGGCGAAGGGACGCAGCTGGATGTATCCGAACAGGAAAGTATTATTCAAAATATGCATTCGGTGTTCCGTTATTACTATGACAAACAAATTGTTAACCGGACAGATGTTCTGGACAGAGCTCCCGCGCATATTCTACCATGCAAGGACGGCTATATTCACCATGCCAATATGGAAGAATCCGAGTGGTGGCGTTTTGTCGATTTGATGGGCAATCCGGAGTGGGCGAAAAACGAATTATTTAAAGATTACACATTACGGTCGCAATACTGGGATGCGCTCAAGCCTTTAATATTGGACTGGACGAAAGACCATACCATGGATGAAATCTACCGCGGCAGCCAGGCAAAAGGTTCGGCAATCGGCGCCCTTTACACCGCCAAAGATATGCTCGTTGACCGTCAAATGGCCGCGCGCGGCTTTTTTGTCGAAGTTGAACACCCGGAAGTCGGTAAACTGAAATATCCGGGCGTACCATACCGGTTTTCCGATATCCAGCGGGAAGCGCCGGCGGCCGCGCCGCTCCTGGGTCAACATAATGAAGAGATATATTGTAAACGCCTGGGCTACACCGCGAAAAACCTGGTGAAGTTTCGTGAAGCAGGTGCTATCTAGATGAACAGCGCTTTCCTGAAAGGTGTGAGAGTAGTCGCGATGACGCAGGTCTGGGCCGGCGGCTGGATGGGTGGTATTTTGGCAGATATGGGCGCAGAGGTCATCAAAATCGAGTCCAATAAAAAAATTGATATCTTGAGACGTACCAAGGAAACCCACGGAGATGTGAATCGCGGTCCGAACTTCAACGGTTACAATCGGGGCACGAAGAGCTGCAACCTTAACCTGAAACGACCGGAAGGAGTCGAACTCTTTAAAAAGCTGGTGAAAATCAGCGATGTGGTGATAGAGAACCTCGCGCCAAAGGGAATGCCGGGTTTTGGTCTGGATTATGCGGCGTTGAAAGAAGTTAAATCCGATATTATCATGGTCTCGGTACCCGGTTTCGGCAGTACCGGCCCTGACAGAAATTACATTTCTTATGCTGCGACCGTACAGGCGATAGGTGGTTTGGAGGCCTCATTTGGTTATCCCGGTAGTGAGCCTGCAACTCCCTCTATTTTTATGGCCGACCCGGTCGGTGGGATGTACGGGGCGCTTGGTGTCTGCAGCGCAGTTTATTATCATCACAAAACAGGCAAGGGACAGCACGTTGAATTGGCCCAGAGCGAGGCGATAACGTCGTTGATTCCTGAAGTGGTGATGGAATATGAAATGACGGGCAGAATCCGGCCGCGCCTGGGAAACCGCGATGAAATCATGGCGCCGCACGGCTGCTATCCCTGCAAAGGTCAAGATAAATGGGTGGCCATTGCCGTTGCCAACGACGCAGAATGGGAGACTTTATGCTGTGTCATGGGTAATCCTGGTTGGAGCAAAGACGAGCGATTCTCCGACCAGTTCAGCCGCTGGCAAAATCAGGATGAGCTGAATAAGTTAATTGCCGGTTGGACCAGGGCTTTTACGCATTATGAGGTGATGCACAAACTGCAAAAGGCGGGCGTTGCCGCCGGCACCTCTCTCAGCACTGAGGAAATGAATCATGACCCGCAGGTGAAAGAGCGGGGCGCTCTAATCGAGATGAACAGCCGGAAAGTCGGCAAGACGCTGACGTGGCGTTCTCCCTGGAAATCGGCTTTGACCGGCTCGAATCCGGCGTCACCGTATTTTGGGGAACATAATGATTATGTTTTCAAAACGCTGCTGGGGTTGTCGGACAACGAGATCACAAAATTGATCAGCGATGAGGTTATTTACTAGATAGAAGTCAAGTAATAAGGATAAAGAAGGGGGCAAGTACACAATGGACTTTAATGAGTATTCTATCGGCGAATTTGATACGGAGGAGCAAAAGAAATTCCGGCAGGAAGTGCGGGAATGGATCAATAAGAATATGGACCCGCGGCTGGCGATATCGGCTGAAGAGCGCGGTGAACCACCGGATACCGATTCGGACCTGACAAGAGCCTTCGGACGCAAGCTCGCGGCCAAAGGGTGGCTGGTGCCTGAGTGGCCCAAAGAGGTCGGCGGCGCCGGACTTAACTCAGACCAGAGATATATTATCAACCAGGAAGTAGCGGCACGCAATATCGAACTCCCCGGTCACTGGGGTAACTTCCAGGGTGGGGTGCCCGGCCCGACCCTGATGCGTTTCGGCACTGAAGAACAAAAGAAGGAATGGTTGCCGAAGATCGCGGCGGGGGCGCTGTTTGCCCTGGGGTATACCGAACCCAATGCCGGCACCGACCTGGCATCGTTGCAGATGCGCGCCGTCTCGGATGGCGATGATTACATTGTTAATGGGCAGAAAATGTTCAGCAGCGGCGTTGATAAGGCGGATTACCACTGGCTGCTGGTCAGAACCAATATCAATGTGCCGAAGCACAGAGGGATATCACTGCTGATTGCCGACCTGAAGAGCCCGGGCGTGACGATTAAAGAAATGCATACCATTTCCGGGATGAAGACGCATGAAATTTTTTATGATAATGTGCGGATTCCCAAGAAGAACCGCATCGGGCCGGAAGATGGCGGCTGGGGTATCACCAGAGAGGCCTTAAGCATTGAAAGGGCCAGTGTGGGCTCTTCCCCCTGGGCCCCGAAAATCGTAGACGAATTGATCAAGTATGCCAAAGA
Source organism: Dehalococcoidales bacterium (assembly GCA_052326545.1). Lineage (GTDB taxonomy): Bacteria > Chloroflexota > Dehalococcoidia > Dehalococcoidales > Fen-1064 > Fen-1064. The sequence goes on from JBKQML010000150.1 coordinate 7,130, forward strand.
GACAATGCGTAACGGCAAGCCTTTATATGATGACCCGCTGGTGGAGCAGAGCCTGGCACAGATGGCCATTGAAGTTAACATTTTGCGTTTATTCACCCACCGCATCAATTGGATGGTAGACGCCGGTATGAACCCCGCCTGGACCGGGGCGGCATCCAAGATCTGGGAAGCCGAGACCAGTCAGAGAGTAGCAAACGCCGGCATGCAGATTTTGGGAATGTCCTGCCAACTCGAACCCGGTTCGAAATGGGCGCCCATTAAAGGCCGCGTGGAGTTAGGCTATCGCGAGACGGTGGTCAGAACTTTCGGCGGCGGTTCGGATGAAATGATGCGCAGCGTCATCGCCACCGTGGCCATGGGCCTGCCGCGGGAACCGCAAATGACGATGCCGGTGAAAAAATAATAATTATTCTGGAAAAGAAAGGACGATAAAGATGAATTTCGATTTTAATGATGAGCAGAAGATGTTACAAAAAGGGGCGCGCGAATTCTTTGAGAAGGAGTGCCCGAAGTCCTTAGTGCGGCAGATGGCGGCGGATGAAAAAGGCAACCCGCCGGAATTATGGCATAAAATGGCCCAACTGGGCTGGTTGGGCTTGATATATCCGGAACAGTACGGCGGTGGTGCAGGAAATATTATTGACCTGGTCGCGCTGGAAGAAGAGATGGGGCGAGCCTGCTTGCCGGGTGCTTTCTTCTCTACCGTGCTGCTGGGCGGTCTTTTTATCCTGAATACCGGGAGTGAGGAGCAGAAAAAGGGGATATTGCCGAAGATCGGCAAGGGCGAAATGATGTTAACCTTGGCCCTGACCGAACAAAACGGCAGTTATGAAGCGGCCGCAGTCGAGACGACCGCCGTCGCTGAAAAAGACGATTATGTTATCAACGGCACAAAACTATACGTCCCCGATGCGCACATTGCGGATTATATCATCTG
>JBKQML010000151.1:0-8659 GCA_052326545.1 Dehalococcoidales bacterium
GTTCCAGTCAGACAGGGATGTTGATATCGTTCGTTGTCGCTGCGGTAGTCGTTCTGGCGTCGGTAGTCCTGGTGGTACGTCAAAGAGTTAAAGAAATCGGAATAATGCGGGATTATATACTTGACGCATATCTAAAAAATGGTAAAATGGAGTCATGGCACAACAATGGGAAACAGCAAAAACGAGAACTTGGGAAGACACAAAGAACTGGATTACAGGGGGTTATTTTAAAGCATGGCTCATCGGTTATATTATCTTGGCGGTACTTGCTCCCATGTTGACCGCTTATTTTACGCCAATTACTACAACAAGGTTCATGAACGGAGTCTATGGATTTCTCGGCTCACTCGTGGCTTTACTGTTATTATTTATAATAGTTTATCTTTACCACTTAATTCGTGCTCCTTATCGTCAACGTGATGAAGCTAGAATTAAATCAGACCAATATGAACAAGCACACAATAAACCAGTTAGTAAATATTATGATGCAATTGCAAAAGAAACAACAAGCAAACATTGGGAAGACCTAGCGATTTTATGCCAAGATATTAATTCAAGAATGACATTACCATTTGCCATTGACCAACGGTATTTAGGTTTGCTCCCTGATGGTATTGATGTTTTAGAAGATGATGGGATAAAAACGCTTATATTTTTTATTAACCACTGTAGTGAATTTGATTATCAAACGTCACCTAATTACGTTAAGAGTAATGCGGATTGGGGGTTATACAATTATTTACAAAAACATCTGATAGATGAAGATAGTGATTGGGATAATAAAATGGACAAATTGAAAGATGCGGTAAAAGAATTACATAAAAAGCTACATACTTTGTCTGAAGTGACTAACAATATTACCGATAAATGGGAAATTATTTTAGAAATAGATTGGGCTACTGAATATGCTGTCCGAGCTGGTGACTCAACTCTTAAAGTAAGTGAAGTGATAAAACCAATGCAGAATGAAATTATGTTAGCATATTCAAAATGTTGGCGGGCAGAATCACCAATCAGGATAAAACTAAACGATTTAGCCAAACGCAGGACATTCATAGGGAAATGTCCTGCGTGTCCATAAATCATTTAGCCGTTAGTTTATCATAAGGTAGATTATCGGAATTGATTAACTTTAACAGAGTATCTCTGAACAAATATGGATTCTCACGATTGTTGAATCTCCACTCTAATTCATCGAGGTAAGCATCAAGATGTTTTTTACTGACCTGATGGTACGAACCCATGATAGACCGTTTGAGAAGGCTCCAGACGTTCTCGACCGAATTGGTGTGGATGTTGCCACGTACCCATTCATCAGCGCTATGGTTGACCGATTCGTGCTTAATACCCTCTTTATCAAGGACTTTATAAGCAGGCAATTCATCAGTGTAAATAGCTTCAATGTCAGGTGTAGTGTATTCGTGAATAAATTTGTCCAAAGTCTCAGAATCAGCGTGCTGAATTTCAGAGAGAACAATATCCCCATCTCGCTGAACTGCACCTACCGCAACAACCTTATTGCCCTTGTACCCATGCCCTACATGAGTTTTCTTACCGCCTACCCATGTTTCATCAACTTCTACGATACCATTAAGTTTTTTGCCATTCTCAGTAACCATTGTGGCTCTAATCCGATGGCAAAGATACCAAGCCGATTTGTAAGATACATTAAGAGTACGTTTCATCTGATTAGCGGATATTCCTTTCTTAGACTCTATCATCAAGTAAACAGCTACGAACCACTTTTGAAGCGGAAGATGTGTATCCTGAAAAATTGTTCCAGTAATAGAGGAGAACTGATAACCGCATGAACCACAATCATATTGCTCACGAGTGTAAGAATTGCGGATTGATTTACTACCGCAACGGGGGCATTGTACGCCATCTTGCCAACGTAGTTTTGTCAGCACTTCACGGCAAGCTTCATCACTACCGTATTGTTCCATTAGTTTCATCATATTCATTTCTTGTTTCATTGGAGGTCTCCTATGCCTAAGATTAATAAACACCCAAAAGACATGACAACTGAGGAAATTGCAAAGACTGTTTTTCACAAAAAAATTCATGCGAAATTAAAGGAAATCGCTCATGAGAAAGAGAACAATTCAGAATCAAATCTATCTTCACAATAACAACTATAGCACAGAATTAAATCCGTGTCAAGTATATAATTCCGAATAAAATAGAAACCGGCGGAGTTTGTCTTTCATCCGCCGGTTTTATACTTGCTCTAAAGTCAATCTCTAAACTATTAAGGTATGGCAGTAGTTGTAGCAGTGGTAGTCGCAGAAGCAAGGGGATGCAAAGTTTCCCAAAGACTGATTACATTGTTTTCCTGGGTCTGGGTAATTTGGCCATTTGCTACAGCTTTATCGAGAAACGCTTTGACATTACTCTCATTTTGAGCACGTAACAAACGTCTTAGCACGACAGCCTTGGTGAACTGCGCATGATATTCAGTCCAGAAATTATCGACTGCGGTAGCTTGATCTGCGGTTATTTTACCAGCAGCTTCAGCCTGGGCAACATAAGCAAATGCCTTGGTCTGATCCTGAACTAACAGCAGACGAAGCAGAGCTCCTGCTTTATTTGCCGGCGTGAGTTGGGTTGGACTGGGAGTAGCGTTGCTCGTCGCCGCGTATACTGGAATGGCTATTGCGAGTGCTGTGATCAATGCAAGAACAATTACACCTATTATTATCCATTTTTTCTTAGTCATATTTCTCATCTCCTTATACTTTAAGGATATATCTCTATTGTAATCGGAGTATTATGTATCTGTAAAAACGATGTAAAATAATGCTACCACAACTGGGAGGTACGTCAGAATGACTGCTAAAATGAAAATCTGGAGTCTTGTAGCCATAGGAATTGCTATCACTATATTCTGGGCGATGCTATCCATGATTTTTGAATCGGTGGTCTTCAGACCCAGGAGTGATTGGACCTTCCTACCGTGGTATTTTTGTGACATAGTTGCAACAATCGGTGGTATTGCAACATTTGTATTCTTCTTTATCCGGGTAATAAAGAAATAGTGCAACAATAAAATGTCGACTCCTTTAAGGGTTTTAAAATGAAAAAAGAAAACGGTTTTCCAGATCAAAAGGGATGGGCTTCCGGTGGGACTGCGACGCTATATCTTCTTGGGGCGATACATCTGGGTTTATTCGCGTTCGCTACGGGCAAGGTCCCGTCAGGGTCAGCGCCGTTTCTCGGCTTCTGGATACTCGGTTGTGCAGTCGCGTTACTATTACTTGCCATGGTCGAGTTACGTCGTGGTGAGGTGTTCACGGGTACCATCGGCATGGTCTTCGGTGGTTTGCTGGGACTGGGAGCTGCACTTTCGTTCATTCGGTCATTATGGACACCCGGTATTTTGCCTATTGACGGTTGGTGGTTTCTCAGTGCTGGTATAATTCTGTTCCTTCTTTTACCCGCAGCATGGCATATTTCACGGTTACTTTTCGGCGGCTTGACTGAAATAGGCATTACATTGACGATACTGGGATTGGGAATGATTGGAGTATTCGGTGCGCCATCAACCCCGCTAAAGATAGCTGGGTGGGGTGCATTGATTTTTGCCATTTTCTGCTGGTACAACGCTACTGCACAAATGGTAAACGAAGTATATGGGAGAAAAGTATTACCTCTTTAATGTTGTTCACGATTTACAAGGGGATCATGACTTAAATTTGTAAAAGGAGAAACGATCATGGCTTCAGATGGCAAAGTAGCAATCATCACGGGAGCAGGGACCGGCATCGGTAAGGCAACAGCGCTTGCCTTTCTAAACGATGGGTATCGAGTTGTGTTCGCCGGCCGGCGCCAGGACGTTCTCGAAAACGCGATTAAGGAAGCAGGAGATAAAGCTTGCTTTGCAATTGCGGTCCCCACCGATATAAGTGATCCAGCAGCCGTAAAGAACTTGTTTTCGAAGGCTCGCAGTACATTTGGCCGGATTGATGTTGTTTTCAATAATGCCGGGTTTGGTGCGTCTGGCGCAACCGAAGATCTCACGTTTGAGCAATGGAAGTCTGTCGTTGATGTCAATCTGACCGGTACTTTTCTATGCATTCAGGAAGCATTTCGCGCCATGAAAAGTCAGAATCCAATGGGTGGACGCATCATTAACAACGGATCAGTTGCGGCACACGTGCCAAGACCAAACTCCATTGCTTATACTGCGACCAAGCATGGAATAACCGGGTTGACAAAATCCGCATCTCTCGACGGACGTAAATACGATATAGCATGCAGTCAAATTGATATCGGTAACGCAATGACCAAACCCATATCAAGTACTCCCATAGGGAATAAACAGGCTGATGCCTCTTCAAAAACGGAACCGATGATGAATGTACGCGATGTTGCGAACGCTGTGCTCTACATGGCGAGTCTACCACTCGACACTAATGTGCAGTTCATGACGATCATGGCAACCAATATGCCTTATATCGGCCGTGGCTAATTGACTTCTCGAAAATAAGTGCAGTTTAAACTGAGATAGGATACTCGAATCAGTTACTTTTAGCTTCCAGGGTGTTCGACTTTGAGGGCGGGACCAGAGATGGCATATAATTCAGTTTCAAAAGGACTTCTTTTTCACCGTTTGCGCCCTCGCTGCTTTTCGGGTTATTCTGGGATGAGCATTAGAAAGGTAGGTGAATTGCTTCACCGAAGGGGATCGAAGAAGGACATGAGAGGCATATCCCGCCGGCGTGTCGTGGTTGCGGCCGTGCTTGTTTGTATGGTAATTGCAATTCTGACAACTAGCCTTACGGCCCAGGGTAGGATCGTGGTCAAATCCGCGCTCTTCATCCCCAGTCTAATCCCTAGGACTACAATTCAACCAATCGATTGGGTGACAGGATTGCCGCACGAGAGTTCCATCACGTTCTCCAGTGAAGGAAACAGCTACACCGGGGATATTTATCTTCCAGCGACGAAGGGGCTTCACCCCGCAATGGTCGTGTCTCTTGGGGTCGTCACCGACGTAAACGACCCGCGGGTGATAAACTTGGCCCAGGCCCTGGCGCGTATGGGCGTGATCGCTTTTGTGCCGTTCAGCCCCGATCTTCTTCAAGGGCAGGTCAAGCCTGAGGATGTCGGCCTTCTGGTCTCTGCATTCCAATACCTTATGAGCCGCAATGACGTCGAGCAGCAGCATGTTGGATTCTTGGGCATCTGCGTCGGCGCTTCCCTCTCGCTAGTTGCAGCTGAGGACCCTGCAATCGCTGGCCAGGTCGACTTCAACATTTGGTTCGACGGTTGCTACCAACTGGACGACCTAATCGCTGCGGAAATCACCCACAGCTACATCCAGGACGGAAAAACCGTCACCTGGAACCCTGACCCCCTCACGACAGGGGTCGTGAACTATGAATTGGAGAGTCTCGCGCCTGACGCGGCCGAACAGGCAGTCATTGTGCAGCGGGCGGTCTACGGTATCCACCCGGATTCGGCAACCGAGGCGGAACTCTCTCCCATGACGCGCGGCATCCTCGCAGTGTATGACGCCACGTCCTTCCAGGATGCCAAAGCCAGGTTTGACACTCTGCCCAGTCCCGCCCCACAGTTGGAAGCAGCTCTGTCTCCGGCCTCGCACCTGGACCAGCTCAGTGTACGCCGCCTCTACCTGATGGTCTCTACCGACGACAACTACGTTCCTCCCGAAGAGACTTACGAGCTCAAGCAAGCCCTCCACGGGAACTACACCCGATACGACGAGTACAGCATCTTCAACCATGTCGACCTGAATCGGCTCGCCAACCCGTTAGTGTCTGTCCCTCAGCTCTGGTCGCTATATCTTCAACTTCACTCAATATTCGCCAGCCTTCGGTAGCCGCTTTTGATTTAATCAAGTGATTTGGTTTATTCGCTCAAGAGTCTTCGTTATTGCTTAAGGGGTACATCTATGAGTTCCGGGGCATTGATCTAGGTCAGAGGCCATCCGTAACCGTTGAGGATTACCTGGCAGTCAGATTGGTGTACCTGTGCTGGACTTTGTTATTCCTGACCGCGATGGCGATGGCACGTTTGCTGCCGACCAGGACTACCAGCCGCTTGGCACGGGTTATCGCTGTATAGAGCAGGTTACGCTGCAGCATGATGTAATGCTGAGACAGCAGCGGCACTACCACGGCGGGATATTCAGCGCCCTGTGATTTGTGGATGGAGATGGCATAGGCCAGCGCCACGTCATCAAGATCGCTCAGTTCATAATCCACCACCCTGTATTCAAACCTGATCTGAACCCTCTGTTCTTCCGTGTCAATGCCGACTAATCTGCCGATGTCGCCGTTAAAGGCGTCTTTTTCATAGTTGTTCTTGGTCTGCATCACTTTGTCGTTCATCCGAAATAGCCGTCCGCCCCTGGTAATGGCCTTACCTTCCGGATTAAGGAGGGACTGCAATTCGCATTCAGGTTTGCGACGCCTTACTGTGCCGTGGTGCATTTGCGTCATCACCTGGATATCATCCAGCGCGCTGAGATGAAGTTGGAGCTTAGTATCTATCGTTTTGAAAAAATAGTTGATATTGTTCGTTCACTAGTAGGATTCATATTAGTCTCGTTGCAATTGGGATACAAAGCTACCTAGTCTTTTGACGTCAGGTATGCGTGCGCTTTCTCCAGTAGTTCCGGTATGGGTAATTTCTGAGGGCATTTCTCCAGGCACTGATCGCACTTAATACATTTGTCAGCGCGACTTTCTGCTATTAAAATTCCTGGACTATTAACGCTATACGCCCATCGTGGGTGACGGCTGTCACCATAAATTATTGCATCATTATATAATTCAAATATACGCGGGATATCTACTCCATTAGGACAAGGCATGCAATACCGGCAGGCGGTACATGATACTTGATTCAATGAGAGATAGGCTTCACGGACCCGTTCGATTAGTGCCAGTTCGTCAGCGGTAAGATTGTTTGGCTGGGAATGTTCAGCGGAAGCGACGTTTTCTATAACCTGCCCCATAGTGTTCATGCCACTGAGAACAATGGTCACTTCCGGATGATTCCAAACCCATCGCAGTCCCCACTCCTGCGGTGTCCCATGCGCTGGCGCATTCGCCCAGACCATGGCTACTTTTTCCGGGGGTCTGGCGAGTCGGCCTGCTCTAAGCGGTTCCATTACGACGACTGCTAACCCTTTACGATGAGCATAACGTAATCCCCGTGTACCTGCCTGAAACTCTTCATCCATATAGTTGTACTGAATCTGGCACAACGTCCAATTATCATAAGCATCCACAATTTCCTGAAAGACTTCATAGTCATCGTGAAATGAAAAGCCGAGATAGCCAATACGGCCGTTAGCTATCGCACTTTCCGCCCACTTAATCACGCCAAGGTCGCGCACTTTGGGCCATTCTCTTCGATTAAGACCGTGTAAAAGATAGAAATCAATTTTTTTAGTTTGTAGCCTTTTCGCTTGTTCGCTTAGAAGCCGGTCGAAATCTTCATAGGACTTGACTTCATAGCATGGAAGTTTAGTGGCAATCCTCACCTTCTCTCTGTAGCCATCCTGCAGCGCCTTACCGATGACTAGCTCGCTGTTACCGTAATGATAGCCCCAGGCTGAATCAACATAATTAACGCCGTGGTCGAAGGCGTAGCGCATCATGCTGATGGCTTCAGGCTCATTGACATTCCCGAAGTTATTATTCAATATCGGGAACCGCATTCCCCCGAATCCCAATGCTGAAACCTTCCAATCCAATTTGCCAAACTTACGATATTTCATAACTCCATTCCTTTCTTTCGCAGCTTTACCATCACCCAAGTGCCAAGCCCAAGCGTAGTAAGATTCATAGATTTGAAGCCACGGCAAAACCAGTAGTTAAACCTGAGAAAAAGGACGAGAAAACGGCGAAAAATGACTACAAGTGAATAACCCCCCCCAGCAAGCTGGGGGGCATCTCAGGACTTATCGAACATGGTTAATTGTGAGGGGTTATCTTCATGAGATTGGTACTTAATATATTTTCTAATTATATCAGGAGTGACTTTATCTCCAACACTTCTGACAAAATAGCCATCGTTCCACAACTCACCTGCCCAAAGTTGTTTCCTAATCTTGGGAAATTTTTTAAACAACTCCCTACCAGATATGCTTTTCATTATTTGTACTACTTCTGCTGGAGCATACCTCGGCGGTGCTTCCAGAAACATGTGCACATGGTCTTCTACGACTTCCATAGTATCTATCTCAAACCCATATTCTTCAGCGATATGACTAAATACTTCTTTCAAAGACCCAGCAACATCCCCGGTCAATATATGCTTTCTATACTTAGGTATCCATACCAGGTGATACTTCAAATCGTAAACGGCATGCTTTATTCTTCTTATTCCCATGCCATCTTTATACCATCTGGTGAACTATTTGGCAAACATTTTACTATCCAATCTTGGACCACTTTCATCCCGCCAGCAAGCTGACGGGTATTCAGTGGAAATTTTTATAATTATCATTTTTAGCAAATTTGCATTATTTAATAAATACTAGGTGTTGAGTACACTATTCAACGCCATTGCTAGCCGAGTGATTAGCATCGAGATACTGTTTCTATTTATTGGTATTTCAAACCAGATTGTGTGCCTCCTTAAATTTCATATGCAAGGGGTCAGTGGTTCAAATCCACTACTG
>JBKQML010000152.1:0-7313 GCA_052326545.1 Dehalococcoidales bacterium
AGTCAGTCTCACGGGTAAAATATTTTGGAGCTTTGAGCGGTCAGCTTTCAGATTTTATTTATTGAAAAGGTGTTTGTGCCATAACGGTAATCTTGTTGCCATGAGATACGTTCAAGGTTGTCCCAAAATGGTTCTTTACAACGGTAAATATGGATTCCCGCTTTCGCGGGAATGACAAGCCGGCGAAACCAGCTTCAAGCAAAGTTTGAAGCTGGTTTCTTTTCATTGTCATTGTCGGGCTTGACCCGACAATCCAGAGATTTCGCACAATTTCAAGGTTGTTTAGAGGGACTCAGCCCTTCTCTCCCTTTTGCCTCGCTCAGGGACTTTTTAACTCAGACCTTACTTCAAACGGATAATGTCGCTTTGATTTTAATATTAGCGGTTCACCAAGTACACAATCAGAAAAATTATCGCGGCAATAATTAGCGCCCCGAGACCGGCGATGGTAAACTGCCAGGCCGGACGGCGCAGAAAGTTGCGGTATTCCGGGTCGCCCCGTTTTAAGAGGTCCCGTTTTTGCTGTTCGACCACGCCGTGGGTCAGGTCAGCTTTGAGCTGCGCTTTGAATTCTTTGGACGGCGATTTCGGCCAGGATGTCATTTCCCGCGAAAGTTCGAGTGCTGCTTTTGTATCTTTGTCCAGTACGGATTCCTCCGGCAGTTTTTCCCCGGATACAGCCTTGTCTATATTTTCGAGCAACTGTTTGTCTTTTTGCTGTTTCTTATTCATGTTGCCACTCCACAAAACTTTTCCGCAACTTGCCGATGGTGCGGCATAAAATGGAACCGACATTGGATTCGGTCAGATTCAGAATTTGGGTGATTTCCCGGTTGGACAGGCCGTTGGAATATTTGAGGACAATCGCTTCCTGTTCTCGTTTTTTCAATTGCGAGACAAACTGCCGCAGCTTGCGGGTGTTTTCCGCTTGAATCGCTTCGTCTTCGGGAGAAGGATACTGCGCGGTCGTTTTGGCTTCGACATCCGGCACCACATCTTCATGTTTTTGATAGACCCGGTAATGGTCGATAACGGTATTGCGGGCAATGGTAAATATCCAGGTCGAAAACGAGGCTATTTTCGGGTTATAACCATCAAATTTGGTTAAAGCCTTTTCAAAAACCGTCGCAGTCAAATCCTGTGCCATGTTCTCATCCCGGATACGGAAAGTGACGTAACGGTAAACTTTAGGCATAAACTGCTCGTAGAGTTCCGCAAATGCCTCCCGGTTGTCATCGGAAACCTTCTTTTCAATCTGGTGCGTGCCAATATTAAACATCTTCGGGTTTATGTCTCCGGTTTACCACCATCTATATCTTTATACGATAGCGCAGCAATTTCATTGCAATTCAAATTTGTCTGTCGCCCTGAGCCCTTCCGCTGAAGGACGAAGGGTCTCCATATGGTTCACTTGTATGCTTCCAATTCAAGGAAAAAGGTGCTTTCCCTGTCTTTCCTGCGAACATAGGACTCAATTTTATTATTTCATTTCACCAAATCCAGTACTTCTTGTAACGAAGTGATAGTGGCGCCGTGCCAATCTTCCAGATACGGGTCATTTTTATTGGCATGAGGGAAACTGATGCGTACCGGCGTCATTCCGACCTTAGCGGCGGCTTTCAGTTCCTCTTCCATGCCGTCAGCCACATAAAGACATTCACCGGGTTTTACCTGCAATTTTTCCAGGGCAAGATGATAAATACGCGGGTCAGGCTTCATCAATCCGACTGCGCAGGAAAAAACCGTGATATCAATAATACCGGCAAAAGGAGTTTCCTCCCAAAGGATAATTGTCTCGGTGGAACAATTGCTGAGTAAACCTATTTTATGACCTTTGAATTTAAGCAGGGAAATAGTCTCAACTGCATTTGGTTGAGGAGTTAATACCTGTTGTCTGGTTGTCTTAAACCTGATGTTTGCAGCACGTTTAATTTGCTCTTTTGTCACTTGCAAATTGAGTTCCCGGCAACAATGGGCGACACAATCCTGAAACAGATAAAATTCGCCCGTCATTCGTTTTTTAAAGGCGTCATTCCAGACTCGCGCAAAATCTGACTCCGGCGCGGAAAGTATCGCGGCCATCTCTGTCATCCAGTCATTATTGTCGGTCGAATTAGGGATTAATGTCCCGAACAGGTCAAAAATAATTGCTTGATATTTCATGAATTATTCCTCAAACGCTTTAGATTGAAATATAGTACAGCAAGGGCACTGAACATGTCAATGATGACAGGGTGCGTGGAAAGAGTCAAAATATACACATTAAGAGACCGTTTTCATTTTGAGCATGTGGTTAGATAGATTCCCGTACATTCACTTCGTTCAGTACCCTTGGCTTTCACAGGAAAGACAATAGCAGGGGTTATTTGTTGGAATTTTGAATTTGCTTGATTATTGAAACTTGATTATTGAAACTTGATTATTGAATATTATTTTGTGGCTACATGAATTGCGGTAGCGCCGAACATCAGACGTTTGATGGTAACTGACTTGAATCCGGCTTTCACCATTAGGTCGGATAATTCTTCCGCGGTATAAAATTTACTTGCGGAATCCGTCAGGTAATTATAAGCTGCTTTATTATGTGATAAAGCGCTCCCCATCCAGCGGACGAAGGTGCGTAAATAGAGATGGTCCAGGCTGCACAGCAGTTTGTTCGGCGGCTGGCTGGACTCCACTATCACGAAACGTCCGTTGTTCTTGAGGACGCGCACGATTTCTGACAGGTAGCGCGGCGTATTGGGATTCTGATAGGTCAAATTACGGAAAGCGAAGGAAATCCCGATGCAGTCGAAATATTCATCGGGAAAAAGCAAATCCCCGACATCGCCGTGGATAAAGTTCAACCCGGCCTTCAATGCTGCACGGCCGGCTTTTTCAGTAGCTTTTTCCAGCATCGGCGGGCTGTAATCGAGGCCAATTATGGCAGTTGAGGAAAGCGCCAACCCGGCTAGTGTGATCGCCAGGTCGCCGGTGCCGCAGCAGAGGTCTAAAACCTTTTCAGGGTGATTTGCCAGGCATAACCGGGCGGTTTTCAGTCGCCAATTTTTGTCCTGTCCCCAGGTAAAGATGCGGTTAATCAGGTCATATCTATCAGGTACGGCGGTAAAGATTTTATGCAGCGGCTTTTGCTCAGTGACCATTAAATATTCCTGAGAGGATAAAACCAACCGCGATCAGTGCCTGCGTGAGCAATACTGTCATCACGTTGCTGGCCATTGCCGGGATAAACTTGCTTCTGTCATCGTATTTAAAGGAGCCGTCAATTGCCTTAAAAGCCAGCGGGATTGTCAGCAAACCAAGTAAGGTGAATGCCGGCATATACTTGGTGATGACCGTGCCGATGATCCAGACGTAAACAATTATGTTCAATGTTGAATAGAATATCGCGGCATTCTTTTTACCAATTGAAATTGGTAACGTACGGCGCTTGACGGTAATATCATGTTCCGCATCGGGGAATTCGTTTAAAAGGAGAAGGTTATGCACCAGGATTCCGGAAGGGATAGCAGCAAGCAACACCCCGATTGTGTATGTTCCTGTCTGGACGAAATAGGCTCCTAAGATAGGCAGAACACCTAATCCCAAACCGGCCGACCACTCCGGATATCCCATTCTCAGAATTAAAGGAGTGTAAAGGATAATACAAATTATTGCGATAATAAGCAATGGCAGGAGAAGCCAACCCTGAACAATCGTGAAGAAGACGCCGATAGGGATAATAATAATGAGGGTCGTGATGCCGACCCAGAGGGCCTGTTTTTCAGTAAGCAATCCCGATTGGATCGCACCACTGCCGCCGCTAAATGGTGTCCGCTGCGTTTTTGTATCAAGTTTACTGCGCGAATCGAAGTAATCGTTAAAAACATTAACGCTGATGTGTGCGATGATCAGCCCGATAGTGGCCAGAAAAGCGTAACCCAGGTTAAAAGGTCCGCCGAATTCCTGATGTTCATACCAGGCAATAGCTGTTCCTAAAAAACCAAGAATGGCCGACAAAATCAGAAAGTTGGGACGGACTATCGTCATGATACCTTTGAACTTCATGCTTACCTCTTGCACTGTTTTAATGCAAATACCAGGTCAGTTTACTGCTAGCCGGTTACGGGTCTTACTTGTTGGCAACCGGATAGTGATATTAATTGTCTGAAATCAGGTATAAAGCATGGATATCATTGAAAGTGCTACAAAAATAACCGTTAATACGATAGTACCGAGGAAAAGCCAACGCTCTATCCCCCGTTTAGTGCGGAAGACGGAATCCGACTGTCCGAAAATACCCCCCATGCCACCACCCTTGACCTGAAATAGTATCGCCGTTACCAGTGCCACAGCTATGACTATCTGTGCGATATAAAAAGTAGTTTTCATTTGTTTTCCCCTAACTTATTTTTCAGTAACTGTGTTGCCATTTGTGGATTAGCCCGACCCCTGGTTGCTTTCATAAATTGTCCTACGAGAAACTTTAGCGCAGTCTCTTTACCGGCATTAAAATCGGCCGCCGCCTGAGGATTATCGGCGATAACTTTCTCGGCCATTTTTTCCAGTTCGCCGCTGTCACTGATCTGGCTCAGTCCCTGCTGGGCGACGACAGCTCTAACAGACAACCCTGTATTAAATACAATTTCATATACTTGTTTAGCTACTGTAGTATTTATAACACCCTCTTGCGTTAAGTTGATTATTTCAGAAGTACTGGCAGGAGTAAGTCTGATATTTTGTATTTCGGTATTTGTAGTATTACTAAGATGGCTAATTTCTCCCAAACAAGCGTTACTTATTTGTTTAGCCCAATTAGTTAAAGTTAACGATTTTGGTTTGCCTATTTTGATACAATCTTCGAAATAATCCGCCATCGCTTTTGTGCCGGTGAGCAGATTGGCGTCGTAAACAGGTAGACCGTATTCGCTCACAAAACGGTCGCGGCGGGCTTCCGGCAGCTCCGGAAGTTGTGCCTTAACATCTGCCACCCATTTACGGCTGACGAAGAGCGGCGGCAGGTCGGGCTCCGGGAAATAACGGTAGTCATGCGCGAATTCTTTACTCCGCTGCGAGACGGTTTTACCTTCTTCTTCCACCCAACCCCGGGTTTCCTGAACTAAACGTACGCCTGCTTCCACGGCTTTTCTCTGACGCTGGGCTTCATACTCCAGCGCCCGGAAAACTGCCCGGAAACTGTTCATATTTTTAACTTCAACTTTGGTTTGCAGCTTATCCGTGCCCTCCGGCCGGATGCTGATATTGGCATCACAGCGGAAACTGCCTTCTTCCATATTCGCCAGGGAGACACCGATATATTGAAGAATGGTATGCAGTTTCATCAGGTATTGACGGGCTTCCTCAGGGGAGCGTAAATCCGGTTCGCCGACAACTTCCATCAAAGGAACACCACTGCGGTTCACATCCATTAAGCTGTAAGCCTTACCATCGAATGAGGTGCGGTGTATCAGTTTGGCGACGTCCTCTTCAAGGTGCACACGGGTAATCCCGATTTCTTTCTTTTGTCCGTCAACCTCGATGGTCAATTTCCCTTTTGTGCCAATGGGGGCATCGAATTGTGAAATCTGGTAGCCTTTCATCAGGTCGGGATAGGGGTAATTTTTACGGTCGAATTTGGTATATTCCGAAATCGTGCAGTTCAACGCCAGCGCGGTCATCATCGTGAATTCAACGGCGCGTTTATTAATGACCGGCAAAACACCGGGCATTCCCAGACATACCGGACAGACATGAGTGTTCGGCGGTGTATTAGCATAATCGGCGCTGCAACTACAGAACATCTTGCTTTTGGTATTGAGTTGTGCATGCACTTCCAGACCGATAACGGTCTCATATTTCATTGCGGTTACCGTACTTGCCATCGGTTTAGTATACCAGTAAATGGAGGCGGCTGACAAGAAAAATGATGTAAATTACAGTTGTGATGATTTAAACAAGCCCCGTTTCTCGCGTTTGTCTTGATTTAACTGTCTGCGTTAAGGTAGTATTAGTTGAAGTTATCAATAACTCTCAGATATTTTCCCGCACGCCGAGATATTCAATGAGGTAAACTAATGTCTAAATCTCTCGTTTTAGTGCAGAAAAGCAATCATATCGCCAGCGTCACTCTGAACCGTCCTGATGAAAAGAACGATATCAATCTCCAGATGAGCCAGGAGATGGATGAAATCTGCCGTCAGATAAATGCGGATAATGATATCTATGTTGTGATTATTACCGGGTCCGGTGATTTTTTCTGCGGCGGTAATGAACTGCAAAAACCGTTCCAATCCGGCGAAAAGTCGTCACGCAGCGACGAGGAACCGGCTCAAAAATACAATATTGCCGCCAGTGTTGCCGGCATTGAAAAACCGGTAATCGCAGCGGTTAACGGGGATGCTCTCGGAGAAGGATTGGAACTGGCGCTGGCCTGCGATGTCCGGATTGCCGCGCAAAATGCGCACTTCGGCCTGCCGGAAATCGAGGCCGGTCTGATTCCCTCTGACGGTGGCACGCAGAGATTACCCCGGATTATCGGCCGGGGCAAAGCGCTGGAACTGATTCTAACCGGTGAAATTATCGGCGCCGAAGAAGCTCTGGAAATCGGTCTGGTAACAAAGGTTGTGCCGTCGGAATCATTGAATACAGAGATTGATACACTGGCAAAAGCGATGGCTGCCAAGGCCCCGGTTTCATTGCGGTACATTAAAGAAGCGATCAACAAGGGACTGGAACTCACAATGGAGCAGGGCCTGCGGTTGGAAGCTGACCTCTATTTCTTGTTACATACCACCGGTGACAGAACCGAGGGGATTAATGCTTTCCAGCAGAAAAAGCCCCCGGAATTCAAAGGGCAATAGAAATCACGAAATTAAAATGAGCGATTTTGAAGTAATTATTTACGAAAAAAAAGATAATAAAGGTTACATCACCCTCAATCGCCCCAAAGCGCTTAACGCCTACAACATTAAAATGCGGGACGAGCTTTTTGAGGCGTTATCTGCGGTAAACGACGATCCCGAAGTAGGGGTAATTATTCTCAAAGCCGCTGGTGAAAAGGCTTTCTGCGCCGGCGCTGATCTCTCAGAATTTCTGACTGCTCCGCCGCCGGTAGCGGCACGTCAGGCTAGATTCGAGCGTGATGTCTGGGGTTTGTTTTTACAAATCAAAAAGCCGGTTATCGCCGCGCTATTTGGCTATGTGCTGGGTTCCGGTATCGAAATGGCTATGTGCTGCGATATCCGCGTGGCTGCCGAAGATGCCCGGTTTGGTGTGCCGGAGATGGGTTTGGGGATTATTCCTGCCGCCGGCGGGAGCCAGACAATTCCCCGTAT
>JBKQML010000153.1:0-5933 GCA_052326545.1 Dehalococcoidales bacterium
AGTATGATCGAGCCGGATGAAATATATAATCTAGGTGCACAGACTTCCGCACGACTGGGTTTTGAGCAACCGTTATTCACGGCCGATATAAACGGCGTCGCCGTTCTTAGAATTCATGAAGCGATCAGGTCGATAAATCCGAAAATAAAATTTTTCCAGGCATCTTCGTGCGATATGTTCGGTAATGTCCAAACAACACCACAAAATGAGACAACACCTTTTTGTCCAACCAGTACCTCAGGAACAGCAAAACTCTTCGGACACTGGATGACGGGAAATTATCGGAAATCATATGATATCTACGCCTGTTGCGGTATTCTTTTTGATCATGACTCACCATTACGGAACCGCCAATCAGTGCCCGGATTAATCTCAAGTTCAGTAGCACGAATCAAAATGGGGCTTCAAGATAAATTAACATTGGGGAGTATCGAGATCAGCCGTGATCTTGGCTATGCGGCAGAGTATGTGGAAGCGATGTGGCTGATGCTGCAACAGAACAAACCGGATGATTATGTTATTGCCACCAGTGAAACACACCCCGTTCGAGAATTCATCCACACAGCGTTTGAATCAGTCGACATTAACATTGTGTGGTCAGGTACGGGTCAGGCTGAAAAAGGGGTGGATGTTAAAACAGGTAAAACTCTGGTATCTTTAGATTTAGGTTTTTCCGGTGTAAATCCATCTTCTGCAGGCGCACTGGTACGCGGTCACACCGGCATTCGTGTTCCATTGAAAGGGGATTACTCCAAAGCAAAAGAAACACTTGGCTGGGAACCAAAAGTGCGGTATAAGGAGTTAATGCGGATAATGGTAGAATACGACCTTAAACTCAACAGGAACAAAGCCTAATCCGGGGATATCTGCTGTCATCATTCCTGCTGCAGGTGATTACCAAGACAATACTCCATTAGTCAGCTTTCAAAGAAATAACGGATAAGGAGAAAAAAGAATGTCAGCAAAGAAGATAAGCCCGCTGGATCAAATGATTGAGGATTGGGGAAAACTTAAAGGGCGCATTCTCACCAGTGAAGATTTCAGGTCACGCGGTCCGGGATTTGTGGGTAATATCCTTAGTGATAATTCCCTGAACAGAGAGGCTACGGAAGATGGAATCCGAATCTTCGTTAATGGGGAAGGTGATTTAAATCCTCTTTATCGAGACCCTGATTATGCGAAGGACACCAAGTACAAGTGTTTAATTGCTCCACCCAATTATCTTTACACGATTACTTATGCTCAATCGCCGTTGGACCATGGCCCGATGATTCCGGAGATTGCCGGATATTATTCAGGTTGTGAGCGCGAATATTTTAAGCCAGTTTGTGTTGGAGACAAATTTACATACAGGGTGATGTGTCCATCCGATAATGTCGTCATGCACAGTCAATGGGCCGGGCGAAAAGTGCTGTCCTATGAGCAATGTGACTATTACCGCCAGGGCGGTGATTTAATTGCCGGATACAGTTGTTATGACCAATGGGTAGATGTAAACGAAGTTGCAAGGTTGAATGCCCATGCAAATACAGAAATCGAGCAAATCCCGGTCTATACTAAAAAAGAAATAGAGGAAATTTACGCGGCACAGGACGCGGAACAGATCCGCGGGGCGAACCCCCGTTACTGGGAAGATGTTAACGTCGGCGATGAGCTGGTTCCTGTTGTGCGTGGTCTATACAACGAAATCGAAAAAGCGGCATGGCATGCCGGCGGCCATGCACATAATTTGTCTGACCGCTTGAACCGTATTATCTGGAAGAAAATACCTTGGGCCGAGACCATGATGGAATACGGCGTCAAGGCAGTGAAAAGAACATTTGCCGTCGGGCAACAATTAGAGGCATGGCGTTTTATTCTGCTCACGAACTGGATGGGAGATGACGGATTCCTGTGGAAGTTCGATGCCCAAATCAGGAGATTCGTAATGGTTGGGGACACGACATGGGTCAAAGGTAAAGTAAGCAAGAAATATTGTGATGATGGAAAATACTGCGTGGATATCGATATCAAGAATGTAATTCAAACAGGTGCGGTCACCGTAACCGGCGGTGCTACCGTAATTCTCCCCTCACGGGAATTTGGGCCTGTAGTTTATCCGCGACCCTACGCTCGCGTACCTTAGGTCCAGCGAAACGCGGGGGCGAGTACTCAAATTGATGATGAGACCTCAACAATTATCATGGGTTACTCAAGCCTGTATGATGCAATTAAGGATTAAGAAGGCGAAAAGACAAATTTAAAAAAGGACGATGCAGACGTAAGAAAGAAATAAAAGTTCGATAGTAAAGAAAATTGAAAAGGAGAGAAATGACGACGTTTAATTTTCAACTAACTACAGCACTGATATTTGGTAACGGAAGTATTAACAACCTCGGACAAGAAGCGGCAAAATTGGGGCATAAGGCATTAATCGTGACCTATCCCGATATTGAACGTATCGGTTTGTTAGATAAGGTTGTCAAGGATTTGAAAGAGAAAAACATAGAAGTCGTAATATTCGATAAAGTGCAATGTAATCCGCGTACTACGACGGTGGATGAGGGTGCGGAATTTGCCCGGAAAGAAAAACCTGATTTCTTCATCGGGCTTGGCGGCGGCAGTGTGATGGATACGACCAAAGGCATTGCAATAACAAGCACTGGCACTGCCCCCGTATGGGATTATACGTTGCATCGGGCTACGCCTCAAGGACCAATACACCCTATCATCCAGATACCGACGATCGCCGGCACCGGTTCTGAGATGAATCCCAGTGCGGTCCTTACCAATTGGGAATCGCACATTAAAATGTCGCTGGGAGGATTTCCCGCTCTACAGGCTAAAGTGGCCATCGTCGACCCGGCATTAACCTTGACTGTCCCAATGAGACAGGTAAAAGCCGGAGGCGTCGATATCCTGTCCCATCTGATAGAGTATTATCTTACCGATGACACGCCATGTCCCCTGACGGATGGCATCAGTGAGACCGGAATGAAAATGGTGGTGGAGTATCTGCCGCGGGCAATAGAACATCCTGATGATTTAAAAGCGCGCACCGAACTTTCCTGGGCCAGCACTGTGGCGATGTCGAAAATAGCCAGAATGGGCGGCGGCGGCGGAAATATGACCTGTCATGCCATTGAGCATGCTTTGAGCGGCTATTATGATATTACTCACGGAGAGGGGCTGGTAGCCTTATTGCCGATTTGGATGAGGCATTTTTATAAAGTCAACAATACCAGGTTCAATTCTCTCGGCAAAAATGTCTTTGGAAAAAAAGACGGTCTTAAGGCAACAGAGCAGTTCCTCGAAAGTATTGGAATGAGATTACGCCTCGGCGACTTAGGATGCAAACCGGAAGATACTGAGATGATTACAGAGCTGGTACTTAAATCTTATCCCGGAAAACTGGCGGTGGATGCGAAGAGCATCGCCGATATTTATAGAAATTCATTTTAACGAAGACGTCTAAATTAATTAAGCATTAATAAATAACACAGAATCGAAATCAGGCTTGCGAAGGGGAGTCCGTTTTGGACTCCTCTTTTTATGTTGTCAGGATGGATAAGAAAATTTTAACATTTTTAATTTGTGGAGTATTAAATTTATTACTTTTTAACTACGTCACAGACATACTAATGAGTAAAATAGTTTTTAAATAACAGTACCATTGTACCATTAAAAGAAAAGTTAACACATGATATAGTCAAGACGATATTCATAAATCAGATAGCTGTCCGCCTCGTATATCCATAAGGAGAGCGACTTGAAAACATCAAAAAAAGAGGATGATCGAAGGAGAAACGGGATAATAAAATTTTTATTGAAAGTCCGTTTACCTTTGGCGACATTGGCAATCGGAATACTGGTGGTTTTATTCCTTACCGCTTATGTCTCGCCGAAGTTAAATAGTCAAGCTAAAATAAGACCCATTCAGTCGGTGATTGCGGAGTTTTGTCCAAGCCAGCAGTCGAACTTAGAGAATGTCCCGATTAAAACCGGGAATGTAACCTCGGCGGTGGCACAAACGACTCAAGTTGTGCCGTTAAAGGATGTTGATGTCGTGGTTAATCACGCATTCAACACGTATTCATTGGATTTCCAAACTGAGTTAATGACGCACGAATATCTGCATATTTTACAGGCTGAAGACCCGGCAATTGATATCCAGGCATTTCACCAGGCGGTACAATTATGGTTTAATGATTTCAGTTCCGGATTGCCGGTACCGACGGGTAATTACACCAAGTATTATGTTTATTATGAGCTTTACAGTTCAGGCCGATATACTCTATCCGATTATCCGAGGGAAGAATACGCCTACATCGGTACGATGCTGGCGGAGGGCAGACAAGCGGATGTGCCTGAAAATATTCAGGTATTTTACAAAGGGATTTTAAATTGCGAATAAGACGAACAATTTCGTTTACGGTGTTATAAAACCGGGTTCTTAATTGGAAATTAGAAAGACGTATCACCATTCCAATCGTTTTGAAAGGTCGTTGATAAAGAATTAAGAATGGCGGAATCAGACAACATAATGCCCAACTCCCGGTTATCCTTTAACGATGAAGCCGAGAAGTTCTGGGAGCCGACGAGGGCAGTAGTTCCGTCTGACAGAATCATCTTCGCGTGAATATAGAGCGGCGCATCAGCCGCGTATGTCCGAATTCCCACACCCGCAGCAGCCAGTGCCGTAAAATTAGCCGACCAATCACTGGAATAAGTCATTACTAATTCAACCTTCACGCCACGTTGAGCTGCAGCAATGAGAGCGTTCACTACAGGAGTATCAGACATTTCTTCGTTCTCAATATACAGGCTCTTCCGGCTATTGTTAATCATTGCGAGGATTATTGTATCTGCCCCCGGGCTCCAGACCAGATCGTCACCAAGAGCAGGTGTATCTCCGATGCCCTGCCAGTCATCGTTAAATACGGCTTCGATTGCCGTAACATCTTTTTGATCCTTGTCAACAACTCCAAAATCCCTATCGGTGATGTAATATTGTGGCGTCGGGTTAAAGGTCATGATAAGAGCCTGGTCACCGTCCACGATCAAGGTCTTCTGATGTGTCAAAGCAAAATATGAGGGAGCCCAGCGAATGGGTACTCCCCCGGATTGTAAATACCGGTAAGCGGCGGCGCTCGCCACGGATGGCTGAGCGCCATAATAACCCTCGTTCAGAAGCACCCGCACCGCAACGCCTTGTTTTTCGGCTAAGACCAGGGCACTCTCGATCTGTGTATCCTCCAGTTCGTAGATCACCAGCTCGATACTTGTTGTAGCTCCTTGAATCATTTTAAGAACCTGAGTCATACCGTCCTCAGGTTCAGTGATAAGAGTGGTAGACAGGTTCAGAGGTACAGCCTGTGTCGTACTTTGAAGGTGAGTAGTTGATAACGTGCTGGCATAAGGTGTGACGGTTGTGGCACAACCGGTTAATGAAATGCACATTAAAAATGCAAAGATTACAACGAATTTCTTCACTTATTTTTTTGCACCAGACACGGTACTAAAGGTAAGGATTGTGACCATAAAAATCGCACCCGGCAGCATGCCCGGTTAACGCTAGTCCTCTATCTGGCTGATATCGTCCGGTTCCAGAATGTAGGTCTTACCGTTATCAGAACTAGTAACGATGATATAGGGAGATTTGGGCACAATTCCCTGATTTGTGACAGGAATACAATTGGTTCCGATTTTCTTTTGACCTTTTGGCGTAAGCCATACCCTTTTATTTGTCATTTCCGTCATCCTTATTCCAAAACACGAGATAGCGCAGATGACGACCTTTGTATAAACTTATAATATTGAAACTGCTACGGTAATACTAGACCTGCTTTCTCCCTCATGTCAATGTCACATGTCAGAAAAACCAAATATTCATAATAGTTTTGATACCCTGCCACATCAAAGAATAAATGAATGCAAAAATCTCGAGTCAATTT
>JBKQML010000154.1:0-19885 GCA_052326545.1 Dehalococcoidales bacterium
GTCGAGAATACTGACTACATTTTTCGTTTTAATTCCGTCAAGCTTCAAGGATTCCAGAATTTTCATTTCTCCGTCCTCAAGTTTGGCGGAAAGAACACATCTGAGGGCCAGCCGGCGCATGCTCTTCGGCATTGCCTGATGGTAATCCCTGGGATGAGGGCCGAAGACAATACCGCCGCCGCGGCGCAGTGGCGATTTGATACTGCCCGCACGAGCGGAACCGGTACCTTTCTGCTTATAAAGCTTTCTGGTGCTGCCTGAAACATTGCCGCGAGTTTTGGTGCTGGCATTCCCCTGACGGGCATTGGCCTGCTGTCTGAGAACAGACTGATGCACTAACGCCTCGTTAAAAGGTATGCCAAATACCTTATCGCTAATTTCAATGTTATCTACCACTTCCCCCGCAAGGTTATAAACTGGAGCCTGCATTTCCCTACTTCCTCTTAGTCGACTTACTAATTAATAATAGACCATTTTTAGCACCCGGCACTGCTCCTTGTACCAACAGGAGATTGTGTTCGGGGTCAGTTTTGTAAACCTTTAAACCCTTCTGGGTAACCTGCTCGGTGCCCATATGACCGGCCATCCTCATGCCTTTGAGAACTCTACCCGGCGAAGTTGTCGCACCGATAGCGCCCGGGGCACGGTTCCTGTCTGTTTGTCCATGTGTTTTCGGTCCGCCTTTAAACCCATGGCGTTTGACCACACCGGCAAAACCTTTACCCTTGGAGACACCGATAACATTGACGAAATCACCCGTCTTGAACTGGCTAACGTCGATTTTATCTCCAACCTTAACTTCGGCCGTGCTGGCAACCCGGAACTCTCTCAGTTCTTTGAGTTTCCCCAATTCTTTGAGGTGTCCCTGTTCTGCCTTACTCAATTTTTTAGCAGTGCCATAACCAATCTGGACGGCTTCATAGCCTTCTTTAGCAGCTGTTTTAATCTGAGTAACCAGACACGGACCGGCTTCAATGACGGTTACCGCTTCCGCTTTACCGCTATCAGTGAAGACCTGGCTCATACCAATTTTTTTACCGATAATTCCTGGAATCATTCCTTCCATCCCGGCAATTTAATCTACTATAGTTTTATATCCAGCTCAACACCCGACGGGAGGTTCAGCTTGGTTAACGAATCAATCGTCTTCGAGGTTGTTTCCACAATATCAATCAGACGCTTGTGAGTGCGGACTTCGAATTGCTCCTGCGAATTCTTGTCGATGAAACTAGCGCGGATGACACTGAATTTTTCAATTCGTGTAGGTAATGGAATAGGACCCACTACTACAGCGCCGGTCTGCTCAACAGTTTCCACAATCTGCTGTGCTGACTGATCTACGACCTTGTGGTCGAACCCTTTTATTTTGATACGAATTTTTTGTTTAGGCATTTTTTATTCCTGTTTTATCTGTTAATTCTTTTAATAAAAATGCTGGTATTTCCTGGTAACTATTAAACTCAATCGATTGATTGGCTCTACCCTGGGTCTGCGACCTTAAAGCGGTGGTATAGCCAAAGGTCTCAGACAAAGGAATCAGCGCCGAGATAATAACCGTATCACTACGATTTTCAATCGACTCAATGTGAGCCCGGCGGGAAGAAATGTCACCGATAACATCGCCCATAAATTCTTTCGGGGAAACAACTTCCATCTTCATAATCGGTTCGAGGATAATGGGTTTGGCTTTGTGAACGCAGGCTTTAAGACCCATTGAACCTGCCATGGCGAAGGCATTTTCGTTGGAGTCCACTTCATGATAACTGCCGTCAAAGACGGTTACTTTGACATCAATGATCGGATAGCCGGCCAGTGTACCTACTTCACAAGCAGCTTTGACACCTTTTTCGATTGCAGGGATAAAATTACGGGGAATAGTTCCGCCCTTGATTCTTTCAATAAATTCAAACCCGGTGCCGCGGGCGGCCGGCTCAACTTCCAGCCAGCAATCACCGTACTGTCCTTTGCCACCACTTTGCCTGACAAATCTGCCTTCAGCCTGGGCTTTGGCAGTGATGGTCTCTTTGTAGGCAACGCGGGGATTACCGACATTGGCGCTGACGCCAAACTCACTAAGCAAGCGATGGGTGATAATCTCGAGATGTAATTCGCCCATGCCGGAGATAACAATCTGACCGGTTTCTTCATTATACTTGACTTTAAAAGTGGGGTCTTCTTCTGAAAGTTTCCTGAGGGCTTCTCCCATTTTATCCTGGTCTGAGCGGGATTTCGGCTCAATGGCAATGGAAATAACAGGCTCCGGGAATTTAATTGATTCCAACAGGACAGGTTGATCGATGTTACTCAAAGTGTCGCCCGTAAAAGTATTCTTTAATCCGAGGGTCGCCACAATGGAACCGGTATCGGCGCATTCAATTTCTTCACGCTTATTGGCATGCATCAGGAACAACCTGCCGATACGCTCAGTTTTACCGCGGGTGGCGTTTAGTACCTGGTCGCTGGCTTTAACGACACCGGAATAAACTCTAAAGTAAACCAATCTACCAACAAACGGGTCGGTAACTACTTTAAAAGCCAGGGCAGTGAAAGGTTCTTCGTCACTTACCTGCATGGTAAGTTCATTGTTATCTTCATAATCTACCGCTTTAGTCGGCGGCATATCGGAAGGTGCCGGCAGGTAATAACCAATTGCATCTAATAGAGGCCTGACACCTTTATTGGATAAAGCGCTGCCGCACAAACAGGGCACTAACTTCGCGGAGAGAGTAGCCTTTCTAACGGCGGCCCGGATTTCGTCACCGGTAAATTCTTCACCATCAAGATATCTGGAAAGCATCTGGTCATCTGATTCAGCCAGTCTTTCAATCATATTATGACGGGCTGTCTTTACTTTACCCTGCAATTCGACGGGAATCGGCATTTCATCAATCGGTTTATCCCGTTCCCCGTCCTTGCTGTAGGCTTTATTTTCAACTAAATCAACAACACCCTCAAAAGAAGTTTCACTTCCCACCGGTATCTGAATCGGTAAAGCTTTAGCGTGCAGACGCCCTTCAATCATCTCTATAGTGTGTTCAAAACTGGCGCCAACCCGCTCCATCTTATTGACGAAACAAACACGCGGTACATTATATTTATCGGCCTGCCGCCAAACTGTCTCAGATTGAGCCTCCACGCCCTGCACGGCATCAAATAATACGACACCACCATCCAGAACCCTGAGACATCTCTCTACTTCAGCGGTAAAATCCACGTGACCGGGAGTATCAATAATATTGATGCGGTATTCTTTCCACTGGCAGGTGATAGCAGCGGATGTAATGGTAATACCGCGTGCCCGCTCTTCTTCCATCCAGTCGGTGACGGTGGTACCTTCATCAACGCCACCTTTTTTATAAGTGACGCCGGTGTAATACAACACGCTTTCGGTGAGGGTGGTTTTCCCAGCATCGATGTGAGCAATGATACCTGTATTCCTCACTCTATCCAGAGGAAAACTTCGGGACATAGTATTATCCTTTAATATAACTGGCGGATTAATGTTAGGTTCTCCTTAATTACCACCGGTAATGTGCAAATGCCCGGTTGGCTTCGGCCATCTTATGCGTATCTTCACGCTTTTTCGCCGCATTTCCCTGGCCTTTTGCGGCGTCACTCATCTCAGCGGCTAATTTTTCCGCCATTGATTTACCACTTCTGGCCCGGGCTGCATCAATCAGCCACCTGAGAGCCAGCGACATTCCAACCTGAGGCGGCACCTCAACCGGCACCTGGTAAGTTGCGCCCCCCACCCGGCGCGATTTCACTTTTAGTTGCGGGGTAATATTCCTAATGGCAGATTCCATATCTGTAACGGGGTCCTTAGAACCCTGTTTTCCCATTAATTCCATGGCGCCGTAGACGATTTCTTCAGCGCGGCTTTTCTTACCGCGTTTCATAATCCTGTTCATTAATTTGGAAACGGTTAAGCTCTGATATTTTGAATCAGGCATTACTTCAGCTCTTCTAATTACATGAGCGCGTCGTGACATGTTTCCTCCTAGGTAGTCTCCGCCCCAGCTTTAGGCCGTTTGTTACCGTATTTACTGCGACCGCGGCGCCGCTTACCTACACCAGTGGTATCCAGCGCCCCACGGATAATGTGGTAACGTACACCAGGCAAGTCTTTGACCCTACCGCCACGAACCAGTACAACAGAGTGTTCCTGAAGTTCATGACCTTCACCCGGAATATAAGCGGTAACTTCCATCTGGTTAGTTAAACGTACTCTGGCAATCTTCCGCAGCGCCGAGTTAGGTTTCTTCGGTGTCATGGTTTTTACCTGAACACAAACTCCCCGCTTCTGGGGTGAACCGTCGCCCCAACTGGTTTTATTTTTTGAAGCGTTATAGTTGTAATGCAAAGCCGGAGCTTTTGTCTTGTCCACACCCGGTCTGCGTCCCTTGCGGACTAACTGGTTAATCGTTGGCAAATATGTCCTCCTGTTATCCTTTACAACTGAAAGGATGAGCCTCAGCTCATCCTTCAACATTTATGTCGCGATTGAACTTAGCGTTACGCTGTGCTATTGTCTTAACCGTAAGATGAGCACAAATAGTTATAGTATCACAGTGAATAGCGGCCTGTCAACAACCAGTCTCACCGGGTTTTAAGAGCTTATTATTATAGTCACAAACTGTAGTGTGCAGTCAAATCCACGGCAACTGCTGCGCCCGGATTCCTGACGATTGATTACTGCGGAAGTTAGTCTGCTTTTAAATTATTTTTATTTTAGGGGAACTCACCCGATCCAAAATGAGTAATCTCCCGAGCCCACTTCAAAAGTTAGATAACCATCTTGCCGTTTCCCGGCGGTGATACCTGAAACGCCCGGGATAGAAGAGTCATCCTGATATATTATCCTTCCATTTTCTTTAACAACAGGATTTGTTAATCCTGATAGTGGAAAGTTGATTTTCCCTTCGCTGTTGACCGGCAAAGTGACATCCAATACCAGCGCATTCGCCTCTTTCCGCCAGCTTGAAGACACTAATCCCCGGACGGTATTCACCGATGCACTCACATAATCGAGGTCAGCAGGGATATACGGCTTGATGATGACCTTTCTAAAACCGGATTCGGAAGCATCCAGGTTGATGCCGGCTAAAACCCGGTAAAACCAGGTATCCACACTGCCGAACATAATATGGTTATGAGAATTCATGCCACCCCCGGCCATATATTCCCACCTTTCCCAGAGAGTGGTGGCACCTCCTTTTATCATGTAACCCCAGCTCGGATAGGTAGTCTGTGTTGCCACGCTGTAAGCTAAATCACTACGGCCGTATTTAGTCAGAGTATCCAGGAGGTATCTGGTACCCAATATCCCCGTATTCAGATGACGTCCGTAAGTGACTTCCACGTTCTCGAGAAGATTCTGCAAAACCGCCTCTTTTTTATTTTCCGGTACAATATCCAGGTAAAGCGGTAAAACGTTGGCCGTTTGCGAATATAATACTCTTTTCCGATAACCTTTCTTATCATACCCGGGACACAATTCAAAATGCAGCAAAATATCGGCGGTTTTAGAATTGTGGCTGTAGTAATCCTCTTCTAAAAACTCCCGGTTAAACGCTTTTTTAATCGCTTGAGACAATTCGGCATAATTTTCTGCATCGGCGGATTTTCCTAAAACCCGGGCAATTTTAGACAAATAGAGAACATCATGGTAATAACACCAGGTGGAAATTAATTCTCCGGGAGTATCCAGTGAACGAACCTTACCGGGCGGGCACCAATCGCCGTATTTGCTGAACTTGATAATATGGCCATCATTAATGGTCGTTAAATAATTAACCCAGCCTTTCATCAGATTGTAATTCTCTGCCAGAACTCGAACGTCGTCATAGTATAAATAGAGATACCAGGGGATGACGACGCAGGCTGTTCCCCAGGGCGGGTCTGCCGGATAACGCTGCCATTGAGGAGGCACAACATCGGAGATACTACCGTCTGCTTTCTGTGATTCCCGTAGGTCCCGCAGCCACTTTGTATAGAAAGCCGCCATGTCAAAATTGAAGATTGACTCTTCCACGACCAGTTGTGCATCACCCAACCAGCCCATTCTCTCATTTCTCTGGGAGCAATCGGTCGGGATACTCATCAAATTACTCAATTGGGTCCAGAGCACGTTTTGATGAATGCGGTTAATCAACCGGTTCGAACATTGAAATCCCCCAACGGGATTAACCGCAGAATGAACCACGACGCCTTGTACAGTATTGAGATTCGGCGTTCCGGGATATCCGGTAACCTCGACATAGCGGAAACCGTGATAAGTGAACCGCGGTTCGTAAACCTCGAGACCTTCTCCCTTTAAAATGTAGCTGTCGGTGGCTTTGGCAGTTCGGTTCGGTACTACATTGATATTGCCGTCGGCGTACAGGAGCTCGGAAAATCTCAGCTTTACTTCCGTGCCGCGTTGCCCGCTGACAGTCAGTCTGACCCAGCCGGTAAAGTTTTGTCCGAAATCAAAAACAAAGACATTCGCCCGCGGGTTGGACATGGTTAACGGCTGAGTAATTTTTATCGTTTTAATCGGGGGTAAAGTTCCCTGGGAAACCAATTGCCCTCCCGGCGGTTGGACTACTCCAGCTTTTTTCCATTTTGAATCACTGTACCCGCAGTTATCCCAGCCCGGTTTTTCCAGTCTGGCATCATAAATTTCACCGTCGTAGATATCATTTCCAGTTATGGGACCTCCGGCAATCCGCCAGGTTTCGTCAGTCATTAATTTCTTACAGCGGCCATCCTCAAGCTGGATCTCCAACTGTAAGATAACCTTCGGTACGGCGTTTTGATAAGTCTTCAACCGGTCTTTAATTCCAGGATTAGTTGACCAATCCTCAGCATACCTGCCGTTCCCCAGCATAATGCCCACAGCGTTTTCACCTTTTTTCAACAAACCGGTAACATCGAAGGTAGAATATAACGCCACTTTCTCATAGTCAGTCTGACCCGGATCGAGCTGGTGGTCGCCGACTTTCTGTCCGTTGATTCTCAATTCATACCAACCCAAACCGCAAATATAAGCTCTGGCCCGCTTTACCCCGCCTCCGATGACAAACTGATTACGCAGGAGGTCACCGCCACCAATCCAAACAGCATCCCAATCTTTTTGCGACAGCAGTCCCATCTCGAAAGTAGCCATATCGCTGAAAGGACTGGCTTGCCCGGCATTATCCCACCACTTTATTTTCCAGTAATAGATAGTTTTGCCTACCAGCGGTTTGCTAGGGTATTCCACATTTACCGATTTTTCAGACTTTACTTTTTTACTATCCCAGATATCACCGGTATCCCTGGACAAAATTTCCGGGGTGCTGGCGATTAAAATCCGGTAGGCAGATTGGATACGGGCGCGTTCAGAATGCCCTAAAATCCAGGAAAACCTGGGCTGAATTACATCAACCCCAATAGGGTTGACAGCATATTCACAGCGTAAATCTATCGGCCTTTGAATTCCCTGTAGTTCTTTTTCCTGATGAAAGGACATTTCAGTACCCTCCATATGTATTTTCTTTGTTGTACGGTTCATCTAACCCCGGAATGGGGCCGGAAGTGATTTTGATAGAGACTCTGGAAGCTATTATGTAACATACTGCATCATCAGTACAAAATTTACGGTCAAAATCAGATAAATAGTAAACCCATGGCGAAATAAATTCGCCATGGGTTTTAGCTAACCGGCTTCGGCACTATTATGAACTGGCTACATCAACTTCAGTTGCCGAGATATTGTCGGATGTATCACCATCCGGCTGGTCGGAATGGGTGATTTTAGCCGTGGAAGTAATCGTCTGTGTTGCCATCCCGCTGTTGACGGTCACTTTGAGAGTCAACGTTGCAGTACCGCCATTGGCGACACTACCGATATTCCATATCCCCGTGGTGGCATCATAGGTACCCGTATCAGCAACGCTTGAGGAATAAGTCAAGCCCGCCGGCACAATGTCAGTGACGATAATGCCGGTGTCATCAAGCGGGCCATTATTGGTCAGAGTAACGGTAAAAGTAACAGTATCGCCAACACTCGGGGAGGTATTATCTTCCCCGTTCGTCAGTGCAAGATCTGCACCATTTACCGTAACGCTTGCAGTAGCATCATTATTATTCAAATTACTATCAGGCTGATCGGCATAGGCCATTGCCGAAACATTATCTATCTCAAGTGCGCCAGTTCCCATATTTACAGTCACTGTGATATTCAGCTGAGCACTGGCTCCGTCGGCGACACTACCCACAGTCCAATTTCCAGACGTATTGTCATAACTGCCCTGATTGGTGCTGCTTGAGACATACGTTACACCCTGAGGTAACTGATCATACACAGTGACGCCGGTTGCATCTGCCGGACCATTGTTGGTCAGAGTGACGGTATAGGTAATAGTTCCTTGCTGGTTCGGCGTGGCGTTATCCACTGTGCTGGTTAACATTAAATCAGCACTTTGTACCGTAAAGGATGCGTTCGCAATCTGTTTGGGCATATTATTATCGGTCTGGTCCACTTTGGATACTCTTACCTGGTTGTCCATGATTAACACACCGGCCTGACTGGCAACGGTTGCCGTGATGGTCAGTTTAGCGCTGGCTCTGGTATTCAGATTACCGATGGTCCATATCAAGGTGCCGTTGTCATAAGAGCCTTGATTGGCGCTGCTCGAGACATAGGTTAACCCTACCGGCCAATCATCGGTTACTGCTAAGCCGGTGGCGTTGACACCGCCGGTGTTCGTTATATTAATTGTGTAGGTTACAGTATCCCCCACACTCACGGTCGTCTTATCCACCGTATTGGTGATACTGAAGTCAGTATTATTTGTTCCGCAGCCGGAAAAAACACACGGCAGCACCAGTAAAAGGAAAAGAAACAAAACACTGATGCTTTTTTTAATGGTATTTTTCATTACATTTCTCCTGCATTTTTCCGTATCGGTTAATGATGTCCCCAACTACACTTTTCTTATTTTAACCTATTTTACGAATTAACGCATCAAAGTATAAAAGAAGGTTGAAAAACAAACTGGGCGTAATTGGAGAATCCTGCTGCCCAAATTGTGAAATAATAATCAAGAAAGAAACTTATCCGGGTGGCAACACATATTGTTGCGGAATGTGCCGGAGACCAGGAAAAGCTATTAATCATCAAACTCAACCTGTATTTTGCGTAAAATGTGGAGTATTATAGAAATCATCGCAAACACTAAGATAAACAGTGAAGATTTATTCTGGCAAGAGTGGCGGGATATACTGCTCGTAGAATATAATGGCAGGCTGACGGCTCTCGGTGCAAAAGGTTACCGGACGGGTCCGGAGAGAAAAATATTTACCGCGATATTCTTGCAGGTAAAAGGGTTTTCATTGCCCGCGCCTGATATTCTCCCGGAAGCAATAAAAATTATAGAAGAAAAAGATACTATTCAGCCTGATAACCAGTCATCCGCTAAAGAATATGACGCCATCGCCATGATGGGACACCGTATCGGGATGCTGGAAAATAGCGCCGGTTTAACACAATATTTACAAGATGTTCGCCCGGTACTGAAATCGGAGGGACAGATTTTACTGACTGCTCTGGATGTTGGCGCCATCCAGGAACCGGAACGCCGGTCAGGCACGGTTATAAACAGTTTGCGGTTCCAGCAGGCAAATCTGATCGGGCCTTTTTTCGTGCTGTTACGTATTAAAACAGGTACCCTGAAAAGTCAGACCGCCGCGGCAAACTGGCAATGTGAGATAATCTACCAGCAGGACGAAAGCAATTATCTGGCCCGACTCAGTCCGTGTGAATCCGGGGCTGACTGAAAAAGAGGTTATCCCCTTATACGTTCGCTAAAGCGAAGTACTTCGGCCTTCGAGCCTCAGGGGGCGAGGAAACCAAATTTTATAGGCCGGTGGCTTCATCAACCCCGAGGACGAGGTTCATGTTTTGCACGGCGGCGCCGGAAGCGCCCTTACCCAGATTATCAAAGCGGGCTGAAAGCAGAATCATTTCTGCATTACCGAAGACAAATATTTCCAGATTATTGGTGTCGTTGCAATCGGCGAAGGTCATAAATCCGTTCTTCAGGTAAGCGTCCGCCGGATAAGGCATCACCTTGATGAATCGCTCTCCGGCATAATAATCCGCCAACACCGCCCGTATTTCCGAGGCAGTGAGTTTCTTCTTCAGTTGGCGTGCAATGAGCGGAATTGAGATAATTTCACCATTGTAAACATTGACCACCGTCGGGGCGAAAAGGGGTGCGTGAGCCAGACCGACAATTTTTGTCATTTCCGGAACGTGTTTGTGGTTCAACGCCAATGAATAAGGACGGGGATTTTTAATGTATTCCGGCACATTCTCGCCCTGATAATCGGCGATCATTGCTTTACCGCCGCCACTATACCCGGCGGTAGTATGGCAGGTAATCGGGTAATCCGGACCAACAATACCCGTGGCGACAAGAGGATAGAGCATCGCGATAAAACCGGTGGCATGACAGCCGGGCACAGCAATCCTCCTGGAGTTTTTTATCAAGGTTCGCTGTTCTTTCTTCAGTTCGGGTAGTCCGTAGACCCAACCTTCAGTCACCCGGTGCGCGGTTGAACCGTCAATCACACAAACCGATTTGTTTTTAATTAAACTGACAGATTCGCGTGCGGCTTTATCCGGCAGGCATAGAAAAACGATATCCGCCTCGTTCAATAGCTTTTCTTTAGCTTGAGGGTCTTTGCGGTTCGCTTCCGGTATTTTAATCAGTTCAATGTCTTGACGTTCATTCAACCGCTCATTTATTTTTAAGCCGGTAGTACCGTGCTGACCGTCAATAAAAACTGTTTTTTTCATATTGGTGTCCTCTTAATTATCAGGTATGTCTGACCTGGATAAACTCGATCGGCGCCCCATTCTCCTCAATAAATGCGGCTATAACTCCCTCCGAAGGACTGTCAGGTGGATTAATTACTTTTTTACCTTTAATCGCTGCAATCACGTCATTCACTTCAAAGGCCACGTGGGAAATTGCCTTTACAATCTGGGGGAGTTTACATTCAGGCTCGTATCTCATCCATTCGATTTTGTAATTGCTTTCCTCATAACCACTGACCCGGACATAAAGCCCCGGCAGATATCTTTCCCCAGGCATTTTCTTCTGAGTGGGAATTCCCGGATGATGATACTTTAGCATGATAGTATAATACCATACTCTTTTAACAGTGAAAAAATTACGCTGCTGTACCTTTGTAATTTATCTGAAGTTTCAAAGTATTTGTTAAATTATCATCTGTACCGATAAGAGACAATTAATTTCCCCCTATTAACGAACAGGATTTAA
Source organism: Dehalococcoidales bacterium (assembly GCA_052326545.1). Classification (GTDB taxonomy): domain Bacteria; phylum Chloroflexota; class Dehalococcoidia; order Dehalococcoidales; family Fen-1064; genus Fen-1064. Next base: position 11,316 of record JBKQML010000154.1, read on the forward strand.
AAAGCAGGATTAACTAATCGAGTGAAGATAGTACGAAAGTATTTGTCATATAGTACTAATTTATTGTATAGTGATGTTAATCTATTTGATAGACTATACTTAAATCATACTAGAATAAGTGAAATGTATCTATTGGGATTGTTTCTGATGCCAATAACGGTTATCGATGAAGTGTATTTCAGGACAGCCGAAGCTTGTAAAACAGCCGGTATCAGTAAAAATACTTACCTGCGCTGGGTGAAAGAAGGGCTGTATCCGGATGTCAAATACAGGGATCGGAGAGGCTGGCGATTATTTACCAAAGCAGAAATGACTGCATTAAAGGCAGAGGCTAATCGTATCAGTCAAATGAATTAGTGTCAGATGAAGAATTGAAAAATCCGGGAGGACCTATTCGTTTAGTGCAGGACATAATAAATCAAAATGCAAAATCAGCCTGAAAAGAAACAACCGGTTGCGGAGGAAATGTCCGAGGAACTTAGGCCGGAGAAACAATATCTTCTTAAATATTTAACCAAATTTCTGGGTGTCCATTATTTATGGTATCTTGCTGTTTTTGTTGTCTTTTTAGGTATCTTTACTTTTGCACCCTATTTCATCACCTTATTCGGTTGGAAAACACAACTGGGGTGGGAGTCTCCTTACTATGCATCAATTTATCGTGTAATATACCTGCTTTTTGTTGCAATTATAGCCTGGAGATTCGGGGTACGTAATGGAATCATTGCTTCGTTAATCATGATAGTAATAATATACTTGCCTTTCGCCTTACGTTTACGGGAAGGGTTTATTTTAATTGATGTCGGGCTTCTCATTCTCGGCTTCGTGTTTAGTGCAGTACTTGGAAGACAGGGTGACATGGCCAGGCTTCTTTTCAAATCTACGTCCGAGTTGCAGCAACAGACACGACAATTAAAATTAGAAGTAGCCGAGCGTCTGCGGGCAGAGAAAGAGATTAGAACTCTTTCTCTCGGGGCTATCGAATCACTGGTTTTTGCTCTTGAAGCCAAAGATAAATATTCAGCAGGACACTCGCGGAGGGTGACCAGTATTGCTACAGCCATCGGCAAAAAAATGAATCTGTCTGCCGAGGACATGGAAGATCTGCGCTACGGCAGTTTACTACACGATGTCGGGAAGATTGCCGTCGACCAGCTTATCCAGAACAAACCGACTACTCTCACCACTAATGAATACGCCCACATCATGATTCATGTTCAGGCCGGGGCTGATATTGTTAAACCGATAGTAAATAATAAGGTAGTGGAGCTGATCGAGCATCACCATGACCAATATAAAAATGGTAATCAACAGCAAGTAGTAACAGGAGAAGATATTCCATTAGGAGCCCGGATAATAGCTTTAGCAGATGCGTTTGATGCGATGACTTCAGACCGTCCTTACCGCTCGGCAATGTCTACCGGACAAGCAATCAAAGAAATCCAGAATTATTCCGGAACCCAGTTTGACCCGGTGGTCGTTAACGCATTTCTGGAAATACCTTTGGATGAAATTACAGCAATATTTGAAAATAAAGAAGAAAAGTCATCGTAAAATACGGTTAACCTGCTTCTTCGCAGTCATTATTTACTCTGCTGCTAATTCTCAGTATCGTTTCCTTTGAAATTTCAAAACTGACTTTACCATCGTTGTTTTAGTCGGGTAAATTATTGTCTGATATTCGCCCTTGACCGGGATATGTAACCCATGATAACCTTATTGCAATTCTGCCGGGAGAATTGATGAATGAATAAGAATCATTTGAAAATCTTAAAAAACCTTGCTGAAAGCAGAAACTATGGACAGGGTCCGGCACATGCGCTTCAAGTAAGTAAACTCTCCTTAAGAATATATGACGAATTAGCCAGATTGAAGATACTTCACAACAACCCCGAGGACCGGGTAATTTTAGAAGCTGCAGCCGTTCTGCATGATATTGGTTATCCACAAGAACCCCACCATGAAGTCGGTTTTGATTTTTTAGCTGATGAAATTCCGAGACTAACCACCAACGAGCCTATTTCCATTGCGGCTCTCTCTACACTTTTAGTTTCCGTCCTCTGGCACAATGAGAGGAGTTATCTCAAGCGCGGGTCGATTGAAATTCCTGACCGTGATCATGCCGAAAAAATAGCGGCCATCATTCGTGTCGCGGACGGACTTGATTTGATATTGCAGCCGGCGATTGAAAACGTTGCGCTGTCGATTGAAAACCGGCAGTTACGATTTGAGGTTATATCCAGGCATCCTGTCGATTTACAGATAAAACAGGCCAAATCAAAATCTGATTTAATGAAGAGCGCATTTAATTTGCGGGATATTATCTTCGAGCACTCAGAAAAACCAGCGACGGCTAAATGATAATAAAGGGACAAATAAAATTTACCTTTTCAAACTTTCTCGGTTTTTAACGAGTTGTTGATTAAACAACCATCCGTTAACCTTTCCGTCTTACGATCCGGTTTGCAAAATAAGTAAAAGTACTTGACTACAGAGTACACACATTTATTTTAGAAGAAGATGTACTTAAGTACGGCTTGTATCACCCTAATCAGGCATCTTTTACCTGACATTTTATGTTTTAGTAGCATTGATATATAACTAAAGTACTATTCTTATATGACCCAAATGGGTGATATACGTAATAGGTTATTAATGATTTAATAATCTCGGTATATAACTAAAGTACTATTCTTTTACAACTCATTATGGTCGATATTTGTAACAAATTGTTGATGATTTAGTAGTTTCAAACCATATCTCAAGTACCAATCTCTTGCGACCTGAAAGAGTTAAAATCCAAAATATGTTGATAAAAATTTGGTTGTTTCAATATTTTAGTCATATTAGAAGATTGAACAGTAATGATAATAATCGAAGACTGTAAGTTCTATCAGGCCATTGATGATAGATGTTGGAGGTTAATTACCAAAAAATACGCAAATATAATCCCGACACCGAGGAGAAAGATAGGGGTTAAAGATTAAGTGAATGGCTAAAATAAAAATGATAAACAATGAATCTTCCGGTGAACCGGATGTTTCAGGGCAACGTATTATCGAAAAAGAAATGATTAAAGCCGAACATCCAGCGGATAAGGTACTACGTCAGCTTGTAGATGAGGAAAGGTACAAAGCCATTTTTGAAGCTGCCGGTGACATCATGATGCTCTTTGATAAAAATGGAAAAATCATAGACGTTAACGGAAAATCGGTTGAAATCAGCGGTTATTCGAAAGAAGAGGTAATCGGGAAAGACGTAAGAATATTATCGAAAATACTAACCAGGAAAAGCATGGGTAAAATATTAAGTAATTTTCTGAAGCGTATGGCCGGTTTCGACATTCCGCCCTACGAGATTGAGCTGGTTAAAAAAGATGGGACATTATTAACCTTCGAAATAAGTGCACAACCGCTGCGAAAAGACGGTAAGATAATCGGTGATTTAGGGATTCTGCGAGATGTTACTGCACGCAAGCGGGCAGATGAGGAAATTCTTCAGAAGTCATCCGATATAAACCTTATTAATACAATTAATGAAGCGGCCAATCAGGGTAAAGACTTCGAACCGATATTTCAATTAGTATCTAAGGAGACTCAGAAGTTATTCGGTGGCAATGTTCAAATAGTGTATCTCCTCAGTGAGGACAAACAATACCTGGTAATGCAAAACATTAATTTGCCGCCGCGAATAGCACATGGTGTCGAGAAGTTAATCGGTACAAAGATATCAGGAGTGAAAATTAAACTCAAACCCGGAAGTAATTACTCGGAGATACTGAAAAAAGGAAAAACAGTCCTCACTAACGACCCGGATGTCATGTTAAACATGGCAAGAGAATGCACCGAGGATAAAACTTTACAGAAATTTGTTTCACCGGTGGTAAAAACTCTCGGCGTGAATTCGGTAATCAGTGTACCGCTTAAATCCGATAGTGAACCCATTGGACTCCTGGATATCGGCAGGCACGAACCTTTTACCGAATCTGACATGAAACGAATTGAAACTATTACGGGACAACTTGTCAGTATCATCAAGCGTAAACAGACAGAGAAGCAACTTGAAGAGAGTGAGGATAATTTAAAGACGTACCTGGAAAACGCTCCGGATGGCGTATACCTGTCTGATTTGAAAGGGAATTTTCTTTACGGCAATAAAAAAGCCGAGGGAATCCTGGGATATAAAAAAGAAGAACTCACCGGTAATAATTATTTTAAACTAAATCTTCTTCCGGAGAAGTATTTTAATAAAGTTGCCGAATTATTAGCCTCTAATGCAATCGGTAAAACCACCGGCCCGGACGAATTCGAACTGGTAAGAAAAGATAAAAGTCATATTTGGGTTGAAATAAATACGGCTCCTATCAAACAAAAAGATAATAATGTCATCATCGGTTTTGTTCGTAATATCAGCGAGCGTAAACAGGCTGAACAACTCTACCACAATCTAGCTGATAGTTCTCCGGTGGGAGTGTATATTATCCAAGACAGATGTTTCGTTTTTACCAATCCTGTTTTCCAAAGAGTTACAGGCTATACCGCTAATGAGTTGTTAAAATTACAACCTGTAATCCTCGTTCACCCTGAAGACAGGGAGATAGTCAGACAGAATGCCATACAGATGCTGAAAGGAGAACGTTCTCAACCTTACGAGGTCAGGTTAATCACAAAAAATGGGGGAATCAGGTGGGGACTGGAGAGAATGACCTCTATTACCTACGAAGGGAAACGGGCAGCTGTTGGCAACTTCATGGATATCACCGAACGGAAGCTGGCAGAGGATAAACTGGAGCAGGCCGCCCAGGAATGGAGGACAACCTTTGATTCGATTACCGATCTGATTTCTATTCACGATAAAGATAACCGCTTGTTGAGAGTGAACAAAGCCGTAGCAGACTTATTGAGCACAACGCCGAAGGAGCTTCTCGGGAAATTCTGCCATGAAGTAATGCACGGCACCAAAGAACCACCCGCAAACTGCCCTCACCTGGAAACTTTAAAGACCGGCAAGCCAGCCGCAACGGAAATCTATAATTCCAATCTTGATGCCTACTTCCATGAAGCGACTTCACCCCTATTTAACGAACGTGGAGAAGTAACCGGTTCCGTTATGGTCGCCAGAGATGTAACGAAACAAAAACGTATGGAGGAACAGCTCATCGTAACAGACCGTCTGGCATCGATAGGAGAGTTGTCTTCAGGCATTGCTCATGAGTTGAATAATCCGTTAACCAGTGTTATTGGTTTTTCTCAATTACTGATGGAAGGAGATGTTCCCGATAATATTAAAGAGAATTTGGCGACTATTTACGATGAAGCCCAACGAGCTGCAGTTATTGTCAAAAATCTCCTGACTTTTGCCAGAAAGCATGCACCGGTCAAACAATTAAGTCAAGTCAATGTAGTGGTCGAAGACGTGCTGAAACTGCGTTCTTATGAGCAGAAAGTAAACAACATCGAGGTCGAAAAACATTTAGCGACAAACCTCCCGGAAATAATGATGGACGCTTTTCAGATGCAGCAGGTCTTTCTCAATATTATTGTTAATGCTGAATTTGCGATGCTGGAAGCACATCAGAGAGGGAAGCTGGTCATCACTACCGAAGCGTCCGATAATGGTGTAATGATTACTTTTTCCGATGATGGTCCGGGAATTTCCAAGGAAAACATGAAACGCATATTTGACCCATTCTTCACTACCAAAGAGGTCGGCAAGGGAACAGGTCTTGGCCTGAGTATCTGCCACGGAATAGTAACTGAACATGGCGGACAAATATACGCTAAAAGTGAATTTGGTCAGGGAGTGACTTTTGTTGTGGAGCTACCGCTTGACGAACAATAAAATCAAGTTAATAAATCTTGAAATAAGAGGGAGCTCGGGGAAAATACATAAAGAAGGTAAAGATGGCTAATCAGAAGTATCAGATTCTGATAGTTGACGATGAGGCTGCGATCAGGCGACTCCTGCACCAGAAGCTCTTAAAAGAAGGCTATCAATGTGAAGAAGCCGGCAGTTCGGACGAGGCGCTGGACAAGATGAAAACTTATCCAGTCGACCTGATAATGCTCGATATGAAAATGCCGGGTAAATCGGGAATGGAGTTGTTGCCGGAATTAAAAGCCAGCTACCCCGATACGGCGTTGATTATGGCGACCGCCGTTGCCGAAGCCGACCTTGCCATCCAGTGCATGAAGCTGGGAGCCGACGACTATATCACCAAGCCGTTTAATTTGGACGATATTACTTCTAATATCGAAAAAACGCTTGATAAAAAAATGCTCGAACTCAAGATCAGGGAATATCAGGAACAACTTCAACAAAAAGTGGAACAGCAAACGAAAGAGATCCGGAGACTTTTTCTCGGTTCGATCGAGGCGCTTGTTTTTGCTCTTGAATCCAAGGACAAGTATACCGCGGGACATTCCCGGCGGGTCACTGAGATTGCTTTAACCATTGGACGGGAGCTTAATTTGCATAAGGACGATTTAGAAGATCTGCGTTGGGGCAGTCTGCTGCACGATGTCGGGAAGATTGCCGTTGACCATTTTATTCAGAACAAACTGGGAAAACTGACCACAGCAGAGTACGAACATATAATGATTCATACGCAGGTAGGCGCCGGTATCGTGAAACCGGTAGTCAATGAAAAAGTCGTGGCAATCGTCGAACATCACCACGACCATTATGACGGTACCGGACTTCATCAATTGATCACCGGAAGAGCAATACCGTTAGGAGCCAGGATTCTGGCCGTAGCCGATGCTTTTGATGCCATGACATCTGACCGTCCGTATCGTCCGGCAATTCCTGTAGAAGAGGCATGGCATGAAATCAAGAGATGTTCGGGTACTCAATTCGACCCGGTTGTCGTCAATGCTTTCCTGAAAACAAAAACCTCTAACTCCACTGCTGAAAAAGGCAAGGCCTCTGTAATACAACAGGCAGGTTCTTGATAATATTTCCGGACATTATCTTAAATTCCACATACATCATGTCTTAATTTATTCAATTCGTTCTTGATATTTGCCTACATACAAACAAGCAGATATAATGACATTTACAATAACGGTGAGGAAAAATGTCAAAACCGGAAACTATAGAAAATCATTGGGATATTCTTTATCGGGATTATCCTGAAATTTATGATGCTTTCGCCAGGGTGAAGATTACTCCGGTTAGGGACTTCGGCAAAATGCTTGGCATGAAGGGTAAAACTGTGGTCGATGTCGCCTGCGGTACAGGAAGGTCGACATTCGCTTTTGCACCTTATGCTTTAAAAGTAATCGGGGTAGAACCCGAGGCAGCGATGCTCCAGATAGCCGGAGAGAATCTGAAAAACAGGGGATTCAGTAACATCGTTTTCCAGAAAGGAACTTCCGATAATATTCCCGTTCCGGATAATTCCGTAGATATTGTAGTAGCGGTCACCTCAGCCAGTTTTTATAACGCCGATAACATTCAACGTTATGTAAAAGAGTCAGAACGGGTTTTGGTCAGTAATGGTTCAATATACTCAATAGATATCGCACCGGGCTGGTATGGAGGAGAGTTAGCACCGGTAATTCTCGGTCCGTCCAGACGGCAAAAAGGTATTGATTACGACTTTGTCCGCGATGAGACCTTTACTGCATTAGGTTTCAAACATAACGATTTTTACGTTACCCGTCAATTTGACTCGCTTGAGCATATAATTTCGACCTACGGATTTATTTTTGGGAAAAATGTTATCGAATATCTGAAAGAAAATAAGAAGACTACCATTAAATGGAAGAACAGAATATATCATAAGACTTTATCATCGCGAAATTTCTGATTGGAAATTATGTGATATCGGGGGTTGTATTAAAAGGAGAACACAATAAATGGTTAAACATATTGTGATGTGGAAGCTGAAAGATTTTTCGGAAGGAGCCAGCAAAAAAGAAAATGCGCTAAAAATCAAGGAGAGTCTTGACTTACTTAAATCAAAAATAAAGGAAGTCAAGTTTCTTGAGGTCGGTATCAGCATCAGCGACGCAGCAGATTTTTACGATATTGTGCTGATTTCTGAGTTTAAGGATCTCCGGGATTTAGAAAAATATCAGAAGCATCCCGAGCATGTGAAAGCAGCCGAGTTTATCGGTAAAGTACGGCTTGAGCGGAAAGTAGTGGATTATATTGTCTAGGTTGTTTTATCTCTCCACCGGATAACCGGCCAAGCGGAATTAATGTCATAATTTTGTAATTATTCCTGTTCCGATGTTATGACTTCTCCATATTTAGAAGAATAAAATCTAAAGTTAAGAGTCTTTATGGAACAGGAGTGATTAATATGATTGCTATCGGTGTCAAAGCCCCGGATTTCAGGCTGAAAGACCAAAACGGGAAAACGGTGAAATTGTCTGTATTGAAAGGCAAGAAAGTGCTGCTTTCATTTAAACCTTTGGCCTGGACTTCAGTATGCCACGACCAGATCAGATTACTGGAAGAAAACCATCTTCATTTTGACGTATTGAATACTATCGCGTTGGGGCTGGGTGTTGATTCCGTACCTTCGAACAAAGCCTGGGCAAAGTCGATGAATATCGAGA
>JBKQML010000155.1:0-14427 GCA_052326545.1 Dehalococcoidales bacterium
TTTATGTCGCTCATGTAAACTAATCACCCCGATGATTAAAAATGTTGCGGATGATGGAACTTAGCTAGATTCTATCAAGAGAAAGCATCGGCGTCAAAAGTCCGGGCGAATTTGTCAACCTGTATTAATTACAGGATGTGCATCAGCAATATTTCCACACCGATGGCAATTAAAATTAATCCGCCGACCAGCTCCGCCCTTTTTCCGATATATTCGCCGACTTTTCTGCCTGTTAAAAAGCCGAGAATCGTCACCAGAAAAGTGGTGATGCCAATCAGGAGACTGGCGGTTACGATATTGACTTTCAGAAAGGCGAAACTCAACCCAACCGCAAAAGCATCGATACTGGTGGCGAAGGAAAGTGCCAGCAGCATCCAGCCTTTGGTGAAATCAGTCTTTTTTTCTTCCTTTTCGGGATGAAAAGATTCCCAGATCGTTCTCCCGCCGACGACGGCCAGTAAGGCGAAAGCCAGCCAGGCGCCAAAACCACCGATAAAATTAACAAAAGTATGTCCGGCCAGCCACCCCAGCAGCGGCATCAGAAACTGAAATAGTCCGAACGAAGTTGAAGCCCGTAATATCTGGAGTCGTGTCAGCTTTTTTATCGCGCAGCTGCCGCTTACCGCCACTGCAAAACAATCTGCAGAATCACCTAAAGCGATAAGCAACAGTGAGAGAAAATTAATGCCGGTCATCAGTAACTTAGTATGTCATAACCGGTGGGGTCCGTTCAAAGCTGGATTCTAAAGTGAGGTATCCGGCGGTTCCGGATTCCAGCAGGCAACAATGCGGTTATCGGCGGTATTTTGCAAAGCCGGTTCATCGGTTTTACAGATGTCCAGCGCCCGATCGCAGCGGGGATGGAATCGACAGCCCGGCGGTGGATTTGACGGACTTGGCACTTCGCCGCGTAATACAATTCTCCCTCTCACCCGGGTAGGGTCGGGAATCGGGGTCGACCGCACCAGCGCCAGCGTGTAAGGGTGCTTGGGATAATGGAAAATCTCTTCCGGACTCCCGATTTCCACCAGTTTCCCGAGATACATTACCACGATCCGGCTGCAGACGCTCTCCGCCACCGCCAGGTCGTGGGTAATATAAAGGTAAGTCAGGTTCTGTTCTTTGATCAGTTTTTTCAATAGCAGCAATATTTGCGCCTGTACCGAGACATCCAGCGATGAAGTTGGTTCGTCGAAGACAATAAACTCCGGATTCAGGGTCAGTGCCCGCGCAATGGCAATGCGCTGTCTTTGCCCGCCGCTGAACTGGTGGGGGTAGCGGTACAGTTGTTTTTCCGTCAGACCGACCAGGTCCATGATTTCGATTACTCTTTTTAATGCGTGCTTGTTATCCATCATTTTATTTACGATTATCGGTTCCATTAGCGTATCTTTGATTCTCATCCGGGGGTCCAGGGAAGTAAAGGGGTCCTGGTAAACCAGCTGCATTTTGCGCCGCAGCGTCTTGAGCCTGTTCCCGGAATAAGTTGTCAGGTCGTAACGGTTAGTCAAAACGGTCAGCTCTTTGTCGTGGTTGTTCTTTGCTTCCAGCGCGGCTATTTGTGCCGCTGCTTCCGGCGGCGTTTCCAGAAAAATGTGGCCGGATGTCGAATGGACCAAACGTAGGATGGTTTTTCCCAGCGTGGTTTTTCCGCAGCCGGATTCACCCACCAGCCCCAGCCACTGCCCCTTTTCTATTTGCAGGTTGACGCCGTCGACCGCTCTCACTGTCCCGACAACTTTATGGAATAACCCTTTGGTAATCGGGAATAACGTTTTCAAGTTCCTGGTTTCAATGAGCAATTCCACTTTGTTCTCCTTGAAATAGATGGCAGGCGACATAGTGACCGGGGGTGATTTCGGTCAGTTTGGGACAAATTTGTGCGCAAATTTCACTGGCTTGACTGCACCGCGGGTGAAAACGGCAGCCTGAGGGCAGTGCCAGCGCATCGGGCACCGAGCCACCGATTGCCCGCGGTTCCTCACCGGGTTTGGGCACGGCGGCCATCAGCAATTGAGTGTAGGGATGCATCGGATTTTTAAAGATGTCAAAGACACTGGCAATCTCATAAATATTACCGGCATACATCACGGCTACCCGGTCGCATATTTCCGCGGCTACTCCCAGATTGTGAGTAATATAGAGTAACGAGGACTTGAATTCCAGCTTCAGTTTTTTCAGTAGTTCGACGATTTGGACCTGAATCGTCACGTCCAGTGAAGTCGTCGGTTCGTCGGCGATAATTAATTTCGAATTGTTGCACAGTGCCATGGCGATTACTACCCGCTGCTTCATGCCGCCGCTTAATTCGTGCGGATAATGCTTCATGATTCTGGCCGCGTCCGGGATTTCCACTTCGCGCATCATGGCGATAGCGATTTTATCAGCTTCGGCCCGTAATCCGTTCAGTGTTCTTCGCGCCAGCGGCGTCCGCTCGATAATTCTGATCACCCGGCTCTTCGGGTTGGCCTTCAGTATCCGGAGCACTTGTCTTGTGGTGACGAGCCCCGGTTTAAAAAATCCAGCTGTTTTTACATCCGCTAACCGGAGGTCGAGCGTGTCGACGGCCAGCCCGGCAATTTCGCGGCGCCGGTGCAGCATAATCCCTTCTGTCAGCTGGTCGCCGATGGTAAATACCGGATTCAACGCCGAGCCGGGTTCCTGAAAGACCATCGCGATCTGGCTGCCGCGCACGTCCCGCATTTCCGCCTCGCTGATTTTTAACAGGTCTACCAGACCGTTCCCGCTAACGTCAAAAAAGATTTCGCCGCCTTCAATTTTACCCGGCGGCATGATCAGGCGTAATATCGCCAGTCCCGTCACTGTTTTGCCGCTGCCGGTCTCGCCCACCAGCCCCAGCGTTTCTTCCTGGAAAATAGTCAGGTTGACACCGTTCAGTGCCTGCACTACACCCTCATAGGTGTGGAACCGGACGTTCAAATCAACGATTCTGACTAATTCTGCCAATTTTATCTCCTCGACAGTCTCGGGTCAAGGATGTCCCTGAAGGCATCGCCAATCAGGTTCCAGCCGAGGACAAAAAAGAAAATAAAAATACCGGGGATGGCTACCGTATACCAGTAAGCGAACGGATTGTGGACCGTGCCCACGATCCAGTTGCGGGAGAAGCTGATCATCTGTCCCCAGTCGGCGTAGCCTGTGGGAACCCCTAAACCCAGGAAGCTGAGGGCGGCGGCGGACAGCACCACCGCGCCGATGTCCAGTGACGCCATTATCAGTACCGGATATATCGAATTGGGTAAGACATGCCGCAGGATTATCCGCAGATGTGAACTGCCGACACCCCGGGACGCCTTCACAAAATCCTCTTCCCTGACCGATAGGATATCGCCTCTCACCAGCCTGGCATAAGGCGGCCAGGACACGGTAATCAGCGCGATCATTATCGTTTTAATGCTCGGACCGAGCGCAATCGTCACCGCCATGGCCAGGATCAGCGACGGGAAAGCCATAAAGATGTCCGTAACGCGCATGATGATTTCATCAATGGCGCCGCCAAAATAACCGGAAATACTGCCCAACGTCAAACCGATGACCAATATCGAGGCGATGACCGTGAGCCCGATGATAAAGGCCGTCCGGGTGCCCCAGATAACCCCGTAGAAAATATCATATTGTCCTTCGGTAGTACCGAATGGATGCGCGGCGTCGGGCGGCCTCGGGATCGTGGTGTAGCCGGCCCGGGGTATCATATAAGCGTTAAATTGCCCCTTGGGAGTCGGCGCAATCACCGGCGCAAATATGGCGATGATAATAAAAATGAAGATGACTGTGAAACCGACAATAGATAGCGGATTCTTTTTCAGATTATGCAGGAAAAATTTTAAACCCGTCATTGTTCGCTCGCCCCCAGTCTTACCCGCGGATCCAGGCGGACATAAAGCAGGTCAACCACCAGGTTCGTGATAACGAAAAGTACGGCGCTGAATAAAGCAAAGGCCAGGAGGGATGGGATATCGAGATTGACCGCGGCTTCCCAGGCCCACCAGCCCAGACCTTTAAAATCAAATATACTTTCGGTGATCACCACTCCGTTGACAATTGAAGCAAACAGATAACCGGAGATGGTTAAAATCGGAATCATCGCATTTCGTCGGGCATGTTTGTTGATAACATCGCTTTCCGGCAGCCCTTTGGCTCGGGCGGTTAAAACATACCCTTTTCCCAGCGTCTCCAGCATGCTGGAACGCATCAGGCGCATGATGAATGCCGTGTTGATTACCGTCAGCGTAATCACCGGCAAGACCAGGTGTCTTAATGCATCGAGGGTGACGTCCCATTTCCAGTTCAGGATACCGTCAATGGTGTTCATCCCCGTATATCTGACGAACGATGATGAATGGATGACGGCATCCATGGCGTTACCTAAACGTTCCGGTGGCAAAAATCCGGTAAAGAAACCGTAAAACACCATTAACAGCAGCAACCCTAACCAGAACGTCGGTAAAGACCAGCCGACAATAGCAGCTATTCTGGTTATGTGGTCTATCCACTTATCTTTATTCGCGGCGGCTTTTGTGCCCAAAAAGATACCGGTGAAAATAATCAGCGGGGTAGCGAATATCGCCAGTTCCAGTGTTGCCGGGAGAAAAGAGGCAAAGGCTTTGGTTACCGGCATGCCAACCACTGTTGACCAGCCCAGATTACCGTGAAATATCTGTACCATCCAGGTCCAGTATTGTTTCCAGATGGGCTGATTGAGACCGTATTTGGCGATGATTAAATTCAGGTTCCGCATTTGCTGGGGGCTGTGAATGTACAGCATCGCCCGCTGCGCCGGCGAAAAAAATTGCAGCAGCAGAAAAATGAGGAATGTTACCCCGATTAACACCGGAATTAATAACAGCAGTCGGCGAATCAGGTAAGTGCGAAACTCCATCGGACCCTTTCTGGTTCTCCTTAAAAACTATCCTGCAGTGGTAAAAATTATGAAGGTAGCCGGAGCCCTTCACCGTGAAGGAACTCCGGCTTTTACTTCATTGCAGCTAAACTACGATTTGATAACTAACTAAGAATGGTCAATTTCACTTACTGAGGTAATAGAGGTCACAGCCAATATCCGTCACCTCCGCCGGGTTGTAGAAGTAACCCTTTATCCAGCTCCTCATGTAACGGTTTACCGTGGGTTGTTCAATCATCACCCCGGGGCAATCATTGTAGTACTGGGTACTCAGCTGATCGTAATCGGCTTGCCTTTTCGCCACATTGGTCTCGACGGCAGCCGCGTTAATCAGTGCGTCGGTCGCCGCATTGCCGTAACCCTGGGCCTGGGAGTAAGCGCCGGTTGTGGACATAAAGGGTTCGATAAAATCACTGGCATCGAGATAGTCCGCCAGCCAGCCCACCACGAAAACGGGCAAAAGTTGGGCATCCCACTGGGATGCATAGCTGCTCCACTGCTGGGCCGCCGAAGTGACATGGAATTTAGGATTAAGCGCGTTGATATCGGCAGCCAGGATATCGCAGGCGGTCTGGCGTGTGGTATTGCCGCTATTGTAAGCCAATGTCATCGTAAATCCATTTGCCCAGAGCTGCCCGCCCCAGGCGGCCTGGAAATATTGAATGGCTTTTGCAGTGTCATAGGTATATTGGGGAATATTGGGATTGTAATCCGTCAGCCCCGAAATAATCGGGCCGTCAGGTTGAACGGCATTCCCTGACACTACCTGAGTGATGAACGTATTATAATCGAAGCTGTACGCAAAAGCCTTACGGACATTAATATCCGTGAAGAAGTCGGTAGGTATCCCCCCACCGTCCAGTTTGCCATCGCCGATGAAGGTGCTGTTGGGGGAAATATCATACGTGAAGAAAAAGCCTTCAGTCTCTTCCGTCGGTAAGTCCGTAACAGCCGTTATGCCGGGGACTCCAGCCAATTCGCTGTATTGCTGTACACCGACATCGACGTAGTCCGCATCGCCGGCTTCAAGCGCGAGTTTCCGGTCGGTCCACTCTGAAACATCTTTGGCCACGATGCTGGTGAAACTGGCTTTCGGGCCCCAGTAGTTATCGTTTCGGGTGAACGCAATCTCAGAACCCTGGGTCCAGTAATTCAGGGTAAATGGGCCGGTCCCCATCATTTTCTCGTGCAGGGGCCAGGCATCCGCGGCCGGATTATTCAATTTTTCATAGGAAGCTTCCGTGCCGTCCCAGTCGCCCTGCGCGATGCACCAGGCTTTATCCACGATAGAACTGTACCCGCCGGCCAGAATTTGCAGGAATGGCGGGAATGGAGCATCCAGTTTGAACTGCACATAATTGCCGTCAACGGTGATGGCGCTGGTAAGTTGTGACAGCGGCATCAAATTCCCATTGGCATCGCGCGAACTGTTCACGCCGAATAATGGGAAGAATATCAGCCATTGCGGGCCACCGGAATAGTCCTGCACCATGCCGCGTTCAAATGAGTACTTGACATCGTCAGGCGTTAAAAGGTCCCCGTTAGAGAATTTAACCCCTGTCCGGATGTGGAAACGGTATGTCATGCCGTCCGCGGACACCGTCCAGCTGTCGGCCAGACTGGGGTCGAATTGCGTGGTGCTTGAGCCGTGGTAGACGACCAGCGTATTGTAGACCAGTTCGATATAAGAGTCGCTTGTAGTGTCGTAAGCCGCCGCCGGGTCAAGTGTTTGCGGGTCGCCGATAACTTCCTCGATAAAAGTATCGGGATTTTTAACTGCAGTAGTGGTTGTTGAAGTACCGGTCGAGTTGTTTGTTGAGCTTTTACATGCGCCCGTAAACAGGAGAGATATGACCATCAGAATGGTCAGAAGGTAGGTATATACTGTTTTTCCTTTCATAAAACCTCCTTATTTTTTATTCGCTATATTTTAATTTTATAGACGAATTACAATAGAAATCGGAGGAATTGTTAACAATATGTAAGCGAAAACAGACACGGTTTGATTAGAAGTATTACCGCCCCTCCTGGACAGATGATTTGCCCTAACAATATTCCAATGTTAAAAACTTGTCAAGTCCCTGTTATAAAAGTGTTAAGAAAAAATCAAGAAAAATTTATATCAAATCAAAGAATATTTCATGTAAAATTGTTGTAAAATATCATAATTATTTTTCTGAAAATAATCTGGCGTTTCTTGGTAACAAGTGATAAACTGGCTGTAAGATATTGGAGTATTTTATGTCGTTGTTCATTACATTTGAAGGTGGTGAGGGGAGCGGCAAGAGCCTGCAAACGCGGGCGCTGTACCGTAAACTCAACCGGCTTAATCTTCCGGCCGTTTTGATCCACGAACCGGGCAGCACTGCCCTTGGAGAAAAACTGACCCGCCTTTTGAAATGGGCGCGCCGTACCAGCATTTCCCCGCTGGCCGAACTGATGCTTTTCAATGCCTCCCGTGCCCAATTGTTAGATGAAGTTGTCCGGCCTGCCCTGAAAGCAGGCAAGATTGTGATTTGCGACCGCTACACTGATTCCACCGTCGCTTATCAGGGTTACGGCCGGGGAGTAGATATCGAAACAATTAAAAATGTTGATGCTCTGGCTACCGGCACATTGAAACCGGATTTGACGGTGCTGTTGGATATTTCTCCGGAGGAAGGTTTTGCCCGTAAAAACGGTCAGGAACCGGACCGTTTCATGCAAGCAGATAAGTCCTTTCATCAGCGAGTGAGAAAAGGTTACCTCAGGATCGCCGCAGAAGAACCGCAGCGGTGGTTGGTCATCGATGCAGGTTTATCAAAAGAAAGAATAAAACAAATTATCTGGGAAAAAATTAGTAGTTTGCTTGCGGAATAAGCTGACAGACAATGGAAAAATTCGGTCCTCCGACCTTTAATGAAGAAAATGCCGCCCGGCAAATGGGTTATCTGCGCATCGCCGGTACCGATGAAGTGGGGCGCGGCCCGCTGGCCGGTCCGGTTGTCGCTGCCGCCGTAATCCTGCCGTTCGATTTCGAAGCCGATTGGAAACCGTTGGTTAACGACAGCAAACAGGTGAGCCCGGCGATGCGGGAAGTGTTATTTTCTTATATCACTGAAATCGCCATTGGCTTCAGTGTGGGTGAGTGCGATGTGCGTACCATCGACAGCCGGGGCATTGCCAAAGCCTCCCGCCTGGCAATGAAAAAAGCCGTGGACAAGATCACGCCGCCCCCCGATTTTCTGCTGGTGGATTTTTTCAACATCCCGGAAATAAAATTACCGCAAAAGGGCATCACCCACGGCGATTGTCTTTCTTTTTCAATTGCCTGCGCTTCGATTATTGCCAAGGTCACCCGCGACCACATGATGGAAGAATTGGATAAAATTTATCCGGAATATAAATTCGCGGAACACAAAGGCTACTGCACCCCGGAGCACCTGGCGTGTTTGCAGCGGTTTGGGCCTTCCCCCATTCACCGCTGTTCCTTTCAACCGGTCAGAGATATGATGGCAATGTTATGAAACGACAAACCACCGGCATCATCGGCGAAAAACTGGCGGCGGATTTCTTAGCCCGGCAGGGTTATCAAATTATTGAGAAAAACTTTCGCTGTAAAGAAGGGGAAGTTGACATAATCGCAAAGGACGGCCCGTTTCTGGTTTTTGTGGAAGTGCGGGCGAAGCATAACCGCAACTACGGCTCTCCGGAGGAATCCGTGACCACCAGAAAAAAAGAGCATCTGAAGAATGTGGCAGCACGTTATCTGGCAACCCATGATAATCTTCCTCTGGAGTGGCGCATCGACTTTGTGGCGGTAGAATTGGATGGTCGGGGGAAACCCCTGCGCCTCGAAGTTATCAAAAATGCCGTCGAAGGCGATTAACAATAATACCATCTAAAAAAGGAAGTGTAATGGAAAAGAAAACCGGAAACTGGTGGGAAAAATTAGGTAAGCCGCAGTATGGCGATGAAATAACCATTCGGGCCAGCCGGAATATTGTCAATTTCGATCCGTATTTCACCGAGGGGCTCACCAATATTTATGGCGCCTGGCTGGAAAGACTGGTTACTGATGACTGGACAACTGACCCTGAAGTGTGGAATTATCAGATTGCCTGGCACCCTTCTAAATACCAGAAAGGCAACCTGGCGGAAAGTTGGGAATTCCCGGACCCCACCACGCATGTCATTCATCTCCGCAAAGGGATTCACTGGCCGGATGTCCCGCCGGCCGACGGCCGGGAGTTTACCTCCGATGATGTCCTGTTTCACTACCACCGGTTTTATGGCTTAGGGGGAGGATTTACCAAACCCAGCCCGTATCGCGACGCCGATGTTCGCATGCAGGACCTGATATCAATCACTGCCCCGGATAAATACACGGTGGTTTTCAAGTTTAAAACCCCGAATCCCGAATTCATCATGGAGACGCTGCACAATGTCGGGCTGGCGCAGTGTCTGGAGAATCCTGATGCCGTGAAAAAATGGGGAGACGTGAGTGATTGGCACCATGCCCTCGGCACCGGCCCGTTTATTTTGAAAGATTTTGTCTCCGGCACTTCCGCCTCTATGGTCAGGAATCCGGATTACTGGGCATATGACGAACGTTATCCGCAGAACAAACTCCCCTATGTGGATAAACTTAAATACCTCATTATCCCGGATGAAGCTGAAGCGATTGAAGCCATGAGTGCCGGCAAGATCGATGTCATGAATCAGATTTCGTATCAACGGGCGCAATCCCTGGCGAAAACGAATCCTGAAATAATTCAGATACGTTCGTCGGCCGGGCCGACCGTTACGCTGCAGCCGCGGGTTGATATGAAACCGTATCACGACCTCAGGGTGCGCCAGGCGCTGCAGATGGCCGTTGACCTGCCGGCCATCGCTAAATCCCACTATGGCGGTTCCATCGACCCTTATCCGTCTACTCTGACCAACGGGATGGTCAAAGGGTGGGGCTTCCCTTATGCAATTTGGCCGCAGGAACTGAAAGATGAATATGCCTACAACCCGCCGCGAGCTAAAAAACTACTTGCGGATGCCGGTTATCCCGACGGGTTTAAGACCAACGTCATCGCGGATACCGTCAGCGATATGGTATTGCTGAAGATCGTGCAGTCATATTTCGCCGATATCGGCATCGAAATGGAAATACGGACAATGAACCCGGCGGCCTGGATCAAGTATGTCGAAATCGAGCACAAACATGACCAGCTGGTTTACCGCCCTTACGGTCCGCTCGGTCAGACCTATGCGCCGCTGCGGGCGATTACCCGGTTTCAGACCGGATATTCCGCGAATTTCGGCATGGTCAGCGACCCTGTTTTTGATTCCTTCTACCCAAAGGCGCTGGCGGCCGCCAATGATGATGAACTCAAGCAAGCCCTGAAAGATGCCAATGAGCGCGTGGCACGCCAGCATTGGGCCGTATCACTGCTGCTGCCGGCGCAATATTCTTTGTGCCAGCCGTGGCTCAAGGGTTTTAATGCGCAGACTCATGCCATCTGGATGGGAGCCGGCGGCCCCAGCATGTTGAGCTTCTATGCCGCGCGATTCTGGATCGACCGCAAATTGAAGAAATCGTTGAGACATTAAGATAGTCTGAAAAATATCAAGTTTGTATCATCTGAATGGTTGTACTTGGGAATCTCCCTTTCGAAAAAGGCCATCGGTCCCGGAGGTACGAACGGGAGAGATTAATCCGGATTTATTTTTCACCCGGCTAATGAATAGTTGATTGGGAAATAAAAATGACAATCTTTTCTCTGGACTATTCTGCCCCAAAATAACGGCTGATATCTGCATGGCAGTTATCAACGCTGAATCATAACATGTGAGGTCTTGTGAAATTTAAAATAGATTATAAATGGATTGCTTTATCGGTTGCCAATGTCGCACTGTTTATGGCCTGCCTTGATTCCAGCATTGTAATAATCGGACTTCCCACGATTTTACAGAACTTACATGCGAGTATCGTTCACGGAATTTGGATTATCACCGGTTACTCGCTGATGATGACGATCCTTCCCATTATGCTTGGACGTTTGGCGGATTTATATGGCCGGGTCCGGCTTTTTAACCTGGGGTTTGTGATATTTACTGTCGGTTCACTGCTGTGCGCTTTGTCACGGAGCGGCGAGCAGTTAGTCATTTTCCGTCTTTTACAGGGCTCCGGCTCTGCTTTATTGATTGTAAATTGCATTCCTATTATTGCCGATGCTTTCCCCAAAGAACAACTCGGTCTGGGACTCGGCACAAATATCATGGCGGCGAATTTGGGGAATATTGTCGGCTACACCCTCAGCGGTGTGATGATCACGTATTTTGGGTGGCGGTCAATATTCCTGCTGAATGTCCCGATTGGGATTGCGGGTACCATTTTGGGCTATCTCCGTCTCAAGGAAATCAGCATCAAGCCGGTTGGCGAAAAATTCGATTACTCCGGTTCGATCTTGTACTGCATCGGCCTTTTGACCATTTTAATTGGCTTGACGATTGGCAATCCCACCTCCGTGCGTAACATTATTATCATTGCCAGCGGGTTAACAATATTCGCCGTGGCTGTATTTGTCGCCTTCCGGCAGCAGCATCCGACTCTGGATGTGAAGCTTTTCAAGATTCGGGCATTTGCGGCCGGGACCACCGCCAGTTTCCTGAACGCGATTGCGTTCGCCTGCGGCCCGTTTCTGAGGTCATTATATCTGCAGCTCGTATTGGGTTACACCCCCTTAAAAACGGGTATCCTCTTAATCCCGATGGAAATCTTAATTTTTGTCCTGAGTCCCATCAGCGGCAGACTATCGGATAGATTTGGCAGCCGGATTTTAAGTTCCTTAGGACTCGCTGTCAATGCTTCGGCGTTATTCTGGTTCTCCACGCTAAATCAACATTCCTCGTATGGTGCAATCTTAGTCAGTCTGGTGCTGTTCGGTATCGGGTTATCATTGTTCGCCTCACCTAACGTCAGTTCTGTAATGGGTTCCGTCCCCCCGGAGAAACGCGGCATCGCCAATGGCATCAGTATGACGCTCAGCCAGACCGGCGCAGTTCTGAGTGTGCCGTTCTCTCTACTTTTGATGACATTGGTGATGCCTTATAGCAAGCTTTCCCTGATCGTCGGCAGCACACAACTGATCAGCTCCGATGAAACTCCGCAATTTATGGCGGCGATAAATCATGCCTGTTTTGTTCTGGGTATCATCGTCCTGTGTGCGATAATTCCTTCTCTGCTGAGAGGCCCCCAGCCAAAGGCATCTGGAAAGAATCCGACGAGTCAGGTTTGAAGCTCGGGAGACTTGTTAATTTATCACCGTGAAATGAACAATTACTAAACTTCCCCATTCGTCCCCGGCGACGACGGTATAAACCCCGGGGTCAAAGTTGTGTTTAGTCGCTTTCGGGCTGGTGCCGGCCCAGTAACCCGTTTCCGTAAATCCGGCATTTATTGCATAGGTGGAGTTTGGAAAAGAGGTAATGCTGCTAATTGCGGCAGCGATGTCGCTCAGCGGTTGAAAATCATAGTAACTGATCGGTATTGATGTAGGACAGGGAACTGCATAATTGTAGTCCCAGAGAGCCAGCGGCGTCGCGGCGGCAAAGTCGGCAGACGTATAGTATCCCTGGAAAATAGCTATTCCGTAAGGAGCACCAAGGTCGCATTGACCTGTTGTCAGCTGATTATAAGACCAATCGTTTGATACCGGGACATCATTCGTCTCCGGCCGCTTATTTTGTACATCCACGGCTATTTAAACATCTTGCCCTGGCTTATATGTTGTCGCGTCAAGGGCAAGCGACAGGCTCAGGCCGTTTGCAGCTTGAGATGAGGCGGAGTTGACATTATTCACGTTGGTCGACGTAAGAGCTGTTATTTGAGTAGTAGCAATCTTCACGCAGCCTGCTGTTGATATACTGAGCACTAACAATACTGTGATGATTGTCTTTATATAGTACAATTTGACTTTCTGCAGATATTTCTTCATAAAATAATTATTCCTGATGTTATAACGTAAAATTCCGTATGAAGTTAGCTTTAAGCCGAACAAATTCTATTAGTTCCCGGTCATTTCTTGATATTTATCTGAATAAAAGTAGTCCGGCGATGAACGAGGATGCATTCATCACGGCGCTTAAAGCCAGCATTTTATTTGCTTTTTGCTCCAGCGCCCAGACCAGCAGCCGCCACTCGAAGATGACGATACCTGCTTCCAGAAAGAGCATCAATACTTTCGTTTGAGAAATCAGGTGGAAGTAGCCGTTAACCATCAGTAAGTAATTCAAAAGCGGGTTGGTGATGACGTTGATCAGCACAATGGTTAATAATTCCTTCTTGCTCCGCAGCCCGAAAAGCCAGGCGACGATGAGTTCAACTGCAATTGTTAAGATTAAAGCTTCCGCACTCGACTTTAAAAATTCAATCATCTTTCGTTTTTTTAGTTCTGAAAAGTTTCAGCAGTTTTACTGCTCCCACTATCAACCCAACGATCAGTGCTCCGACGACAATGATAAACATCAGACCGATCCCGACGTAAAACCACGGTGGCCCGGCGTCATGTTGAATTCCAGTTCTGAAAGATTTCAGGATGGGAACTAACACGGATAACATCATATTCATATGGTTTACTTTTCCTCCTGAAATTTAGTTTCTGTTTTAAAAATACGAAACTATTACTGCAACACCTTAAAAGTACTAATAATATGGTCGAAGGCCAATGTAGCTTTGTCGGCATTCGCGGGACTGGAATAAATGTAAAGATTCCAGAGAACCCCGTTTACATTAAAAAAAACCTCACGGTTTACTGTCGGCTGATTCTGAAAATTTAGAGTATAGGCAACAAATTCACCATTAGTTCCCGCAATTGAAATTGATGTTCTTTCCAGTTCTTCATCCGGCGTATGTGAGCCTGCCGTATTTGCGGCCGCAGCAGGGTCTACTTTCTCTGCCAGAGGGCTGTCAATATTCACTGCAAAAGTCGGGTCAGTCCCCTGCAATGCAAACCGGATTCCGATAGAAGCATTGGGATTGGATTTAAGATAAGTGCTGACTATTTTGTACCCAACCGGGTACTCGAAAGAAAAGGAAACGCCGTAATGTTTCAACGTGTAAGTTTTATATTGAACTCCTGCATTTGAAAGCGTCGGAGATGTGCAACTGATTACAGTCGAAGCAATTAATGTTGCCAGTAACAAAAATAGCCGTGGTTTTCGTGACTTTTTCAAATTAACCTCATTAAAAAATTATATTCTTTCCTATCTGACTTATCAATATTGACGTTTAGTAAGTCTTTGATTATTTATACGGAAAGACAGGGAAAACTTTGCAATGATTTTTAAAAACGTATTAGATGGCGCGACTTGATGTTGGTGTAGATTCTAGTATCAAATTAGATTTGAGGTAATCAAATAACTTGCCAAAAAATATGCTTTCGTTCCATCTTCCGCAAGGCTTGAGTCCGAAGGTACTCATCCGCAGGATGATGTATAGTGGGCGCAGCCCCTCTAAACAACCTCCTCTTCCC
>JBKQML010000156.1:0-2732 GCA_052326545.1 Dehalococcoidales bacterium
CAATAATGACCGACCCACCGATTATTACCGGTAACTGCATACCTATAATTGTGATCACCGGAATCAGAGCGTTCTTCAAAGCATGTCTGATAACGATAATGCCTTCTGTGAGTCCTTTTGACCAAGCAGTTCTGATATAATCTTGGCGCAATATTTCGAGCATCATGGTTCGAGTCATTCTCATACTGGTTCCCGCAAGGCCCGCTGTTATTTCCCGCGGTTGTTTCTCCGTGGTTCCGGCACTAATTCTCTCTCCGACCTGATTATTAATCATTTCTACCTTCTATCATTTGCTGACACCACCGGCATTCAAAGCTTTTTGCAGGGCTGTTAATTGCGCATACTGCCAGTTCGGGAAAGTTGTATCCGGCGGTTCCATTGTTTCCGAAATGCCCACTACCGGAATTCCTTGCGCAGTTGCCATCTGTTTCAGATTCGTGGTTACCGCGGTGGCGGTCTGGTTGTTATATATTAATACGGAGATCTGTTTCTGATTAATTTGCTGTTCGAACGCCGCCACCGATTGTGTCGGCGGATCGTTCCCTTCGGATACTGCGTTCATAAAATCAGGCGGCGAAATTAAATCCAGACCCAGCGCATCAGCCATGTACACCACAATACTCTCCGTGCCCCCGATTTGGGTTCCCCCATAAGTCTGCTTAATCGATTGGATTAATTGCCGGTAAGACGTAAGCGCATTTTCCAGTGCCGTTTGTTTGGTGCTGAAATAAGCCGCATCCGCCGGATCCAATGATTGATAATCGCCGGTAATCTGATTTATCACCTGCTGCACGTAATCCGGGTCATACCAGAAATGCGGGTTATCGCCCTCCGTCTTCCCCAATAAATCCGCCACGTCTAGTACTTTACGTCCGTTTGACGGGTTGGCCGCCAGCAGCTTTTGTCCCCAGGTGTCGTAACCGGCGCCGTTTAAAATAACATAATTGGCATGAGCGAAATCCAGCGCATCGGCGGTATTTGTTTCAAATTCATGCGGGTCTGCGTTGGGGTCCGTGACGATACTGATGACATTAACATGCGTCCCGCCCAGTTGTGCGGCAATACTGCCCCAGAAGTTTTCCGCCGCCACCACCTGAATCATGTCGCCGGAAACCGTGCCGGTTTGATCGGTCTTAGGTTGACAGGCAGTTGTGCCTATCAGTACCAGACTCAGAAAAACTGCAATTAAATATTTGACCATTGACCATCACCTTAAAGCAAAACTGAGCCGATGTTTTGTCTTGATATTGATAATGATAATGCGTTATCATTAAACAGTCAAGCAGGTTTATAAAAATTTTTCTTTTAATGACAAAAATCAGAAAACGATGTTACAATAACGATAATAATTTATCATCTCGAGGAAGCAGGCTTATGGTTAGAAATAAGCATCAGGGGAACGCCATCCGCCAGGCCTTGAAAAAAGCCGGCCGGCCGCTGTCGGCGCAGGAAGTCTTAAACCTGGCACAAAAAAAAGTCCCCGGCCTGGGGATTGCCACCGTCTACCGCAATTTAAAATCGCTACAACAGGACGGTTCGGTCGTTGCAGTGGAATTGCCAGGCCAGTCGCCGCGCTGGGAACTAGCCCCGGAAAAGCACCATCACCATTTTCTCTGCAATACCTGCGACAAATTATATGAGATAAATGCTTGTCCCGCAGACCTCCAACATCTCCTCCCCACAGGTTACACGCTGGAAGAGCATGATATCCTGCTCCGCGGGTTGTGTAACGATTGTGCTAAAAGTAAAAAATCTTAAAATAGTTAAAGCAAAGCTCAACAATAATAAGATTTAAATAGAAGCAGCATATCCACAACAGAGACCCTTTCGCAAGAATTCACAATTGCTTGAAATGTCGGGGCACACAAAGAATAATTGTGACAAATATTGAACAAAACAAGCAAATGTAACTTACTTTTTATTATGTTGTAACTTTGCCTTATTTTTATCGTAGACTTCGAATAATATCAATGATGATGTTCATGGATATGCTGGTGGCTGTGAATTAGCTGCTTATGCCGGTGGGAATGTTCATGAACCAGATTCGTCCGCACCAGGAAATCCGGGTCGAAAAGAAAATCCTTCGGCTGCCCGTCGGCCACGACGTTATGTTCTTTACCCATAACGATAACGCGGGTTGCAATTTCCTCAACGATATCCAAGTCCTGCGTGCTGAAGACGATGCATTTGTCTTCTTTCACCCACTGCAATAAGAAATCGATCAGATGCCCCTGGCTGGAAGGGTCCAATCCGGTGGTTGGCTCGTCGAGGAGCAGCACTTGCGGTTGCAGTGAAAGCACTGAGGCCAGCGAGACCTTCTTTTTCTCCCCGCCCGAAAGCAGATAAGGAGGACGCTGCCGAAGGTGTGATATTCCCATTAATTCCAGCGCCGCCTGCCCCCTGGCGATAACTTCCTCTTTGGAGATTCCCAGTTGCAGCGGCCCGAAGGTGACTTCGTCCCAGACCGTCGGGGAAAAAAGCTGGATGTCGGGGTCCTGAAAAACCATACCTATTTTGCGCCGGAATTCACCGGCAAAGACTTTTTCCTTTAGTCCTTCTTCGGAAAGCGGCTTGCCGAACGCCCGCAGTTCGCCGGCTTTCGGGAAAATGAGCCCATCCATCAGTTTGAGGAGGGTACTCTTCCCTGAGCCGTTAGCGCCAACCAGCGCCACTACTTCCTCCGGTTTGACGGTAAAACTGACCTGTTTTAGGGCAGTGATATTTCCCGGATA
>JBKQML010000157.1:0-6083 GCA_052326545.1 Dehalococcoidales bacterium
TACATGGTCGGCCTGGCTGATTCTGCGGATTCCCTGGCAGTAATCGATAAGTTAATCTACCGCGAACAGAAGATTACCTGGGACCAGTTACTTGAGGCGGTCAAAGCTAACTGGGACGGCTATGAGAACCTCCGGCAGCTTTGCATCAACAGTGTGCCTAAATATGGCAATGACGATGATTTTGCCGATGAATGGGCAGTTTGGGTGATGAATACCTGGCAGGATAGCATCGATTGGATTAACACACAGAAAGACCTGCTGCCATCCTGGGGCGGCAGGTGGCTAGGTAAATCAGCCATCGGAAATATGAATGTCGACCACGGGAAGCTTGTCGGCGGGTTGCCCAACGGACACATCAACCCTAAACCGGTAGCTGATGCCATATCCCCGGCTCAGGGTATGGACAGGAATGGGCCGACGGCAGTCATCAGGTCGGCGAGTAAATTGCCAAAGCACCGGCTGGCCGGCGGAGGACCATTGAACCTCAGGTTAAGCCCGCAGCTGGTTGCAACCGACCGCGATATCGACAACTTTGTGTCCTTTCTCAGGACGATCGAGGAGATGGGAATATATCAGGTTCAGTTTAATATCGTATCAAGCGATATTTTGCGAAAAGCGATGAAGGAACCGGAAAACTACAGGGACCTGATGGTTCGGGTGGGCAGCTTTGTGGCTTATTTTGTCAGTCTCTCCAAAGAGGAACAAATGGATATTATCAACCGTACAGTGCACCAGGGTTTTTAGACGAGAGATTGATGAGAAATCAGATTCTCAGTGATAAATCCAGTCTTTCTTAAAAACAAACGCATAATTTGAAGTAATTACTTTTTCCCCCATAACTCGTCAATAGCATATTCGAGGCCATAACGCCGGAGGGTTTCCGGCAGGGGTTTCCCCGTCTCCCTGTCCCATCCCATGCCCGCATAATACATACTGCGCAGTTCGTTCCATTGAGGCATGATGCTGATCCCTTTTGAAGGCCCGTCAACCGGGGCTGAGCCGTATCTGGGTGACGGGGCATCCATGGCTGCCGTGTGCCCGTGTCGGATATTAAAGCACCGCAGCAGGTTGACAATACGCCTCCCCACATCCATGCCTTCCAAGGGTGTGAAATCCCAACCCGCAGCGGCACTCACAGCCTCGCAAAGCAACTTCATGTTGGTTAGAGTTGTAAAGCGGCATGTTCCGAGACAATCCTCAAATTGGGCGGCACCCTTGCAACCGATGTTGTAGTTAATTGTATCCGCCGGCGAAGTATCAGGTCTGGTGAGCCGCGTTAAATTAAGGCCGATATCCTGCGGCTTTAATACATCGTAGCCCT
Organism: Dehalococcoidales bacterium; assembly: GCA_052326545.1. Classification (GTDB taxonomy): domain Bacteria; phylum Chloroflexota; class Dehalococcoidia; order Dehalococcoidales; family Fen-1064; genus Fen-1064. Next base: position 1,322 of record JBKQML010000157.1, read on the forward strand.
CATCGCTGCTCATCTGGGAGACGCAGGTATCCAGAAGCCTGGGCCAGTTATTGCGATGGTCATGACCACGGGGAGTGTTTCCCTTCATCGTATGCAGCGCAAAATCCGGAGCTTCTTTACCGATATGCCGGGCTACTCTCATGGCACCCTCTGCGAGGATATCCCCGAACCCGCTACGTTCCGCAATCCGGTGCATCAACTGGTAAACAGCATCATAATTTCCCCAGGTGAGTTCGAGCCCGCCGGTATCTGCTGTAGTTAAAAGACCTTTCTCAAAACACTCCATTACCAGACCAATTGTCCAGCCCGTTTCGTTGCTATCCAGGCCCAGACGATCGGCCTCATTGCAGAGAAAAACGGTTGCTGTGGCATCGGTGATGCCAACAACCGGTCCGAAAGCAGCAAGACATTCATACTCAGGTTCCTCACCGGCACAGCTTTTAAACGGTCCTTCCGGAAGAGTAATCAGGTGCAGGTGATGTGCCCGGCATGCCCAACAGGGACTTGGCTTCGGCTCGAAATGGCTGCGAATATAAGCAGCGCTAAACTTGTCGAGCTTATCCGGTGAAATTTGAAAGACGTTACTGGAGTAGTTCTTCACCGGGACAGTCCCATCCCCGGACATTACCGAACTGATAACGCCGTCGAGAGTACCGGATTTATATACCACTCCGGTCTTATATAAGTCGAAAAGCTGATCGGCGATTGCGGCGAGGCGGTCTTTATCCTTCAGCAACGGGCGTTCCATACTGCGCGCGATTACGATAGCTTTGAGCTTCTTGGAACCCATCACAGCCCCCACGCCATTTTTAGAAGCGACATGCCCCCGATCAATAAAGATACCGGCAAACCGCACCATGTTTTCACCGGCAGGCCCGATACTGGCAACAGACACGCCCCGCTCAGTTACCCCGAGTTCTTTACGGATAATATCGTTCGTTTGCCAATTATCCTTGCCTACAAGAGCCGAGGCATCTTTGATTTCTACCTCGTCACCATGGATATATAGATAGAGCCATCTTTTAGCTTGACCCTGCAGGATAATACCATCAATGCCCGAAAACCGGAGATAAGCACCGAAGAAACCATTAGCCTGACTGGCGGCTGCACCATTTGTTAGCGCACCTTTGGTAACAACCGCCACAGTACCGGAACCGCCAATCGAAGTGCCTCCCAGAGGACCGGTGGACAGAATTAACCGGTTTTCTGCATCTGCCCACTCCACTCCGGCAGGGACTTCATCAAAGAGGTATTTCGCGCCCAACCCGGTACCGCCCACCCATTTTCTGAGCGTTGCTTCATCCAAATATTCTTTGGCGACCCGCTCATGAGTGAGGTCTATTCTCAAGAGTTTGCCGCCGTAACCGTAAATTTTGTCTATGGTGTACACTCCCTGGCGATTTTTAACCTCCAGCTAAAGAAGGCAGAATAACTATCAGGTCCCCATCATTAAGTTTTTTGTGCATATCAAGGGGAGAAATAAGGAGTTTTTGATTGAGGACAATATTGATTCCGTCATAGACCGTCCCCTCATCCGGATTAAAAACGGCTTGGCGAAAATCAGGATTACCTAACGCGAGTTCAGTCAGCAGGTCACAAACGGTAGTTTTTTCTCCGATCTGCTTGTCCAGAACAAACCAATCGGCAGCTTTCGGATTCATTACATAAGCAAAAAACGGAGGAATTTTTAAAGTCACCTTTGCCATGATATTTCTCCCGCTCTTTCATCTCCGTGTGACTCTATTTATGAAGTAAATAAGAAATTTCGTTTGACTTAAGCTCAATCTTTCTGAAATGCTTTAAATCTTCCTTTTGTCCATACTTCAGATGCATGTAAAATTAAATTCCGGATTCTGGCTTTAATTATTTCGAATTCCGTCTTTCTACATCACTCCAGAAATCCAGTTTTCGAAGTTCCTGTAATTTGGCCCCCATAGGTCCGGGAGGGGCTGCTTCGAATTCTTCAATCGGGAAAACACCTGTTTCACGGAATTTTGCATAAAAATCGATCAATGCCCGGGACACAACTGATGCGACCCGACCGGTGACCCATAATTTGGCGCCGACATCTGCGTAGTCTTTAGCGGTAAAGGTATGCGGCCCCATGCCCCAGATCCAGACATCCGGCGCCCCTATTTTTTTATACAGCTGTTTTAAGGTTTCTTTGTTCCTTTCCCCGAATTTTGATTCCGGCGGTCTGAAATGTGGCAGTATTACATCTACCCCTAATTTGAGACACTCTTTCGCCCTGATTAATACTTCTTCATCGCCTAATTTTGCCCCGGAATCTATTCTGGCGACGAGGACAAAATCCTTGTCTTCTTTATTTCTGACCTCGACGGCAGCGCGCATCTTACCGTAATATTCTTCTCGGGGAAGGACCTCGACCAAGCTATGGGGCTCGGTGGCCAGGATAAAAGGAGCCCGGTCGCTGATAAACATGCCGGAAGCTCCGGCCCGGATTAAATCCCGTGTGGTGCGGTAAGCAGACAACATGGCGCCGAAGGCATCATCCGCGTCGACAATGAGCGGGATATTGACTGAATCCGCCATATACCTGGCGTTGTTGATAATCTCACTGGCAGTGGCCAAACCAATATCAGGCATACCAAGAACAGCATCCCGGATACCGGCACCGGTCTGGAATACAGCTTTAAACCCGGCGGCCTCCACGCACCTGGCACTGAGACAATCATAGGCGGCCGGGACGATTAAGAGCCCGGGCTCTTTTAGTAGTTTCCGCAGTATAGTTGATTTTTTCATCTTATTTCCTTCGTTTTATTAATCTTCTCTTCCTTCCGCAATCAACTTGTTACCATAGGCTTCAAGACCGCCGGCATCGACTATTTCCAGCAGGAAATCAGGGAAGGGCGTGAATTTATCGGATTTACCGGTTGTAATATTTTTAATTGTACCTGCGCCTAAATCGACTGACAGTTGATCGCCCTGTTTGGCAATCTTGTTGATGCCCTTATATTCGATGATTGGTAGACCCACCGCAATGGAATTACGGAAGAAGTTCCGGTCAAAGGACTCTGCGATAACGCAGTCGATGCCGCTCTGTTTGATGGAAACATTGGATAGATAGTGGTCATGACCGCAACCCATGTTCGTGCCGACGACCATAATATCGCCTTTCTTCACTTTTTTAGCAAAATCAGGGTCTACTACCCGCATACACCATTCCCCCATCTTGTCCGGCGCGATGATGCCGGCATCCAGTTCGCGGAACGATAAAATTTCAAAATCGACATCCAGATTATCGCCAAAAACCCAGACTTTACCTTTAAATTTTAATGCCATTTCTCATACTCCTTATAGATATTTTCGCGGGTCGGTTATTTTACCTTCGATGGCTGATGCCGCCACGGTGGCGGGACTCCCCAGGTAAACCTGTGCACTGTCGTCTCCCATACGGCCGGGAATGTTCGTTGTGCTGGAGGTGATGCAAACTTCGTTCTTTGCCAGCGGCGTATAAAACCCGGGACACATGCCGCAACCCGGGGCGCAGACCAAGCAGCCGGCTTCGAGAAGAGTAGAGATATATCCTGCTTTGTCGGATCTGGTCATAGAAGCGCTGGAACCCGGAGTAACGTTAAACATAACTTTTGAATATACCTTGCGGCCTTTTAAGATTCTGGCCGCCATCATTAAATCCTCATCGCGGCCGCTGGCACAGGAGCCGATGAAAGCATTGGTAACCGGGATTCCTTCAACATCCTTGATATTCTTCACGCCGGTCTGCCGGTGCGGCGGAATAACTACCTGCGGTTCAATCTTTGAACCGTCAATTTCATAGACTTTGGCGTATTTAGCGTCAGGATCACTTACCAGCGGTTCGAAAGGTTCTTTAGTCCTGGCCTTAAACCTGTCAATTACCTTCTGGTCAGGATTGACAATACCCAGTTTCGCCCCGGTAAACATAGCCAGACAACACATCGACAATCGGCCGTCAATACTCATATCTTCCATCACCGGTCCGGTGAATTCCATGACCTGGTAAATTGCGCCGGTCGGACCGATCAGTCCCAGAATATACTCGTAGACATCCCGGCCCATGATGCCGTCATTCAATTTTCCGGTAATATTAAACTTGATGCTCTCGGGGACACGGAACCAGGTCCAGCCAAACCTCATAAAAAAGTTGGCAGAAGCAGAGAGACAACTTCCGAAGCAGCCAACTCCGCCAACAGTGATGGTATGGCCGTCAGGTCCGGAAAGGTAGACGCTACCAGGTAATGCCCAACCATTTTCGACGGCAAGGTGATGGCAATTACCGACTCTTCCCAGCTCAAGGATATTCGCTTCGGGAACTCCCATGCTTCTAGCCCACTCGCTATTCAGACGGTGCGCTTCCCGGTTGGTAGTGATGGAGCCAACACGGGTATAAGCCCCACAATGGTCAGGCGCCACCATTACTTTAGTCGGATCCCATAACTTATCCCAACCCAATCTCTTGAAAGCGGGACCTACCTTTGGTGTGCTGTCCGTACCCATCAGAACGAATCTGACCGTTTTTCCGACTTTGACGTATTCACCGGGGGAAACTTCCGGTTTTTCCGCTGCTTTCGCCAAAATCTTTTCAACAATCGTTTTTCCCATTTTTTACGACCCTCCCTTATGATTCCTAATATAAATAATATACCTTAATATACTTTATGGTTTTTCTTCCAAACAGTGAAATTCACTGCTCTCGCTTTTAATATACCTTAACCGGTTCCCACGTACAGGGTCCCGGGGAATCGATATGACTTTTGTAAAC
>JBKQML010000158.1:0-3673 GCA_052326545.1 Dehalococcoidales bacterium
CGACCTTGGCGATAAATTTGTCCTCTTTTTCTACCACGTTGATGGCCGGTGCCCAGAATGCCTGGTCATTGTAAAAACCTCCCCATAATGACGGAAGGAACGGCTGGCCGAAGATATCGCCTGAAGGACCGGGAATGTTTTGTCTTTTTGTTCCGGGTTGACGTACTGCTACACTTTTTTCCGTTTTCTGTTTTTTGTCTGCCATCTTTTTTCCTCCTGAAATTATTTTGTTTTTAATGCCTGTTTTTGAGCACGCTTTAGCCCTAAAGTTTATCCGCCCATTTTTGGCGAAACTCAGTTACTTTGGGAGCGATAATTACCTGGCAATAACTTTGCTGCGGGTGACGTTCAAAGTAGTCACGGTGATATTCTTCCGCATCATGAAATTTGGTATACGGCTTAAGTTCGGTAACAATCGGTGCGCCCCAGATGTGAGAACCATCAATTTCCTTGATGACTTGCTCAGCAATAATTTTTTGCGCTTCATTGTGGTAAAAAATAGCCGAACGGTACTGAGACCCCACATCATTACCCTGCCTGTTCAGCGTAGTAGGGTTATGAACCGAAAAAAAGATTTCTAATATTTCCCGATATGTAATCACGTCGGGGAAAAAAGTGATATCGATGGCTTCCGCATGTCCTGTTTTATCGCTGCAGACTTCTTCGTAAGTAGGATTTTCTTTTTTACCGCCGGTATAACCTGACAGTACGCGCTGTACACCTTTGATTTCTTTAAAAACAGCTTCCAAACACCAGAAACATCCACCCGCCAGGGTAGCTACTTCTTCTCGACTCATTTTCCCCTTCCTTACTCGATTCTCCCGATAATTAATTATCAAACGCCCAATCTTTGCCCAAATATGCGGCCGTAATCCTGGCAGGCCTTTATACCGTCCCGTGTATCGAGAATATCTTCTCGAAGAGCAAGCGCCCCTAATTCAAAAGGTCTCATCCTGAACTCTTTTTGAAGAATATCCAGAATCAGAGCAGGTGCATGTTCGTTGTGCTGATAAGAAGCATCATGCAGATAAGGCCCAAAGGCACCGCCCAATCTTCCTTCAAAATTACCCTTTTTCAAATTCGAGAGAAATCCTTTTATCAGGGCAGGCATATCCAGCGAAAAGGTGGGAGAACCTAAAATGTAACCATCAAATCCTGTGATGTCATAAGGATTCTTTATTTCGCTAATATTTTTTACTATTGCCCGCAAACCATTGAAACGTATACCCTCGGCGATGTAATTAGCCATCTCTTCTGTCTTCCCGGAGGTACTGAAATAGACAACTAAAACTTTCTTCATCCCCTCTTATCTTTCCTTGTACACGAAATAATACTCGATTACGGTTGATTAACATACGCACGCGGAACTTTTCAGATAGCAGGCTGCCCGTAAATTTCCGATGCACCCAGGACAACCAGATTGTTTTCTACATCCGAAACACCGGGAGCCGACCAGGCGGCTGAAGCTGCTTCCTGTTTTTCCATCCAGGAATGTACACTGCCATTGAGAATAACTTTACTGCCCTCCGATTCAACGATAATGTGTTTGGCATCAAGCGCAGAATGGCGTTGAAAAGAGCTTTTTATTTTTGATTTTACATCCACCGGACTCACGGATGGTTTGATACTGATCTGGTTGATAACACCTTTTACACCTACCAGGCAGCAAACAGCGTCGTATGCCGCAACTCGCTGATATTCCCAATCTACTTCGCCGCTGAGAATCACCATGCCATCCTGGACCGCTACTTTAGTCCGGTCGTGCGGCACCATCATGTTCCATTCAAGCGCATTTACCGCCGCTTCAGCGATATCCGCATCGTTACGTTCATAAGACTGTGGTAATCTGACTTTGAGCTCTTGTGCAACGGCTTTTACACCTGCAACCCGGCTCGCGACCCTTTCCGCGGCCAGTTTTTCGACAAAACTGTCCATATAACCATCCAATGTGACAATACCATCTCTTACAGATACCCCTATTTTTGTAGCGTCAACGCTTGGCTCCCATTTTAGTTCCGAAATTACATTGCTCTGTACCTGTGCATCTGTTTTCATGTTTTACCTCCTTTGCTCAAGAATTATGGAATTATTAATATCAAATAGTCATAACATTTCCTGCATCATTCGTTACAAAAATGTGACATTTCACTCTTATGTGCAGGTTTTAGTAAAAAGTATCTGTAACCTGAATATTTAATATCCATAATTATAGAATTTCATAAATTTGTAATATCTCCGTCGGCGATTTTATAACAAATATATATTTCTTGAATACTATTAATATTAATAAAACTAAAGGAGGAGCATAATGAGTTTCGTGGAAATTGCGAAAACTGATGAAATACCGGTCGGTCAGATGAAGGGTGTAAAAAGCGGCGACAAAAATATACTTTTAACCAATATCTCGGGTAAATATTACGCTATCGGCGCAAAATGCACACATGCGGGGGGTGATTTATCAAAGGGAAAACTGGATGGCAATATTGTGACCTGTCCCAGGCACGGTTCCAGGTTTGATGTTACTACCGGAAAAGTAGTGGGGGGCCCGGCGAAACAAAATGAACCTGCTTATGCGATAAAAGTTGAAGGTAATATTGTCAAAATCGATATTTAAATGGGTGAAAGTCGGCAGCGTTGTTCTCGACTTTTTTAGCGCAGATAGGAAAGGAAAAACATTAATGTACGAATTGATAATCGTTGGCGGAGGTCCGGCAGGCATGGCAGCAGCCGTTTATGCCGCACGTAAACAATTGAATACCGTTCTGGTCACGGGTGATATCGGCGGACAGGTGAACTGGACCAACGGGGTGGAAAACTACCTCGGTTACCAGTTCATTGACGGAGATGAATTGATTTCTAAATTTCAGCAGCAGGTTAATCAATTCCCGATCGAACAGAAAATCGGGCTGAAAGTAACTCAGATAAAACAAGTTGACGGTGGTTTTGAAGTGATTTCGGAATCGGGAGATAGATTTCAGGGAAAAGCAGTGATCCTGGCAAGCGGGAAGCGTCCACGCAGATTAAATGTTGAGGGGGAAACAGAACTGACAGGACGGGGAGTAACCTATTGTTCTATCTGTGACGGTCCCGATTTCACCGGTCAGAAAGTGGCCGTGATCGGCGGGGGAAATTCTGCAATTGAGGCGGCGCTGGATATGGTAAAAGCCGCGGAACATGTCGATATGGTCTCGGTAACACCATTAACCGGCGACCCGATAATGATTGAGAAATTAGCTGATGCTAAAAATTTAACAATTTACACCGAACAACAGACGGAAAAGATTCTCGGACAAACCAGGGTGGAAGGCATCGTTATTAAAGATCTGAAAACCAGCAACCGCACGCAGCTGGAAGTTACCGGCGTATTTGTGGAAATCGGACTTGTGCCTAATTCAGATATGGTCCGGGATTTAGTAAAGTTGAACCAGGTCGGCGAGGTACCGGTGAACAGCTCCTGCGAAACAGATGTACCGGGATTATTTGCTGCAGGCGATGTCACTAATGCTCCGGAAAAACAAATTATCATTGCCGCCGGCGAAGGCGCGAAAGCAGCACTGACAGCACACCGGTATTTACGCAGATTACCCAAATAGAAGTTATCGGTAGAATACATAGAGTCTTGTTTGGGAAGGGAGTAAACGAATATGGAAGAAGAAAATAAAAATCCGGTTGC
>JBKQML010000159.1:0-4749 GCA_052326545.1 Dehalococcoidales bacterium
CACCACCCACTATCAAAATACGCGTTTTCCTGGATTGTTGTTTTTGCTGCAAAATATCATTCACGGCTAAACCACCTTTTGCTTAAAGACTTTAAGCAGCCAGCTATCATTCAAGTATGTTTGGTATCCTGTACATATTTTTCCGGGTCTTTATCAAATGCTTTCTTACATCCAGGCGCGCAGAAATAATACTTTTTCCCTTTGTATTCAGATGTTATTTTGCAAGTACTCTTATCCACCTTCATTTGGCAAATGGGGTCGATTGCCGCAGCCATAAAATTTTCCTCCCTATTTTTATTACCACAATGTATTTTCCGCTTTATTTATTGCAAATATTCGTTTCTATAACAGAGGTTGAACATTCGATCGAAGCATGGCTTCAGGGACAGCACCCAGAGAGCTGTCTTTTTGAAAACCCGCTTTAAAAAATAACACTAAAGGAATACTCATGACCTTATATTTTCCTGACATCACCGGATTCTCATCAACGTTGATTTTGCAGAACTTTACTTTGCCCGCATAGGCTTCCGCCAGTTTTTCGGTCACCGGTGCCAGAGATCGGCACGGTCCGCAACACGGTGCCCAGAAGTCAACAACTACCGGGTATCTTGGATTTGATAACCTCATTTTCGAATGTCTGATCATTAATTTCTGTTACCATTCACTTCTCCTAATTTCTTAATTGTTTGCTATTACGATAGCTTTTAGCGGACAAGCACGGACGCAATCGCCGCAACCCCGGCAAATAAACGAAGCTGCCATCGGTATTTCATAAGGTTTTTCCTGCTTAAGTAATTTGTAATTACAAGCCCCGGCTGCTTTACAAATGCCATTTTCGCAATTTTTTGGATGGCACTTAGCAAAATTTACAAGTATTATTTTACCGGTCATAGCCTCATTATACGTTCTTATAGTCACATGGTCGGACAATATATTCGTACATTGACATTATTGGTGTATTGTGGTATTTATATATTAACATAAATATATATAATATTTTAAGAGGCCTATGAAAACTAAATATAATCTGGAATTATACAAATTACAGGCTGAGTTATGCAAGACTTTCGCCGATCCCAGCCGTTTGATTATTATTCAGGAGTTACGAGAAGGCGAAAAATCGGTCAGTGAACTGCAGATAGCTCTAGCTATTCCTCAGCCGATCGTGTCCCATCACCTGTCCACCCTCAAAATCAATGGTGTTGTAGAGGCGAGACGTGAAGGTAAAAATACCTATTACCACCTGACCAATCCTAAAATTTGTGAGGCATGTGATATCGTGCATGAAATATTAGTCCATCAGATGATAAAGAGCAATGAATTGACTAAAAAATTGATTGGATAGGTAGAAACGGAGGCAGGAAATGGAAAAACAACTCAGGAATAACCTGGAAAAGACATTCGGTGATCGGGTTAGCTTTGAAAAGACGGAACGTCTTGTCTATTCACACGACACCGCCAGCCTTCCCAGGATGGTAAAACAGACACTTAAAACCATACCCGATGCCGTCGTCCAGCCCCTTAATACCTCAGATGTCATTTTCATTACAAAATTCGCCCGGGAGCATAAGATTCCTCTGACGCCGCGAGGTGCTGCGTCCAGCGGCTGGGGCGGTGCTATCCCCACCAGGGGTGGGATTGTGGTTGACTTTTCACGCATGCGCCGTATTCTTGGAATCGATAATAATAAAGGAATTATCCGCACTGAAGCCGGCGCGGTATGGAAGAACCTGGAAATTGCCCTGAACAAACAGGGGGTAACTTTGCGCTCTTATCCTTCGAGCGCCTTGAGCGCCACCGTTGGTGGTTGGGTGGCCGAAGGCGGCGGCGGTATCGGCAGTTATGAATACGGCAAAATCAGTGAGAATCTGGAATCAATTACAATCGTTACGCCCGAGGGCGAGATAAAAACACTTCAGGGTGATGATATGGACCTGGTGACTGATGCCGAAGGCATCACCGGGATGATTGTGGAAGTAGAGGTAAAAACCCGCCCGGCAGACAGGGATATCCCTATCGTGGCTTCGTTCCCCGGAACAAAGCAGGTAATACAGGCCTTTTATGAGATTAATCAAATGCAATTACCGTTATGGCATATCAGTTTTGCCAACGGTCAATTTACTAATAAACAGAAAGAGAGTGAATTAGCGGCTGCTAAAATAAAGCCTACCTGGGGTGAACCTGGAGCGCAAAATGATGAAAATGCGGGACCTCCAGCCGTTGGATGCCGGGCGCTCTTCGTATATCCCGCATCACGGGAACAAACCTTAAAACCGGCATTATTAAAAATAATTGCCAGGAACGGAGGAAAACTCGCTGATGAGAACATAACGGCTAAAGAATGGGCTGACCGTTTCTACCCGATTCGCTTGAAAAGACTGGGACCATCTCTGATTTCCAGTGAAGCTATCGTAGCGGTTCCGGTGCTTAATCTGGGGCAGTCGATTGATGAGATCGAACGTAAATTCCCGGATATCGCTTTGGAGGTTACGCTGATTAGTCATGGACAGGCATCTATCCTGGGACATTTACTGGGTGATGAGCGCTCGCCTGCTTACACCTTTGAATTTCCGCGTTCTCTGGAAATAATCGATGTTGCCTGCCAATTCGGAGGCTGCCCTTATTCGGTGGGATTGTATTTTACCAGCTTTGCCCGCCGAAATCTTGGCGGCGGCAAAGTTACGAAAATACTGAATTATAAGGAAAAAACCGACCCTGATTGGTTGATTAATCCAGGAAAGATACTGCCGGAAAACCGTAATCCCGGATTGATGAATCTTACGATGAAAGCAGGGCAATTGGCCCAGCCGGTGATGGGTGTCGGCCGGATGTTGTTCAGCCACAAACCGAAGCTGGCGAAAAAGATACCAACTCAGATTGCTTACGAAGCGTATTCCTGTGCGCAATGCGGTTACTGTATTGATGTCTGCGACCAGTACTTCGGTAGGCAGTGGGAAACGGAAACAGCCAGGGGCCGTTGGTATTTCCTGCGCGAATATCTGGACGGCAAAGCCGAATTCAATCAGAAAATGCTCGATTCATTTTTACTCTGTACTACCTGCCAGCGCTGTAATCAGGTATGCCAGGTGCAAATCCCCATTCAGCAGATGTGGGACCAGATGCGTGGCCTGGTTATCCAGGAGAAAGGATATCATACCTTCCCCGGTTTTGAATTTATGGCTTCCAGCTTCAGACGGGAGAATAATATCTGGGCGGGAAACCGATCCGAAAGAGACCAATGGCTGCCGAACGATGTGACCGTTCAGCCAAAAGGGAAAATTGCCTATTGGGCGGGCTGTACGGCTTCCTATGTCGAGCATGACATCGCACAAAACGCAGTGCATATTCTAAAAGAGGGCGGCATCGATTTTACTTACCTCGGCAAAGATGAAGCCTGCTGCGGTATCCCGTTCTACGCCGCCGGTAAATGGGACCTGTTTGCCAAAGCAGTAGAGCATAACATCAACGAATTGAACAAACGCGGGGTTGAAGAAGTGGTTATTTCCTGCCCCGGTTGTTGGGTGACGTTGAATCATTATTATCGTGAATGGGCCAAAAAACTCAATCTGAAATATGACATCAAAGTAAAACATATCACCGAAGTCACCGCCGAATTAATAAAAGATGGTAAGTTGAAATTCAAACAGACGCCCAAAGACGCCGGCAGAATCACCTACCATGACCCCTGCCACATCGGGCGGCACGGCGGGATTTACGACCAGCCGCGCGACGTCATCAAAGCAATCCCGGGTATCGATTTTGTGGAGATGGAACATAACCGTGAAAACGGACTTTGCTGCGGCAGTGTGCTCTCACGCGTCGGTCGGCCGCCGGCGGCAGACGCCATAGGCGCGGTACGTATGAAAGAAGCGGAAGCAGTCAAAGCCGATATCGTGCTGACTACCTGTCCCTGCTGCGAAGTGCAGCTCAGAGTCGGCGCCCGTTTCAGTAAGTCGCCAGTGCGTGTGCTCGATTTTACCGACGTGGTAGTTGAAGCCCTCGGTTATGAAGTGAAAGACCCCACTTATTCTGTGCTGGATGCCTGGGATGTTTTCGGTGTTGCGATCGACATGATGACTGTCAAAGGCATGTCCGAAATGATGGGGCAAATGATGCCGGAAATCATGGATGCCATGCCGGGTGTAATGAAAGGGATGATGGCGATGATTGTCGGTATGCCTGCCGGTATGCGCCGCCCGATGCTGGGTATGATGGGAAAAATGATACCCATACTAATGCCAAGGCTGTTGCCGGGAATGCTACCGAAACTGATGCCGAAAGCACAACAATTGATGCAGGCAGCGATTCCCAACATGCCGCCAGCGATGACAAATATGCTGCCCGGTGCTCTCCCTGAAGTGATGGCGACGATAATGCCGCCACTGCTGCCTGGTGTGGCCGTGCTGGTGGCGCCGCAGATGACTGCTTATCTGGAAAATGAAGCCGTGAAAAGAGGTAAAAAAGTGGCGGCGTAGTCCGAAGTAAATTTTAATAGGAGTAAACATGCCGAAAAATAATTACAAATGCTCACAATGCGGCGAGAAATTCGATTATTCTAAGGGTTTGTTTGAACGGGAAACCAATATTAAATGCCCGAAATGTGGTTCTCTAATAAAAGCCCGAAGGGCAGAGTTCCACGTGCTTGCACGTGGGTGAATGTCGTGATAGCGAGATGAGGTGTAAAATGGTTGCATGGAAATTAGATTATCGGGGCATTCAGCCTACTACACAGAGTATCACATTGTGTGG
>JBKQML010000160.1:0-10599 GCA_052326545.1 Dehalococcoidales bacterium
CTGTTTGGATGTTGTATTTTACTATTTCGCAACCAGGTAACTCTGCCATCACTTTCGGAAAAAGTTTTTCCAAATACGCTGTTACGCCCGGATTCAGCCCTTCGGGCTTTTATTAGAGCAGCCCTCAGCGATTGTTAGTGGGAAAAATATATTCTGTCGGGTTTAAAACCCGACAATGACAAACCGGCGAAAACCCAAACACTTTTAAGTTTTTAGTGTCAAATTATTCGTGAAATATGGTAATATCAAGATACTTGACTCGGAGGTAAATTATGACAAACGGATATGAAATTAATGATATGGCGAAGGAAGAATCCTGGCGGCTTTTCCGCATCATGGGGGAAATGGTCGAAGGTTTTGACGGTCTGTCCGGTGTCGAACCGGCTGTTACGATTTATGGTTCCGCCCGGATTAAACCGGACGATGAGCTTTATGCCCAAACCGTAGAAATTTCCCACCGTCTGGGTGAATTGGGTTTCTCCATCATCACCGGCGGCGGCCCCGGTATTATGGAAGCCGCCAACAAAGGCGCCGCCGAAGCCGGCGCTAAATCCATCGGACTGAATATCGAATTACCCGTGGAACAGGTCTGTAATATTTACGCCACCAAAGTCATGACTTTCAAACACTTTTTCGTTCGTAAAGTAATGCTGGTGAAATATGCCACTGCCTTTGTGATTATGCCCGGCGGACTAGGCACAATGGATGAACTGACCGAAGTATTAACCTTAATCCAGACACACAAAATCAAGCCTTTCCCGGTGATTCTGTACGACAGCGTTTTCTGGAGAGGTTTCCTGGACTGGCTGCACACTTCCGTCTCCGCCAGAGCTTACATCTCGGCGGAAGATTTTGACCTGGTGCGCGTCTGCGACGACCCGAACAGTGTTGTGGAAACCGTGCAGCAGTGGTACATCAAGCAGGAAGTCGCCGGTCAGAAAGCCCTAGGCCGTAACAACGGTGCCGGACTTTAATCCAGCACGCACTCATCAAGATATTTAGGCACGGTTACTTTCCAGCCTTTACTCTGTCTGATACTTTCAGCGTAGGTGTTGGCAGCGCTTTCCTCTCCGTGAACGACAAAAACCTGACGCGGCGGGCTTTTTAAAGCGGATATCCAGGCTAATAATTCATTTTTATCAGCGTGAGATGAAAACCCGTTCAGTTTTACGATTTTCGCTTTTACCGGATAATTTTGTCCGAGAATTCTTACTTCGCCGGCGCCGTCGGTAATTTGCCGTCCCAGAGTGTCCACCGCCTGATAGCCGACAAACAAAATCGTGCTTTCCGGTCTGCTGATATTCCGGATCAGATGATATTTGATTCTCCCCCCGTTACACATCCCCGCGCCGGAAATTATGATGGATGGCTCTTTGAGATTGTTAATCGCTTTAGAATCTTCAATTGAGGTCACACATTTCAAGCCGGGAAATGAGAAGGGTGATTTATCTGCTTTCAGCAGTGCCTTCATTTCGTCATCAAAAAGGTCGATATGGCGGCAGAAAATGTTGGTGATATCCACCGCCATCGGACTGTCCAGTAGCACCTGAATCGGTTTGATTTTATTCGCATTAAGCGCCAGACTCAAATAATAAAGAATGTCCTGGGATCTTTCCAGCGCAAAACTGGGGATTACGATATTACCGCCGGCCGCAACCGTTGAGTTAATCGCGTCGATAAGTTCTGTATCCATGTCCGCCGGCGGGTCCAACTCCCTGTCGCCGTAGGTGGACTCGGTAAGAATATAATCGGCATTATCAAAAACCGTCGGATTATTTATAATTGGTTTATTCTGCCTGCCGATATCGCCGGAGAACAGCAATATCCGCTCTTCGCCATTTTGCTCGATTTTTACCTCAATCATGGCCGCGCCGAGCACATGCCCGGCATCATAAAAAGTAAAACTGATTCCTTTGGCCAGCTGTACCGTCTGTTTATAAGGAATGGGCGTCAGATGTAATATCGCCGCCTGAGCATCTTCAACAGTGTATAAAGGTTCTTCGGGATGTGGCCCTTTTCGGCCGTCGTGGATATGCCTTTGCTTTTTATTCTCTGCGTCCTGCATTTGTAAATGCGCGGCATCCATCAGCATGATTCCGGTAATATCCGCCGTTGCACTGGTGCAGTAAATATTATTATTAAATCCTTTTTTTACCAGCTTCGGTAAATAGCCGCAATGGTCAAGATGCGCATGCGTCAGCAGAACAGCATCGATATCATGAGGATCAATCGGGAAAGGCATCCAATCCCTGACTTTTAATTCCCGCTCCTGATATAAACCGCAATCTACCAGAAATTTATAACCGTCTGATTCTATCAGATGCCGTGAGCCGGTAACATTCTGGTCTGCCCCGAGAAAAGTAATTTTTATCTGCATTTCAACTCTATTTAATCAAATATACCAGAAAGCGCCGTGAGACACAATGCAAAATTTTATGTCTCATTTATTTATGTAAAGTTAACGTTATTTTGATAGTAGCCAAATTCGTACATGGTTCGGTTTATATTGATTGTTTATTATTTACTGAGAAGCGAATGGATCGCGTCTGGGTAGAAGTTCTAGAAGCTGGAGAGGGAATCCCCTCCAGCTCGTTTGTCTTCCTCTCCTTTTTAGAGAGAGAATTTAGGCCGTAGGCCGTAGGTACTTACGCAGTAACGTATATTGAGCTTAGCGAACGTATTAGGGTCGTTGTGTATTTTTTAATTGGTTTTTAACATCAGCAATTGGGGTTATTCCAATAATGAGAAAATCTAACCTTATACCTTCTGGCCTTATACCATCTGGTCTTGACATATTGCGACAATATGTTCTATCCTCAATCAGCAAGACTATTCTCATCAAAGGAGTCACCGCGTGACCGGATTACTGATTGCCGCAGTTTTAATTGGCGCCTACCTGTTAGGTTCTGTTCCTTCCGCTTACATTATTAACAAATTTAGAAAAGGCACCGATATCCGTAAAATCGGCAGTAAGAACATGGGCGCCATGAATGTTATTTACAATGTTGGTTTCTGGTGGGGCGCTTTAGTGATGGTCATGGATATCGGCAAGGGCGTGCTGGCGATGGTCGTCGCTAAAGCGCTGAATATTCCGGAATTAGCCTATTATGCCACCGGTGTAGTTGTAATTTTAGGGCATAATTTCCCGGTATTTCTTAAATTCCGCGGCGGAAAGGGCGGCGCAACTGCTGTTGGCGTGCTCAGCTATACCATGTTTCCTTTTGGGTTCCTTATCGGCTTGGGTGTTTTTGGATTGTTGATGCTGATCACCCGCTTTCCGACACTCAGTTACGGCATCGGGTTGCTCTCTTTCCCGTTTGTATGCTGGCTTCATTATCACAACGGGAACTGGGTGATTTTTTCAGCGATTGTTGTCGCCATACCGTTTATCCGTTATATCCCGAGACTGAAAGAGATTTACAAAAAAGCTGGAAATGTCGGTCATGCCATCCGGCGTAAAAACCTGAAAGACCGTTTCTAAAACTTATTTCTCTTCTCACTGATTTCTGCTTATAGAGAAATGAATCGGCCCAAGGGGTGGGTTTGAAACCCGCCTGCCTGTCTTCCTCATCCTTCAAATAGAAGACGGTAATTCCAGCTGTAATACTGAGCGCATCCAATTCCAATAGATGCTATCCGTAAATTAAAAACAAAATGTCCCTGTGAAAATAAATTCACAGGGACATTAATATTTAGATGAGTACTATTTATGCCTGGGACGGAGCAGGATTTTTGTAGCCCTCCAGTAATACTTTCGGCACTAATGAAATCAGCTCGTCTACCGTCAGAAGTTTTCCTTTTTCCTGGGTCATCGTTTTCATCCGGACTGATTCGGAGTAAATGGAAATAGTGGGATAAGTGACATCAAAAACCTGGCCGTTGATATTTGCGGCTTCATTGGTACACAGGTAAACGACAAATGGCGCCACCGTTTCCGGCCCTGGAGGATTCATTAATTCCTCGTATCTTTCCCTGGTAATCAGCCCGGTATCCAAACGCTTCTGGAAATTAGCTTTAACTTCTTCACTCAGGGTGAATCGCGTTCCGGCTGTGGGCGCATAAGCATTGCAGGTAACGCCATAACGCCCTATCTCTCTGGCAACTGCCCTGGTTAACCCGACGATACCGGCTTTTGCCGCCGAATAATTGCAATGCCCCACCGCTCCCAGCCAGGCCGTAGAAGTAGTATTGATAATACGCCCCCACTTTTGTTCTCTCATCAGCGGAGCGGCGTGGCGGATGCAGTTAAATGAGCTTTTCAAATAAGAGTCGATGGACATATCCCATTCTTCCTCAGACATATTCCAGACCATTCTGGGGGCATCCGACCCGGCATTATTTACCACAATATCAATCCTGCCAAAATTCTTTACTGCCGTCTGGATGGCTTGTTGTGCTTCTTTAAAATCAGAGACGCTGCCGAAGAACGGGATAGCTTCGCCGCCGGCCGCTTTTATCTCCTCGGCAACAGTGGCCGCATCTCCACCCTGCGTACCCGCCTTGCGGTTGTTAGTCACGACCTTGACTCCTTCCACCGCCAAAGCAAGAGCGACTGCTTTACCAATTCCTTGACCTGACCCGGTAACTAGAGCAACTTTACCTTTTAACTTATCCGCCATATTTATTCTCCTTCGCTATATTTTTAAAATCGGCTGGAATGTGAACGGTCATGATATTGAAACAACAATCATCTGAAAATATGATTGTTGTCACCATGATACCACATATCGTAAAGATTCGTTATACACAAAAAGACGGACATATCTGAAAAAGATTGCATGTTTGGCGTAGGGAAGAGACTGTCCGCTGTTACAACATTTTCTGAAGTAGGTAGACATCCAGTAATTGGCCGAATTTATTCCCGACTTCTTTCATCACACCGATATCTTCGAAGCCAAATTGATGATGCAGATTAATACTGATGTTGTTGTCCCCGGCAATTCGGGAAATAACGGTATGTAAACCCGCCTTCTTACCTTCCTCAAGCACGGCTTGCATTAATTCCTTGCCGATGCCGCTGTTTCGAAAACTCTCTTTGACGTACACTGAAAGTTCTGCCGTATCGGCGTAAGCACACCGGTCGGAGTAAACACTGAGCGATGCCCAACCGATCACCTTGTCCCCTGCCACCGCTACCAGAATGGGATTTTTAGGGCCGTGTGCTTTAAACCACTTCCTTTGCGAGGTGGTTGTTTTAGGTTCCGTATCGAAAGTCGCGGTGGTCGTCAGAATCGCTTCGTTATAGATTCCGGTAATTGCGGGAACATCGGCGTAGACTGCTTTTCTAATCTCAGATGGCATCCTAACTCCTTTTCCGTAAGGTAGTACCATCATTATATCTCAAAACGCGGAACAAATCAGTTATTAAAAAGAAAGAGACCTTCTTATTAAGGTCTCTTTCTCGTTGCAGCCTTCAGTTCTCTTCGTTTTTACTCCAATCTTCCCTGCCGCCACGCGCTCCAACCGGCACCGCCTGTTTTCTCAGTTCCCGAAGCTCCCGGCGATAACTGCATTGCAAGCACTGCTCAAACCACCCATCCATATCCCGGTCGACAAACAGGTCGCCGCCGCAACGGCTGCAACTCTTTAATTTCCAATGCAACATTTTTATCACCCCCTTTATCACATTCCCCACCGCTTTTACATTTAATTCTAAACAAAATGTAAAGTGGAGTCTGTGATAATGGTCTCATTTCAGGGGATTTTGATAAATACCGGCCGGTAAAATTGAAAATATGCTAATCTGAAATAAATATGATAAACTGACTAATCTTCGACAATGATCTCATAAGAGCAGGTTAAGGCACCGGTCGGGCATACGGCTTCGCAATTAGTACACCAATGGCAATCTTCGGTCTCGATAATCGTCACTACCTTGTTTTCTAAAACAATCGCGCCGCAGGTGCAAACACTGATACAAAGACCGCACTGATTGCATTTTTCCTGATTAATTTCGGGCATTTCAACCAACTAAGTATGCCTCCGTATGCTTATAATTTAGTCGATTCCGTCAGGCTTGTCTGTGACCTTTGTCTCAACCGGAATCCGCCACAATATCTTCCAGTGCTTTTTCATCTGCAATTACGATGCGGTGACGTTCTAATCTGATGTAGCCCTGTTCCTCCAGCGCTTTCAAAGAACGCGCCACCACTTCTCTGGCTGTGCCGGCCATCGCTGCCATCTCCTGCTGCGTAAGATGGTCGGTATTACCGGCTCCGTCACCGGCATGCGTCAGTAAAATTTTCGTCACCCGGCCGAGGACATGCCGGAAAGACAGGTCTTCAACGAGTGCCACCAGCTGTCTCATTCTTTGCGCCAATACTTTACTTGTATTCAAAGCAACCTTGGGATATTGCTGCATAATGCCTTGCAGTCTTTCTTTTTTAATACTGTAGAGCGTGACCGGACCAAGCGCCTGAGCATTAACCGGATTGGTGCCGCCGTCAAAAATCGGGATATCGTTGAGTGCTTCTCCGGGACGGGCAATACTGAGAATCTGCTCTTTTCCCTGTGCGGATGTTTTGAATACCTTAACTGCGCCGGCCGCGACAAAAAACAACGTATCCGACAACTCGCCTTCCATTAAGATCACCTCGCCGCGTTGAATTGTTTTTTCGGAAAATAACGGCTTAATCGCATCCAGTTCAACCGGATTCATCACGGAAAAGTAAGGTATCGATTTCAGAAATGCTGCATCAATTGACATTATTTCTCTCGACCGGGCTCCTGTATTATGTCCGATTATATCAGCTTCTGAAAGCAGGGGCAACACCCTGCTTTACCTTGCTTTACCTTGTGTGTTTTTAGTTGTTTTCTGATTGCCGGTATATTGGGGTCGGGTTTCCGCAGGCTATACTTAAAATGTACATCAAACCAGCCTTACCGAAGTCATAATATTGAAATACGATTCATTACCCGGTAGGGTGGGTTGAGCGGAAATTCAACCCACCGCATAATTATTCTTCCATTGTTATTCCTCGTTAGCCAGAAGCTGAAGGCCGAAGGCTATAATAATTCGTTTTGGCGCATGTATAATTTGTGCAATTTTTACACTTCGCACGAGAAACCAACCCGAAATTTATCCCTGTTTTCATTCCGTACCACCATCTCAAAAAACGATATCATTATTTTGCATTACAAAATAAAACAATTTATAATATGGAAACAAATACATGTAATATTATTTTCGATATTAAAATAATTCCAGACTATTTTTAGTCGTATCGCATTTCAAAAGGGAGAACGGATAATGAGAGCAGCAGTTATTAAAGCGCCGGGCGTTTTAGAAGTACAGGATGTTCCTGAACCTGTATGTGAACCGGATGAGATTAAAGTAAAAATAGCTTATGCCGGAATCTGTGGCACTGACCCGAAGATCATCGATGGTACCGTTGGGGCGGCCTTCCCGGCGGACGCTATTGGTGGTCCCCTGGCGGTTACACCCATGCGTCCCGGTGTCCGGATTGCAGGACATGAAGCTTCAGGGACAATTGTCGAAATTGGCAAAGAAGTTAAAGGCAATTTTAAAATCGGTCAGCATGTCGCCATGAATTTCCGGAAGACCTGCGGCGGCTGCTATTACTGCCAGAACAAAATGGAGCATTTCTGCGAACGGGTGATGCCGTTCATCGGAGTGATGGCTGAATACGGTAGCTTTAAAGAGAGCCTGGTCTATAAATTGCCTGAAGATTTACCATTGGATCAGGGAGCCTTTCTTGAGCCATTATCTATCGCGGTACATACGGTGGATATCGCCAAAATCAAAGTTGGCGATTCTGTGATTATCACCGGCGGTGGCCCTATCGGGTTGCTGACACTGCAGGTCGCCGTTAAAGCCGGCGCGGCGAAAGTCCTGCTCTCTGAACCGGTGGCGGAAAAAAGAGCATTGGCCAAACGGTTCGGCGCCGCTGTTGTGGTCGACCCGCTCCATGAGGACTTGCTGGCAATAGCTAACAAATTCACCAACGAGCGTGGATTTAATGTCTGTATTGAAGCCACCGGCATTCCCGCGCTTGCCCGGCAGCTCATCCTTCTTGCCGAACGCTGCGGTAATATCGTCTGGGCCGGTGTTTATCCCGGGAATCTCGACCTCGGTGTTCCGATTTTCTATATGTACTCTAAAGAACTTTCGATTCATTCGGTCAAATTAGCGCCGTATTCCTTCCCCCGCGCGCTGGAAATATTACCCGAACTTGACCTCAAGCCGATGATTACGGTATTTCCGCTGGATGATGCCGTCAAGGCATTCGAAGCGCATAAAAAGGGTAAAGACATTAAGATATTACTGAAACCGTAAGGTTTCGCCCTTGGCGACTTACCCTGAAATTAGTGACATAAACCGCAGCAGTTAATGCGGCGGTGCTCGCAATACAAAATATGACAGGAGGTTATGGATGACGGAAAAGATTTATTGCGGCCAATGTAATATGATGCTGTATTTTGGGGAGGAGATCAAGAGACGCCTCTATATGCGTGCGATCCCTTCTGAGGAAACTGTCCTCGGATTTTATAAGAATGTCTGCCCGAAATGCGGTAACAGTTTATCATTGAGCACTGTAAAAATCGAAACTAAAGGGAGGAAAACATGGCTCACAGCCCGGAAGTAATCGCAGAACTTGAAGACAAGGCCAACTTGGTTCGTCGCAATATCGTCAGGATATTTGAAAACAGCAAACAGGGACACGCCGGCGGCACGATGTCGTCAGTCGATATCGTAACTGCCCTGTATTTCCATCATCTCAAGCTTGATAAAAAGAATTGTGACTGGCCTGAAAGGGACCGCGTCGTGCTTTCTAAAGCGCACGCCGCCGAGGCTATTTACGCGGTATTACCGGAAATTGGTTACGTTGCCAAAGAAATGCTCGATAAATATTACTCCTATAAGTCCCAATTTCAGGGTCATGCTGACCGCTGGTGTACCCCCGGTATTGATTATTCGGGCGGTTCATTAGGACAGGGTTTATCGTTTGCCGCAGGCTTGGCGAAAGCGGAAAAAATTCGCACGATATTAAATCCGCCTCCCGTACGCGTTACTGCCGCTAATATGCCGAAATTAATCATGAAATACAATCCCACCTACCGTGTTTTCTGTATTGTCGGCGACGGCGAACTGAATGAAGGGCAAAACTGGGAAGCCATTATGTTTGCCGCCAAGTACAAACTGGATAATTTGATTTGCATCGTCGATTATAACAAATTCCAGCTGGATGGACCTGTCGAGCAAATTATGCCGCTTGAGCCCCTGGCTGACAAGTTTAGGGATTTTGGTTGGGGAACCTACGAGATTAACGGCCACAGTATGAAAGAAATACTGGATACCCTGGAATTAGTGAACAATCTATACGGCGATGGCAAACCGAAGTGCATCATTGCCCATACGGTCAAAGGGCACGGCATCCCGGTCTGGGAAAGCGTCCATCTGCATTATTCCAGATTAGAGGCTACGACTATTGGGGTCAAAGAAGGAAGAGAAATATATGGCTAAATTTAATAAATATGTTCAAATCGGCCCGGCGACTGCGACCGGAGGAGCCGCGGATGCGGCTATGGCCAAGGTTTTCCAGAAGTATCCCGATGCCATTGCCGTCCTCGAAGACATGGGTATGCCGGGTATTGACTGGATCAAGAAAAATGCCCCTGACCGGATTGTTGAGTGCGGCATTGCCGAAGCTAACGGTGCTGTTATCGCCGGCGCATTGGCATCCGAAGGATTCATGCCGTTTCTGCACAGTTTCTCCTTTGCCGTGATTGAAAGGGCTTACAACCAGATTCGACAGAGCATTCTGGTCGACCGTTTCAACGTTAAAATCACCGCCCGTGACGGGGTGTGGGGTGACCTTGGAATTTCACATGATATTGTAGAAGGACTTGCCTGCACGCGCATCTTGCCGAATCTGGTAATCTTAAATGCCGCCGATGTTGTCGAAGCGGAAAAAGCCTATCTGGCGATGGCGGACTACATCGGGCCGGTATATTTTAGAATGGAGCAATCCGCGCCTGCCCCCTTTAAGATTTTTACCGACGATTATCCTTTTGAAATCGGTAAAGCCTACGCCATCAAAGATGGCAAAGACGCCACAATTATCGCCACCGGTTACTTAGTTACTGAGGCTATCAAAGCTATCGATATTCTCGAGAAAGAAGGACTCGATGTTGGTATTCTCAACATCAGTACCATCAAGCCGCTGGACGAAGAAGCAATTATCAAAGTCGCCGAGCAGACCAGAGCCATTGTCACTGCCGAAAACGGTACGGTTCTTGGCGGTTTAGGCGAGGCTGTTGCCTCTGTCCTGGCTAAAAGCGCCCCGGCCGCACTGGTCCAGGTCGGCGTCGAAGACGAATTCAGTCAATCTGCCAGACTCAGTGCTGAGGTAGATGAACTGAAGGACTTATTTGGCCTTGGCGCCAGGGATATCGCCATATCCGTTAAAGAAGCCATCGCCAAGCGGGAACAATTCAAGCTCGTCCGGAAATAGTTCCGGTGATGTAGGATTCAATTTTATGTCAAGTATAATTTAGCCTATCCCCGAACCGGATAGGCTAAATTATGCCTAAAAATTCGGATATTATTAAAGAAAACCTTATCGCCTCCTTGACCGG
>JBKQML010000161.1:0-4961 GCA_052326545.1 Dehalococcoidales bacterium
ACCGGCTCCCGCCAAGAGAATAAACAACAGGCCGCAGAAACCGCGCTGATGTTGGTGCTGGATTATCTTAAGAAATTGCCACAATTCCCGGCGCTTTTCCCGTGGTTGTAAAAACCTTTTTCGCGTGC
This sequence comes from Dehalococcoidales bacterium, assembly GCA_052326545.1. Lineage (GTDB taxonomy): Bacteria > Chloroflexota > Dehalococcoidia > Dehalococcoidales > Fen-1064 > Fen-1064. The sequence continues at coordinate 129 of JBKQML010000161.1, forward strand.
TTATAATAATCTCACAGATTGCGGAGGTGAAAAATGTACAAGCATATTATGGTGCCGCTGGACGGCTCGGAACTGGCGGAATGCGTCTTACCCCACTTAGAGATGATTGCCAGAGAATGCCAGGGCGCGCCCCAAATCACGCTCATTCGCATCGTGACCCCGTTGAAACTGTATGGTGGTTTTGAATTTGGCGGCGTGCCGGAATACATTAGCCCGGAGCAGATTCAAAGGCTTGAAGACAATGCCAGGAACAGTGCTCAACTTTATCTTGCCGGACAGGTAAAACGTCTCCAGGCCGATGGCATCGACGCTGAGGCTAAAGTTGTCTTCGGGCTGGCCAGCGAATCCCTGACCGATTATGCCGAGAAAAACGGGGTTGATCTGATTGTCATTGCCACTCACGGCCGTTCCGGTATCCGGGAATGGTTCTGGGGTAGTGTCGCCGAACGCGTTTTAAAGACCTCCAAAATCCCGATATTAATGGTTCGCCCGGACGGCTGCAGCATTAAAAAATGACATCGCAATGTCATATTGAGCGAAGCGAATGTACAGGAATCCATAATAAACGTCTGGATCCCGATTTTCATCGGGATGGGATGGCCCGGTACTATCGCTGCACTTTATGTTAGTCCTCTCTCCCACGTGACGGGAGAGAGTTAGAGAGAGGGGCGTCGTTGCCATTCTCCGTAATCTTTACTCTCCCTCCCCTCAGGGCGGCGGGAAAATTTCCTTCTCCCTTTTTTCCCTTTTCCATTCCGTGCTGCGACACGGAATCCAGTCTCATCGCCTCCCCTCTTCCTCTTCCATCACCGCAGCCCGACTGTCAGCTCAGCTTCTTCCCTGTCAGCCTTTCAAAAGCCGTGCGGTAAATCCGGCTGGTCGAATCGATCACCTCTTGCGGCAGCATCGGCGCCGGCGGCTCTTTATTCCAACCGGAATTAGTCAACCAGTCGCGGACCGGCTGCTTATCGTAGCTCGGTTGCGATTGCCCCGGTTTGTACAATTTCACATCCCAGAATCGGGAAGAGTCCGGCGTCAGCATTTCATCGATGACAATCAGTTTGTCACCTTCCAGACCGAACTCGAATTTCGTGTCGGCAATAATGATGCTTTTGGTCATCGCCTGCTTGCGGGCGAAATTATAAATTGCCAGGCTCTTCTCTTTGACACTGTTCGCCAGTTCGATGCCGATTAACGCCCCCATTTCCTCGACAGTCATCGGCATGTCGTGCCCGGAATCCGCCTTCGTGGTCGGGGTGAACAACGGCGCCGGTAACTCCTGGCTTTCCAGCATTTTCTGCGGCAGCGGTATGCCGAAAGCCGTCCCGCTCTTCTGGTATTCCGCCCAGGCCGAACCCGCCAGATAGCCGCGTACCACGCACTCCACCGGCAGACGTTTTACTTTCTTGACTATCATCGACCGTCCCTGCAAATAGGCGGGATAAGCAAATCGCTTGTTCTCCGGCAGGTATTTATCCAGCACTTTCGGGTCGTCCACTAAATCAATTACATGATTGGGCACAATTTTCCTGGTCTCGTTGAACCAGTAGGCCGATATTTGATTTAATATCTTGCCCTTATCCGGTATGCCGCAGGGTAACACTACATCGAACGCTGACAGGCGGTCGGTGGCCACAATCAAAAGCTGTTTCCCTAAATCATAAGTATCCCGCACTTTGCCTTTCACAAAAACCGGCAGGGGTAATTCGGAATTGATTAAAACTGCATCATAGGTCGTCATAGCGCCTCCAATAATAATTTTCACCCTGAACGAAGTGAAGGGTCTCCATGCCTGCTAATTAGGGAAGGAGATTCTTCGGGTATTTCGGCCTGCAGGCCTCAAAATGATGATCCCCGATGTATTTCTTAAATTATACCCATTCTTTCCGTCGGGGACAAACCGCTTTCAACTTTTGAAATTCGGATTTCAATCTTGTTTGCCGAAGGCCGAAGCGAAGCGTAGGCTATAGCACTGAACGAAGTGAATGTGTCCTTTGCCGCAGGTAAATGTATACTCAGCTCAACGAGCTGATGTAGTTTTTGGAATTTGGATTTTTCTTGGTTATTGATACTTGATTCTTGATTATTTTACTCCCGATTGGCATCCATTGCCATACTGAATTATAATGATAACAATGATTGTTCTATTGGTCCTTTTGATTATCACCTTCATCTTTATCGTGGGTATCGGGCTGGTTTTTCTCCGGATGTTCAGCCCGAAAAAGACTGTTTCTGACTCTATCCCCGGTGAACCGCCCCCGCCGGCAGAGAAATCTGTAGCTAAATCCAAACTCCGCTGGAGTTACTTTTTCTTGCCTTTATTGATACTGGTCGTCTCGGTCATCCTCATGGTTTATTTCTACGGCAAACTTCCCGCTCATGTAGCCTGGCAGCTCAATTCCATTAATTCCCCGACTATCGGCCGCACTCAGATTGCCCTCTGGGCCGTTGTCCCTCAGATTCTCCTGGCTTTATTGGCTTTTCTTATCGCCTACGGCGCGACCAGAATCGGCGACCTTTTCAAAGAGGCGTCGGAATCCGGCATTCAGTTGGACTCTATTTTACTGGTCATGAGTAATGTTGTCATCATTCCGCAACTGATTCTCACCTTTGCAATGCTGCGGATTTTCAGCTACAATTCATTTCAAACCAACATCGATTTTGTCTGGTGGATTTCTCTCGCTGTCATCATCGTCGGCATTATCTTATTGAGCGTCTTCTTTATTCGTGCCTTCGTGAAAATGAGCAGCCCGCCTAAAAAGTAGTGATTATACCTGAGGAGCTTCATCAGTGAACGAACAAACACCAACCGTCACCATGGAAAAAATAACCTCTTTAGCCCGCCGCCGCGGCTTTGTTTTCCCCAGCAGTGAAATCTACGGCGGCCTTTCCGGTTGCTGGGATTATGGCCCCCTTGGCGCCGAATTGAAACGCAATGTCAAACAGGCCTGGTGGAGCGCCATGGTCCAGGAGCGGGACGACATGGTCGGCATCGAGACCAGTATTCTGATGCATCCCGGCGTCTGGGCTGCCAGCGGCCACCTGAAAAGCTTCTCCGACCCGCTGGTAGATTGCAAGAGTTGTCATCAGCGGTGGCGCGCCGATGAGCTCGCCGAACAGAAATGCCCGGCCTGCGGTGGCGAACTGACCGAGCAGCGCCAATTTAACCTGATGTTCAAAACCTTCATCGGCCCGGTTGAAGATGATTCCAATATTATTTACCTGCGTCCCGAAACCGCGCAGGGCATGTTTGTTAACTTCGATAATATCCTGCAAACCACCCGCCGTAAGCTCCCCTTCGGCATTGCGCAGCAGGGTAAAGCATTCCGCAACGAAATCACCACCGGCAACTTTATTTTCCGCAGCCGTGAGTTTGAGCAGATGGAAATGGAATATTTTGTGAAGCCGGGCACCGATGAAAAGTGGTTTGAATACTGGCTCAATGAAAGGACCGGCTGGTACGTCAAACACGGTATCAAGCGCGAGCATTTATCCGTATTGGAGCATCAGAAAGCCGAACTGGCGCACTATGCCAAGCGCGTCTGTGATATTACCTTCCTGTATCCCATGGGCTGGGCCGAAGTGGAAGGACTGGCCTCCCGCACCGATTTCGACCTGAAACAACATGCCGGGGCCTCCGGTAAAATTCTTGATTATTATGATGATGAGACCAAAGAACATTATGTCCCGTATGTCATCGAACCCTCCGTTGGGGTTGAACGTTCTCTGCTGGCTTTCATGTGCGATGCTTACGCCGAAGAACCGGACAAGGATGAAACCAGAATTGTCATGCGCTTCCATCCGTCTTTAGCGCCGGTCAAAGCCGCCATCCTGCCGCTGAGCAAGAAGGAGAACCTCTCGAACTTTGCCCGGGATATCTATAAAAGCCTGCGCACCACGCTGACCACGCAGTATGACGATACCCAGTCTATCGGCCGCCGCTACCGCCGCCAGGATGAAATCGGCACGCCTTACTGTGTCACCGTCGATTTCCAGTCGCTGGAAGACAACCGCGTGACGGTACGGGAACGCGATTCGATGGGCCAGATCCGTATCCCTATTACCGAATTGAAGAAGACCATCGAAGCCAAAATGGCCGGCGAAGACTTCCTGAAACTTCCCCCCGGCGGCGAAATCGTCCGGACCAAACCCAAAGAAGCATAAGGTGCTTGCCGTAGGGTCGGGTTTCGAACCTTGAGTCAGTTAAGGACGAAATACTTTTAACCTCAGTCAAAATGTACGCCCGCCCGTATTCCCTTAACAAGTTGTAGGGTGGGTAAGTCGAGTGTTAATGAGACGTAACCCACCAATCGGTTAGTTCCCTCTCCACCCGCTAGTAAGCGGGGCCTGAGTTAGAGAGGCGCAGCCCCTCCAATATATCTCCTCCATCGCCTTGAGTCCTTCAGCTGAGGGACGAAATACTTTCTGTAGGCCGCAGCCGGAAAGCCATTTTCGGTACTTGACGCAGTCAATGTATACTCAGCCGAAGGCTGATGTATGCTTTTAAAGCAAAATGTAAAGGAGAGGGAGCCAGAGGGTGAGGTTGTTTCGCACCTGAAAATATGGTAGTTTTTATCTAGCAATATGCAGCTTAAAGAAGGAAACATCCAATCATGAAAATCCTCCATTTTGCCGACCTCCACCTCGGGGTGGAAAGCTACGGCCACATTGATGCCGCTACGGGTTTATCGACACGCCAGAATGACATCCTGTCTTCACTCGACAGGGTCATTGATTATGCGCTGAACAATAATATTGATCTGGTGTTATTTACCGGCGATGCCTACAAAAGCCGTGAGCCGAGTCAGACCCAGCAAAGAGAGTTTGCCAAAC
>JBKQML010000162.1:0-4460 GCA_052326545.1 Dehalococcoidales bacterium
CGATCAGGAATTCTCGCCCACGCAGATCTAAAATTCATATTCATGATCACACACTCTTCCAATTAGCTGCGGGAATTATTGTAGCGATATTAATAATATTGGTTGTCGTTTATTTGTTTGGTCTTCACATAGTAATTTTAACCTGAATATGAATCACTAAAATATTTAAATATTTGTGATATATGCGCTGAGATGAACTAGTAGTATCTACCTAATTACTCTTGAATAGAAATTTATTTATTGACGAAATTATTAAGGAAGGATATCATACAGTTGACTATGAAACGTAAAATATTGAAAGTTAAACACGGCTCACCTTTTATTGATGAAGTGGTTTGGTGGCAACCTAATGAAATATCAATGTTCCGTAATTGGTTATGGAAGTTTGTCTCATTGATCCCGATCAATGTGCCCATACTACCCCAAATAATTATTGGCTTGCTACTTTACATTGGTGCAATTATTTGTGCAATATCGAGTAAAGTATTTAAAAATCCAATTCAATTCTTTAAAGTTTTTCCTTCCGTACACTGGGCGATCTTGGGCATAGTTTGGTTTTTAATAGTTTTTCGTATAATGATTCCTTGGGCTTTTCATGTCGTGAGGCGTTTACGGAAGACAACGGAACAACACGAGCAAATATCTGAGTTAGTTTGTCCAAACGTCTCTGCAGTGTTTGATAACAAATTTTGTTTACTCACAGGACTAATCTTTGTAATATTTATCATTTGGCGTGTAACAGTATTTTATCCCGGCCCAATCCCTCAATTTGCTAATTTATCTAATTATCAATTTCATTATAATTTGTTAGATTGGTACACCATTATGATCTTTGAAATAGTCATGTTAATACTCGGATCTGCCGTTTGGATGATATTCAGAGGATCACTATCGTTACATAATATCTCCAAGTTACATCTTAAAATCGAGTTAGTAGATAATTTATCAGTAATCATTCGGATGCTTACTTTCGCTATTTTTGCTTGGTTTGTTGCTGTTGGAATATGTTCCGTTGTACTTGCTCGTAAAGTTCCATCAACCTTTCAGAGTGGGCAATTAGTGACTATAGTTCCTTTGGCAGTTCTCATTTTCCAGGTAGGGGTAGGTTTGATGTTTTTCTTTGTACCTCAATATTATTTGCACTTAGCGATAAGAGCATCTAAAACCAAAAAGATGCAACATTTGCGGCAAAATTATGATGGAGCAATGAAGCAAATGGATGAAACACTCAAAAATGCATCTTTAGGCGGGGAGAAAGACGTTCACTATTACTTTAGAATAATAGCTCTTGATATAGCTATGAGACGTGTAGAAACAGTAAAAGAATGGTTTATGGGAGAACCTCGGAACATAGTCGAGTTTACGATCACGCTTGGTGTCCCTGTATTAGAATTTTTGATAAATCGGAAGGTGCTTTAAAACATAAAATTAGATTTTTTATATTGCGTTATTAATTTAGGAAATAATCGCAAGAGGGATGGTCTCTTTAATATCAATTCAAAAGTTAGGCTATAGGCTAAACGACTATAATCTCCATTGTTCATTACATCCATAATTTTAGCTTCTTTGCCTTTGAATGATTTTATAATTGCTGAAAAGTCATCTTCATTTAAAGCTTGAAGAACAAAATTTCTAAAATTACTTTTTTTCTTTATTTCCTTATGAAATAAAGAAGTCTGAGCATATTCGGTAAATTTTTGAAGGCGTTTCAAATCATTGGAGCGAAGAGTATCGCCTAGAACTTCCGAACACAACTTCGCTGAACGAATACATGGACCCATTCCAAATCCAAAAACCGGATCTTGAAAACCTCCTGCTTCTCCTATAAAAACCAGATTGTTTTTTATCATTTCTTGCGTGCCATCACCGCAAGTGACGACTCCGATAAAATGGCTCTCGGAATGAGATTCTTTTACCAAAGGGGCGATGGATTGTCGAAACAAATGATAAGAATCAGTTATGTTTGTCTTTTGATATTTCCGTATTGCCGATAAAGCCGAGGTAATATGGTTTCCATCAGGATACGCAATAATATAACCGTAGCCAAACGGAGTTACTTTTGATGTGAAAAAAACATGCACATCCAAAGCCTTTAAAATATTTGTTTGTATTTTTTCCACGTAAGCTATGCCTTTGGGTGTAAGTTGAGCAACTCCGGCGATCTGCCGCATTTTTGAAATCGTACCATCTGCCGCCACTATAAACTTTGCCTCAAATTCTTTGCCTAAGGCAGTCCTTACTCCTGAAAATTGTCCATCTGAATTTATCAGTTGGACAACTTCGGAACAGAACTCTATGCTAACACCGGATTTTTGAGCCTCTGCTGCTAACCATTGGTCAATTGAATCCGGATTAGAACCTCTTCTAACCAGATATAATATTGGCCTGTCGAAGTGCAGCTGAATCGGCTCTTGTTGGGGTGTCCAAATTGTAATTTCATGCACTGCGTAATTTCGAGGTACCGACAGCCCAATTCTTTCTATTTCATAAAAAGGAAATCCTTGCAAATTTTCTTTAATACCGTAACCTGGCGATAATCCTTTTTCTAAAACCAATACTCGAAAACCCTGTTCTGATAAAAATTTAGCGCAACTTAGCCCAGATATTCCTGCGCCGATGATAATTACATCCCACAACTTCTTGCCTCTTAATAATTTATGAATTCATTTGTAATGTACTATTAGTGTTAAGTCGGTGTCAAGTTTTAATTACGTCCTTGGGTGAAAAGAAATCCTAATACGATAAAAGTTGTTATACTGTTTCGTAATCGTTTCCGCTGGCATTAGGAAATTTTAATGTGAGGCCAGTTTCGATTTGAAAAATTAGCGGCAACAAGTTATAAAGTCAATAAATTCTGGTTCTCTTTCGGCCATTTCCGGCATAATTTGTATTCAGGAATAAATTCACTGACTTTCTGCCAGAAAATCCTCGAATGATTTCTGACTTTAATATGCACTAGCTCATGCACAATAACATAATCGATTACTTCCAACGGCGCCATGATTAAAGTCCAGCTAAAATGCAGGTTTCCATTATGGCTGCACGCGCCCCACTTTGTTTTGGCATCGCTAATGTTAACTTTTCGATATTGTATGCCGGTAATGCCGGAATATAACTTTACCCGGTCGCTGATTATTCTTAGGGCTTCTTGCTTGTACCAGTTAATGAAAAGCTGCCGTGCATCCTTTTTATGATTTGCCGCCAAAACAAAGCGATTTTTATCAAAATTTAGCGGAACATCGGTTGTTTCGGCAATAACCAGTTCGTATTCGTTGCCCAGATACAGAAAGCGTTCTCCTGTCACATATTTTTTCGGATTTGATGGTTTGTAGTGCTGTCTAACGTATTGCTGCCTATGTAAAATCCAATCTTTGTGTTTCTCTACCGCCTCTCGAATCGCTCGATTTGAACAGCGAATAGGTACTTTAACCGTCAAACCGGCGTTGGTATCGACCAGCAGATATATTGATTTACGCCGAGAGCGTATTATTTTATCGATCTGGATTGTCATTATATTTATGCTCCTGCCAGCCCGGGACATTAAATCCGAGTGAAACTAACGCTTCAGGAAAACACTGATGTAAAGGTTCGTTAATGTCGCCGAATAGGTCGGGGCTGGCTGAGATCAATAGTTGAGCAATACGACTCCATGAAAAATGCTCACTGGTTGCATAGGAAACATCGTCACCGCACTCTAGACTCAAGCAAAAGCCGTTGTCGGATACCTGAAAGCTTAGGGCGGCTTTAGGTTTACAGCCATTAATCTCACAGAACAAATCGGTTGACGCAATTGTGCCGGATTGAACAATATTATTTAACTGTTCCCGGTCTGACCCGATTGTATTGCCATCATTGTTTTCCGGTAGTTCACTCTCTGGAACTTGTAAGGTGATGTCGCTAGTGACAGCGTAGGTCAATACGGCGATGGCACAGGAAAAACAAAGGGACGATATCGCGCGCTGCTGGTTGTCCAGTGAGGCGGTCACCAAAAACATCTTGTCGTCCGGCTGAATTACTGCATGACATCGGCAGCAAATAGAATCCCTACATTGTTGTTTGTCGTTATTTTTCATTTGACCTCACTTGTGCGGGCGTATTGTTCATTATCTATATTAATAGCTATTAATCTAACATGAAGTATAACGGAGTGGTTTTCGATAACATAAAGAAGGCTTACATGATACGGGTTACAGATTCGGTTCTGGTAGTATCGTGGGACGGATATATGACAAAGGATTTGAAATTAAACATTCTGATAAATCGTGGTTCAATGATATTTGGAAAGCCGGCGGTCACGATGGCGTTTCGGCTGTCACTCGTATAGAAGGACAATTCAGAAGGCCATTTCTAAAAGAGATGAATGTCAATACATATCCTGAGTTGATTCAACGCAATCCCGACATTTGGCGAGTATTTACAAGTGAATTTATTAGCTTAAGGACACCTGATATAAATGACAG
>JBKQML010000163.1:0-6946 GCA_052326545.1 Dehalococcoidales bacterium
GGTCAGTAATGACTTGCCTCTCTTTTTGCAGGTTAGTCCCCTCGCCCTTGACGGGCGAGGGCCAGGGAGAGGGTGTACAACAAATCTGAAAACTGCCCGCTGGCTGCCGTCTTCAGTCCACACACAACTTTGTCTATAGTATCATTCGTTTGGTTACTTCCAATCTGAATTAATCGTATCCCAAACAGGAGCCGGATAATCAGGATAACTGATGCCAGTAATATTTCCACCAACATTTACTATATAACTTCCTAGCGGAGGAGAAGTCAGATAGGTATCAATGTCGGAGGTTAATAGAGGTTGTGATTTTCCCGTTGTAGGTTGAACGTTACAAGGTAGACGCCCGTTATTATCTGCTGCATAAGCTTCTACCGCAGTCTGGACAGCAGCGCGTTCAGAATTGGCCATATTGACTATCGGGTTGTTCGAGTACTCTGGATTCGAGGTTGGAGTATCGTTTTGTATATATTGGTTTATGTTATTTATGGATGTTTGCAATTGATTCAATTCGGTTTTTAACGTGTTAATTTGCTCTTGAAGTGTTTGAGAATTGCTAGTATGAGTTGTTCCCTTACTGCAACCAGTAAAAAGAAACAGTGCGATAATAATCAATAATATAGGTATAATAAGCCTTTTCAAATTGTCCTCCTACGAACGATATCCTACAATCCCAATATCTGCTTTTTCTTGAGATTAAATTCTTCTTCGGTGAGAACCGACAATACGATAAATTTAAAAGTTAATAAGTTAACAATAACAAATGTGTGTTTGTGACATCTAAGTTGTCTTTCTCTTGCTATTTATACCCTTTCGTAAATTGCTTATTATTCCGGAACAGTTCGTCGACCATCTGTCTGGTCCCGTCTATTGTCAGCATCGCGCCCGTTAACGGGTCCAGCAGAATCGCCTGGAAAATTTTTGTTTTATTCTTTTCCATAATGCCGCGCACCGCCAATTCCTGCACTGCCACGTTGCTCAAATTCAATGCGGCCAGCTGAGGCGGCAGATTTCCCACCGGACACGGGTGAATTCCTTCTTTATCCACCAGGCAGGGAACTTCCACACAGCATCCCTGCGGCAGGTTGTTGATCAGACCGGTGTTTTTTACATCCCCGTAAATTACCGCCGGTTCACCGGTTTCGATGGCATGGATGATGATCGACCCGAATTCCGTACTATGGTCCAGCGGGAAGCGGTAATTCGTGCTCAACTGTTCGGCCAGCTTACTGTCCTTATCTTCATCCTGCGACATCCACAGTTTGGCGTTGTTCTGATATTGCGCGCCGGTGTTGAGCCCGTGCTGCTTCATAGTTTCCGGTTTCTTGCGGAAATAAGGCGTGTAGGAGGCGACATGGCCGCTGGACTCGGTGACATAGTAACCGAAAGTCTTAAACATTTCCGCCCGGACGATATCCGGACCGCCGTAGTGTGATTTGGGGTCTGCGTAAACAGCACGTTCTTTGAGCTTTTCTTTCAGCAGCGGGTAAGCATCTCTTCCCCGCCACTTTAATTTCAGGAACCAGGCGAAATGATTGATTCCTGCTACCAGATAGGATAACTCAGCAAAAGGAACACCCATGTATCGGGCCAGAGTGCGGGCCGTATTTGGCACACTGTGGCACAAACCGACGTTCTTGATACGGGTATAATCGCTGACCGCCCAGGAGATTATCGCCATCGGGTTTGTGTAGTTCATCAGCCAGGCATCCGGACAGAGCTCTTCCATATCGTGGCAGATGTCTAAAATTGGCAGCACGTGACGCACTCCGTTGAAAACCCCGCAAGGTCCCATCGTCGCCGTGTCGCCCTGGTCGACGCCGTACTTCAGCGTGACCGCCCGGTCGGCTTCTTTCCAGTGATATCCCACATTGAGTGTAATAAAAACATAATCGGCGCCGTCGATTGCTTTACGGCGGTCGATGGTTGACTCGATTCGTGTATTAAATTTGTTTTGTGCGGCGATTCTTTTTGCGAACGCTGTGGTCAGTTCCACAGGTTCTTCGGCGATGTCCATCAGCGTAATCGTACTGTCTCTCAGTTCCGGATATGAAATAATATCCGTAATCAGACGGCTCGCAAAAACATGACTGCCTGCCCCGATTATCACAATCTTTGCCATATTAATTCTCCATCTACGCCGTAACCTATTTTTTTAATGATTGGTTACGTCCGTACAAATATTCGATAAAAGGTAAATTAATCGCAGGTTATTACCCTCAGCACGCCGATATCGGCTTCCACCCAGAGACCGTTAGAGACGTTATCACCGTTACGGCGGCGGTCGGCGACAAATTCACCGTGATTGTCGAAGTGGCCTTCGTCTACTTTAAGTTGCCGTCCGTGTACGTCATTATAAGATACCGGATGTTGTTTATTATCCTGAGTAAATTTGGGACGAAGGAAGAGACGGTAGTTGGCGCCGACCAGATAAAACTCATGTCTGTTTGCCTGGATTACCAGACCGCGGCCGCGGTTACTGTCAAGCTGAGTGTTAATCATTAACTCCCCCGGCATATGCCGCCAGTCTTTACCGGCGGTAGGCGACCGTCCTGCCCCGAATTGTATCCGTCCCAGATAGCCGTCCAGATTCAACCATTGTTGTGACATGTATTCTTCCTGGATAACAGCGTGGATCTTGCCGGTACCCTGGTATTCAAGCAGGAGCGGGGTCACCGCGGCGATACAACGGATGGTGTCAACCCCTACTCTGGAATCCGGTTTCACCGAACCGTCTTCGGCAACGATGGATTCAAGCCCGCCCATGCGGTGAAAACCGATGAGATTGTAATTAGCAATGGCGCGGAAGACGTATGAAAGCGGCGGCGTTTCCGGCATGAAAAGCGGGTTATCATCACGAGAATAGGCGGCGCAAAGCTCCTCATAAGTCCGGTAATCGACGAGTTTAATATCCGGTGCGATAAGCGCGATGTGCGGCGTAAACCATTTGTAGATATCCAGCACCTTGGGAACAGGCATTCCGGAGCCGTAGATTTCATCCGGAACCGGCTCACGCCAGCCGTTGACAATACTGACGGCGGCATTAGCATACATCGGAATATCATAGATTGCCTGCCCTGCTTCAGCCACAATGTCAAGATAGGCAGCAATACTCCAGGCGCTCACGAACTCACCGGCTGCGGAACCGAATACCTCCGGCCAGGTGCCTGATTTTTTTGCGCCTTCCCGCTGCCAGATATCGTACACTTCACCCTTTCCGGCGGTTTTAATCGCCGTTAATAATTTGGAGGGCACAGGACTATTGAACACGGCCTGTGCTGGGGCGCCGTAATCACGGTCGCCGCCGGTGATGCCCACTTCATTTTCGACCTGGATACCAATGACGGTTTGCCCGGTGCTGTCTTTGGCTTTCAGGTATTTACAGAACGTGACAAAAGCTTTTTTATCGGCTTCCAGATTCGCTACGCAGTAAGAGGAAAGCACCCACAAATCGCTGCCGTCGGATGATATCACCCGTTTAAAACGTTTTGGATTGGACTTCACCCATTCCGGCGTATAGTCCATGTTGCCGTTCTTCCAGGTAGCGAACCACAGCAATATTAATTTCACCCCGTATCGGCGGGCATTAGCAATCAGCTTGTCCACGCCGGTAAAGTCGAACTTCCCTTCTTCCGGTTCGATCTGCTCCCAATACACATCGGTTAAGAGGGTGTTTCCGTGGAGCAACTTGACCGCTTTAAATGCCGGTTCGGACTCATTATCGTTATAGGCGCTGGAAGAAGAGGACTGTCCGCCCACCGGAAAAAACGGCTTTCCATTAACCTTGAATACCCGTTTGACAGCTGTCACTGAAGTTCTCCTTTTAAAAACTATTTAATAGCGATTATCCGGCGTTTTGTTCCCAATCAATGCCGCTGAACTTTCCAATTTTCACTTAGCTGACAGGGCATACCAGAGCAGTTACCGAGTGCGGCTCGAATACAATCGTCAAAGATTTTCCCGAAGCTTTTAGCGTTGCCCCGTGTACCCCTACCCGGTCGGGTTTTTCTACGGTGTTATCGGCTTTAATATCCGGGCCATTAACTACAGATATCTCTATATTTCCTGCGAAAGTTCCACTATCCAGTGAAATAGTAGTTTCCATGGCTTTGTCCCTGCTCTGGTTGACGACATTAACGACTAACTGCTTTCGAGATTCATCCAATGTGGCGGAGACATCGAGCGTTCGGATTCCGGTGTAAGCGCGGTCTTTATAAGTGCCGGAGAAAGTATCGCCGTACCAGAATACGTCCAGCGCCAGTTGTCCGCAGGTGCGGCTGTAAAGCTCAAAGGGATAGTAAACCGACTGCAGCAGTACCCGGCTTTCAGGATTTGGAAAACTAAGACATGCCGGCGTCGGCATTGACGTAAAGTTAGCTAACCGGACGGAATGGGCGTGGCGGATGAAGGTATTTAAATGCAGTGCCGTCAGCAGGGCTTGTTCCAATCCGATTACGGTCCTGCTCTTCGGGTGGATTCGTTCCTTTTCCGCGGCAGGTAGATGTGCCCGGCTGAATTCATCCACGGTCACGCTGATGGGAGCATCCTGACGCAGTTCCGCCGGAATGTAGATTATGCCCCATTCATCCACCGCAATGTTAACGGCATGTTTGATGCCCCGTTCCAGACTGACGGCCCGGATCAGCCCTTCATAGGCACTCAGATGTTCTTCAAAACCGGCCGCAAAGGCCATCAGGGTTTCAAATGAATCGTCGGTATAGGGATGAGCGTACTTATGCAGGGACATATAGTCGATGCGGTCTCCGGCTTGTTCCAGCATCAGTTGTGCCCGCTCAACCCATTCGGTTTTTCGATAAAGAAACTGCGGTCCCAGCGGATGGTCTTCCCAGCTGCATGCTGCCGAAGCAATCAGTTTGATCGATGGGTCAACCCGTTTCATGACCTTGCTGAACTCAGTAGCCGCCCGCGCATATTCCTGAGGTGTTTTATAACCGATTTGTCCCGGGCTGTCGACTTCATTGCCGATGCTCCAGTACTTTACCTGGTGCGGCTTTGCGAAGCCGTGTTCACGGCGCAGCTTCACCAGCGCGGTATCACCCGTGCCGTTGCAGTATTCCACCCAATCAGCCGCTTCTCTCATATCGCCGTCACCGCAATTTGCATTCAGATACGGCTCAACTCCAAGGGTTCGGCAAAGCATAATGAATTCGTTAGTGCCGAAATTGTTTGGGATAATGCTGTTCCATGCCAGTTCATGCCGTGCCGGACGCTCTTGCCGCGGTCCGACTCCGTCCCGCCACCGGTAGCCTGAAAAGAAATTACCGCCGAAGCGAATATTGGAAAGTTTCACTCTCTCAATCACTGCCCGTACGTCGCCGGTCAGTCCGCCTTTATCTTTACCGTCGGGGTCAAAGACATCCAGATGTTTGAATCCGGTATCTCGAATCCCCAGCTCCATATACCCGCCAAAAATGTTGCGGTCGATATCGCTTACGATACGTTCAAGGTCAATTTTTATGTGGTTCATGTTATTCTCCCTGATAGAAAATGACACTTTCCGGTATTAAAGAATTGAAATGATTATATCCTTCCATCATTTATTTATCAATAAGCTTACGTCTGCAATGTCGGGATTAGAGTCATCGGGAATCAGGTGCTCTGACTGGTATTATCCGGTCAGCGTGATGTATGATAATATTCAATATCATTGATTTTAGAACTTTGTGTCCGTTCCCGGGTTGGTTAAAGAAAACGGAGAATTAATGTGAAAAGAAAACAAAGACGATTTATTCGCTATTGTCTCGTCACCGGAATGTTAGCTGCCTTATCTTTATTAACAGGTGCCTGTTCTTCTGCCAGGACGACGTTAACCGGAATAATTCCCCGCACAACTCCCACCACAACAACGACGCAGACAACAACTACGGCGAATTTAGTTTCAATTGCTATCACACAGACCTCCCCTGTCCAAATATTGCTGGGTGCCACAGAACAATTCACGGCGGTCGGTACTTATAGTGACGGCACCACAGCGGACTGTACTTATAGCGTGATATGGAATAGTTCCGACGCAACTATCGCTACCATCTCTTATTACGGTTTAGCTACTGCCGTTACCTTAGGCAATACCGATATTACGGCTGCGATCAATGGGGTTATCAGTAATGTTGTATTTCTAGAAATAACCCCGAGCCCGGCGCCGACGTTAACTTCCATCGCAGTATTACGGACGGTAGTGGCCAATTTAACGGCGGGACAAACCGAGCAATTTACTGCTCTCGGAAGCTATTCCGACGGCACGACTGAAGATATTACTTCTCAGGTAACCTGGACCAGTACCGATACAACTATCGCGACTATTTCACCGACCGGTTTAGCCACCGGCATAAAGCCGGGACAGGCCGTGATTACAGCCACGCTATCAGGCGTAACCAGTATCGGAACTGCATTGACGGTGGTATCCCCCTGATCTGCCGATATCGTTTTAGATTCAGAAATTAAACGCTGATAGTAATAATTTGTGATAGAATGCAGGGATATGGGTGCCTATCACTATCTTTATCCGTCCGGACTCACCGGTCGTTGGTTGAATGATTTAAAAAATGCTTGATTCTTATTGATTTGAATTGATCAGGAGCGTAAGCGAAATGCTTAGTCAAATGACAGGTTTTTTTAATTCAGCATTTTATTTTGCGGGCACTAACTGGAAATCGATACTTGTCGCCATCGCCCTCGGCCTCGTTTTTGGTGCTATCTGGTTGGTTCTCTACCTGCCGCCGTTATTCAAAAAACCGTGGCTCTGGGGCGTGGCTGCTATCAGTGCGATTCTTACCTGGGCAGCGATCGCTTTTATTCAAATCCCGCTCCAAAATTGGTACGCCCAGGCGGCGAGTCATTTTTGGAATGAGACGGTAATTGCACACTGGTACCTCCTTGCCGCTTTTCCCCTTGTTCTTTTAAGCGGGCTGGTTCAGGAGGCATCCAAATT
>JBKQML010000164.1:0-7583 GCA_052326545.1 Dehalococcoidales bacterium
TGAAATACGGGCGATAGAACAATTGGATATTCCTGCCATAGACAGGGAAAAAATATTCGAACGTAATACTTCATGTCTACTTAGAACCGGATTATAGCTAATGTATACGTTAGACGTATACATTTCACTGGATCGAGTAATACAGATAGAGGAATAAATAGACTGGATCTAATTTAAACAACTTAATTCAAATATTTTTGAGTAGCTATCGAGCCATTTTTCAATATGTCGTGTTTCAGGTAGACTCCAACTCTCCCCTGTCTCCCCGTCTAAAATAAATTTTCTTAACATCAATAATTATGTGAAAACTACTTTCTCTCTGTATTCCTTCATGAACAGAAAGTGAAAGTTTGCCAGTGATTATTCAGTTGTAGTATTGTTATAATGATTCTAATCTTTTCTAATTAAGCGAGCTGCGTCAATAAGTTGGCAGACAACAACCTCATCAACTCCCAGTGTTTTTCTTGGAGAGGGAGATAGAGGGTGAGGTTTTATTGGAGTAAGTAAATACTGTCAATCGGAAATATTTAGTCCAATTTCATTTTAATTGAGGGGGAGAAAGTGTGAACAATGTCCCCCGCTTAAAATGTTAACCAGGTGCCAGTTTGCAAAGAGAGAGCAACATTAATATCGGCTCATCGCGATGCATACTCTCACCCGGCACTGATTCCCTTCCCAGAGAGTTGCTTCCACCTTATAAACGGCAGCCGGCGCGATTGCATTCATCAACCCTTCCATCGGGTCCAGGCAATAGAGGTGACAGGGACTCGGCGCGCCCAGTTTTTTGGCGAATGCACAGAGTTTACAACTGCCTGATCGGGCAACAAAGCCATCCGCCGATTTATCGGTAATTTCCCAGCGGGCGCAACCAAACACTTCGGACAAATTCAGGAAGACTTCTTCCGGTTTGGTAATGCCGAAGGCCGCCAACCGTTGTTTGCCGGTGGCCATCTGTTCGACGTGTTTCCTTTCTGTGACACGGGCGATTACGCCTTCTTTACTGAACTGCAGCATCGTATCCGCCAGAGCGCCGGCGTAAGCCGCCTGCAGTAATTGAACCTGTTTCGCGGTATCCATGGTTCCTCCTTGATTTTGATTTCGGCAGCATCGCAACATTTCGTTTTCGATAGCTAACTGAAGTACCGCTGGAAAATGCGGCAGATTGCCAGCGAAATCCACAACCTTTCTTCCTCGGTCCTGCTGTTCGGCGGGGATTTATGAATTTTAGAATAGGAAATTTTCCACAGGCTGGCCTCCGTCTGGTTGGCAATAAACCAGTCCAGTGCCCTCCGGACATCCGGGTCGGACGGCGGGATGCCGATGAGGGAAACCGTATCCAGCGCCGCCGCCAGGTTGTTCCACCAGAACGGATATTCAAAACGTATCCAGTTGTCCGGATGCTTGTAGGAATTGTAATTGTCCGGTTTCAAAAAATGGGATTTGAGCAAATGCGCCGCTTTTAGTGACTCCGGGGATTTCCGGTATTTTGGGTGGGCGGCGAACGCCCGCAGCACCATCCCCGTCCCCGAATGGGCGAAGGGCTGGGACTTATCGAAGGCCTTTAACGTTGCCGCATTTTTGTCCGCCGTGACGGCCGAGATGTCGCTCCACTTGAAATCCGGGATACCCAGCCATCCGGGACTGCCGATAACCCAGCCGCCGTCGTTTTGTCTCATCTCTAACAGCCATTGAAAGCCTTTCTCGATGCGCGGGTCGTCTGTGTAGCCGGCCTTGATTAATAGCGCCATTACAATACCGGTATAATACGGCGCATACTGGTTACCCAGAAAACCGCGGAAGTCGCCCTCCTCCGTCTGGCGGGCAAATAGGTATTCGCAGCCATTAGCAATTGCCGGATGGTTTTTATTAAATTCGTACTGGTAGACCAGCGTTTGCAGTAATTTGAATGTCTCGTTTAAATAGTAATCCCCATCCTTGCCGAGGGCCTTCCACCAGCCGTCGGGTTCCTGACGGTTGAGAATTCGTTGCGGCGCGGTCAGTGTCCAGAGTGAAACTGAAGGCGCGGCGACCGTGCGCTGTAACAACTCCCGCTGTGTGAAATAAAACACCGCCGGGTTATCGGATTCGATCAGGGGTTTTACCGGGTCGTATTTAAACTGTTTGTGCCATTCCAATTTCGCGCCGTCCTTGAATCATGCTCCGGGTTTTCTCAAATATTATAGCATCGGGGATAAACGGTAAATAACTTTTACAAGGTTTACAGAATCCGGGAGGCGATAACCGTTACTTTTAATTTCTATAATGCCTATTATGGGCATGATTATGCCTAAATTGGGCATAATGGCAAGGCTCGACATACAAAGACATCAACATTAACAAACCATCGGTAACAATAGGAAAGATATCAGATGGATTCCCGTGCATTCACTTCGTTCAGTACCTTCGGCGTTCGGGGAAAAACAGTGAGTGTGATTTTAGCTTTATACTTTGTGTATAATATTGGACTTCCTGAACTAGAATTTATATTAGGCCATCTTTCTTTAGCCTTTTGACCATTTCGTCATAGCTAATTGTTGGCTCTTTCTCCCTCACTAAAATGGCGGCGTTATCCTCTGCGTCTTCCGCTAAAGACTCACGCACTGCATCATTGATTAATTCTGTGACCGTGCTGGATGTAGCCGCGGCTTTTAAACGCAGCGCTTTATGCAATTCGTGGTCTAAATAAATCGTGTTGCGTTTGTTTCGTGTAGTCAAAATACACCTCCTCGAAGAATGTTACAAGAAAATATTAACATTTATATGTCAATATGTCACCGCAACCGGTAGGAGGTTATTTCCTTATGCCTGTTCTTTTTTAGGTGCCCCTATCGGCGGACGGCGCAAATAAATCGGTGCCAGGGTGACGGCATTATCGACATCACCCGCATCCAGGCGCTGTTTCCCCAGTTCCAGCAGGAAGCTCGCGCGTTTGATATCCGGGATTTGCGGCGGGATGACGGCTTTTGTCTTTAACTCATTCTTGATTTGTTCGGACATCGCGGGTAAAAATTCCCCGCAAAACAGCGTCTTTTGGGTGATTTGTTTGCAGAGATGTTCCACCGTCATGATATCCGCTTTCGTCAGCTGCTGCCACTTGCCGTATTTTTTCCGATAGGTCGCGGTCGCAACCTCACTCCGGCCGGCATTGAAAATTGCGCAAACAGGCAGCCCTGTTTCGGCGTACTGGTAAGCCGCCATTTCCAGACTGTTGATACCGACAATCGGGATTTTCAGACTGAAGGCCAGCCCTTTGGCCGCACTGACCCCGACCCTGAGCCCATTAAAACTGCCGGGGCCCTGCGCCACAATAATGGCCCTGAGTAATTTGGCATTGGCTCCGGTGATACTGAACAAATAATTCAGATTTGGGAGAAGTTGAGTGGTATGGTTCTGTTTGGCGCGCCAGGTCAGCTCCGCCAGCACCGTCTCGTGCTGCGCCAGCGCCAGACTCGCGGTATCGGTTGATGTATCAATTGCCAGCAGCACTTATCTACCTCCCTCAGGATTAAGTTGTTTCAGCATTCTGACGTAACGCTCGCCCTTCGGTTCGATGATGAAACTGCGTTCATTGTCCGCCAGATAATCGATTTTAATTACGAGGTGGTCTTCCGGCAGCACGGTCATCCCTTTATTCGCCCATTCGATGACGCAGACACCGTCGCCGAAAAGGTAATCATCCAGTCCGAGGTCGCTGATTTCGGCGATGTTGTCCAGACGGTAGAAATCCATGTGGTAAAGCGGCAAACGGCCGTGCAGTTCCCGCATGATGACGAAAGAAGGGCTGAGCGTATATTCGTGGATATCGAGGCCGTAGGCGATGCCCTGCGTCAGGCAGGTTTTCCCGGCGCCCAGTTCCCCGATGAGTAAAAAGATATCGCCCGGTTCCGCCAGCTTACCGAGGCGGGTGCCGAATTTTTGTGTTTCTTCCGCGCTGTGCGTTTTAAATTTTAGTGTGTTCATGTTATTTCACCCTGAATCCTTCCACTGAAGGACGAAGGCCGGAGCTTTAGCGTAGGTCCCGGAGCGAAGTCGATGGGAATCTCCCTGCCTGATAAATTGAGATGGAGATTCTTCTCCGCCTCGGGCGGATCAGAATGGATGAAATTTCGTTCCTTTCTGTTCTTTTACCTATTTGTTAAAATGGTCCCAGCCTATCTTTTTCAGACTAAATGCTTTTCCCTGATTATCAACTAGTTTCACTTTACCGGGTTTTTCCGCCGAGATTTCCCCGATAACCGTCACCGGGCACGGCATTGCTTTAATTACTTTATCCATCACCGGCGGACTGGCGGTGAACAGCAGTTCATAGTCTTCGCCGCCGGTCAAAGCCATTTCCCGTGCCCGTCCCCCGAAGCAGGCGGTCACTGCGGGCGATACCGGGACAAGGTCGACATTAATCAGAGCGCCGACTTTGCTTTCCGTGCAGATGTGCGCCAAGTCGCCGATTAAGCCGTCGCTGATGTCCATGCCGCATTTCACGCCCTTTTCTACTAAAAGCTGGCCTTCGTTGACACGCGGATTCGGCATCAGGTGCGCCTGTCTCATTTGTCTGGCATATTTCGGGTTGAATTTCAGGTTTTTGCGGAGCATCTCCAGTCCGGCTGCCGCAGTCCCAAGGGAGTTCGTGACCGCAATTTTATCGCCGGGTTTGGCCGCGGAGCGCCGCAGCATGCCCCTTTTCCTGTCCCCGGCGCAGCCGATGACGGTGACGCTGACAAAAACAACCGGCGAACTGACCGTATCCCCGCCGACAATCGCCAGACCGAATTTGCCGGCGATATCAAACATCCCCCGGTACAGGTCGATGACATCCTCAACTTCGGTAGTGCCCGGCAGCCCCAGTGAAACCAGCGCATAGCGTGGAAACCCGCCCATGGCGGCGATGTCGCTGAGGTTAACCGCGATCGATTTCCAGCCGAGTTCCTGCCAGGACATGTCGGACAGGGAAAAATGAACGTCCTGCACTAGAGAATCGACGGTGGCCAGTTGAATTTCGTTATTGGCGAAGTAGGCCGCGGCATCGTCGCCAATACCAAACAGTAATTGCTGCCAGGCAACGGCATCTTTATTTACAGATTGCTGTGCCATTTTGGCGAGCCGCGCAATCAGCCCGAACTCCCCGATTTCTGAGACCTTCATAGCGGAATTATAGCATAGCTGAGATGCAAGGAGAAAAAACCATAACGGTTATTCCGCCAGGCCTGAGTAGTGTGATTTGGTTTTCGTCATCGCTCTTCTTTGCTGTTTGCAATCAATGACTGGCAAACCGCTTGTCCGGGTATCACCAATAGAGATTACTTTGGTTTTTCTCCAATGTGAA
Source organism: Dehalococcoidales bacterium (assembly GCA_052326545.1). GTDB lineage: Bacteria > Chloroflexota > Dehalococcoidia > Dehalococcoidales > Fen-1064 > Fen-1064. Next base: position 5,321 of record JBKQML010000164.1, read on the forward strand.
CTTTTGTATACAAGCCACGAATTGATTTGCTGCCAATATAATTCAATTTTGCTCGAATATAAAGTTCTTTATAATCTCGACTGCTATACAATTTTACATGTGTTGGGTCCTTCTTTCTACGCCTTTTGTCAACTATTCTGACAATTAATACATCCGAAGTGGTGTCCAGAATGTAGATTCTTCCCCCCGGTTTCAAGACTCGTTGTACCTCGCTCAATACTTTGTCAGGGCTAAAATAATGATGAAATGAATAGGAACAAATAATGAAATCAAAGAAATTATTGTCGAAGTGCAGTTGCTCTGAATTTTCTTGAAAAAAATAGACATTGTTACAATCTGCAGAATTCAATTTCGCTTTCTGAATCATATCCGGTGATATATCGATACCGTAGAAACCTCCGCTGTTATTTACAAGGCTGGCAGCATAACGCACTGCCCATCCCGTGCCGCAACCGAGGTCGAGAAGGTTTTGCCCTTCTTCCAAGTCTAACAGCGATACTAATCTCTTTTGCATCAAGCGGAAATAAGCAAAACGTTTGCTGTCAAAATTTTTCGCCCATGAATTCCACTTTTCCTCACTCAATCTTTGATGTTCATTTTTTTGCTGTTCCATTCCATATCTCCGGCGCCTTTTCTCAGTATTGTATCGGTTTCTGCGTCTGTTGGCAAAGATCTCAACCTCGCCTGCTGTAACTGCATTCCGCAGGTACTTCGGTTCGTCACGGTTTTATGGGTATTGACAATAGTATTAGCAGTATTATAATTAAATTCCTACTTCGAATAACCGGGAAAAGTGAAGGAGGATGTTAAATTGCTAACTTGCCCTTTATTGAAAACAGAGTGCATCAGGGAACAATGTGCCTGGTGGATTTCCAACGGGACAGCAGATAATAAATGCGTTCTTCCTGTGTTAAAGTCTACGCTTTCAGAAGCATTATCGTCACTGCAGCAAATACAACAGGAACTGTCTGACCGGTAAAGTGGAAACGTGTTGTTTATCATGTCGTTTGAGGAAGGTGTTCTATGGTAATGACTAAGCGGGAAAGAATAAAAGCCGCTCTCGCAGGCAAAACAGTTGACCGTGTTCCGGTAGGATTCTGGAGACACTGGCCTGGAGACGATCAACTTGCGAAGTCATTGGCGCAGGTTACTCTGAAATTTCAACAACAGTATGATCTCGACTTTATTAAGATTCCAGTTACCTCGACCTATTGTGTTGAGGATTACGGAGCGAAACACGAATACCGTGGCAATCTCATTGGAGACCGTGAATTTTTGGACCATGTCATTAAAAATATAGAAGACTGGAACAGGATAGAACCCTTAGATATTACCCGGGGTAAATACGGTGAACATTTGCAGGCGCTGCGGATGGTTCTTGAAAAACGGGAAGCCGGTACACCCGTTATTTTCACCATATTTAATCCCATGGCTATGGCTTCTTATCTCGCGGGCGATGAAACTTTATTGATCCATTTGAGAAGTGATCCGGATAAAGTCGAACCGGCGCTGAAAGCTCTTACTGCGACATGCGCGAACTTTGTTAAAGCCGTTATTAGCGAAGGGGCGGATGGTATTTTTCTATCGACGCGTTGGGCGAGTTACGAACTCATGAGCGAAGAGGAGTATCTGCGGTTTGGTAAACCTGGAGATTTGTCCGTGCTTGCTGCGTCTTCTGGCGGCTGGTTCAATATACTCCATCTGCATGGCCAGCATCCTATGTTCAACTTGCTCGCTGATTACCCGGTGCAGGCGATCAATTGGCATGATCGGACAGCTTGGCCCGGATTGACAGAAGCGAAAAAACTATTCCACGGAGTTCTGATGGGAGGAATTGAACAATACAAAATCTTGAATTCGGGGAGTCCCGCGGCTGTTGAGTCGCAAGTTCATGATGCTATTAACTCGACACGAGGAAGCAGGTTGATTATTACCCCGGGATGTACATACCCGTTAAGCGTCCCGCATTCCAACCTGATGGCCATGAGAAAGGCAGTGGATACTTATCACAAAAAAGAGAAAGCCGGATTATATTAGCCTGAAAAAGGATACGTCTGGGTATCGCCGGCGTTTCTATTCTTTGGCGCCGCTACTTATTTTGAAGCTAAATCGTATTTTTACGCCCAGTCCTCCCAGCACGCCCCCGGCCAGGAGCGCCTGGTACTGCAGGGCCGCAGGGCTGCGTCCCGCAGCGAACACGGCGGACGGGCTCTCTCCCACGGCGCGCACGTAGAGCCCCCATCGGGTGCGGAAGAGGAGCCAC
>JBKQML010000165.1:0-4454 GCA_052326545.1 Dehalococcoidales bacterium
CCCGATTACAGAGAATTAACGGCGGTTTCGATGCGGGAGAGGGCTTCGCGGAGAATCACGCGGGGACAGGCGATATTCATGCGTTCGAATCCCGAACCGGCGGCGCCGAAAAGGAAGCCGTCGTCAAAACCGACGCGGGCCTGTTCCCGCATAAAGCGGCTCAGCGCCTGATTATCCAGGCCCAAACTCCGGCAATCGAGCCAGAGGAGATAGGTGCCCTGCGGTTTGATGACTTTTATTTGAGGAATCTTTCCAGCAAAATATTCCATCGTGATTTTGAGATTGCCGTCGAGGTAGTTGAGCATCTGCGCCAGCCATTCGTCGCCGTCACGGAAAGCGGCCTCCATGGCGATGAGACCGAAAACATTCGGACCGGGAACAACGGCGGCCATCCCGTCGGAAAAACTATCACGTAATTTCTTGTTGGGAATGATGATGCAGGAAGCATGCAAACCGGCAAGTTTAAAAGTTTTACTGGGCGCCATGCAAACGACACTATTTTGCGCAAATTCTTCGGAAATGGCGGCGAAAGGCGTATGCCGGTAGCCTCGATAGAGGATTTCGCAGTGGATTTCATCGGAAATTACAATCGCATTGTTTTTGATAACGATCTCACCCATGCGGGTCGTTTCTGCTTTATTCCAGAGGCGGCCGATAGGATTCTGGGGGTTACAAAAAATAATGGCTTTGATGCGACTGTGGCTTAAATGGGAACCGGCGGCAGGCTGGAATTTACTTTCCAGATCTTTGAAGTCCATGGTATAGCGTTTGCCGTTAAACTTCAGGGCATTGTTCACAATTTTGCAGCCGCTCTGGGTGACAACGGAGAAAAACGGGAAATAAACAGGCTCCTGGAGAATAACCTCATCGCCGGGATGGGTAACGGCGCGAACGGCGGCGCTGAGCGCCGGGATGACACCGGGGGTAAAGACAATCCATTCCGGTCGGATTTTCCAATTGAATTTACGCTGCATACGGCTGACAATGGCATCGATGAGTTCCGGACCGGCTTTGGTGTAGCCGTAGAATTCGTGGGCGGCGCGTTTTTTTAAGGCAGCGACGATGGGTTTGGCGGCCGGAAAATCCATGTCCGCGACCCACATGGGAATGACATCATCACGGCCAAAGACTTCTTTGACCGCATCCCATTTAACACAATTGGTGTTGGAACGGTCGCATTTAAGGTCGAAGTTGTATTTCATTTGAATGCCTCCTTGAGCCGAGGGAATTTTCTGAGACGGATGATTTTTCTCCACTCTTTAGTATGGTGCTTCTTAAATAGTATTAGCCCTCGGTTTTATTCCATCCCGATGGAAATCGGGATCCAGTCGGTTCCCTGCTGTTTCTGGATATCGACTCCTGTCGGTATGGATCAGGGGACAATAGCGGTCAGGTTCGAAACCTGACCCTACAAAACAGGAGATTATTGGATGCCTTCGAAGAGGTCTTTTTCAAGGTGTTTGACGGAGACGGGAGGGTAATCCCGCATGAAATAGTCCTTTTGGCCGCGCAAGCCGTCGATAAGGCGGAAAATACGAAACGGGCCGGGACGGGGCCGCCCGCCGCCCTGGCTGGCATGGCAGGCAGAAGCTTCATCACGGATAGCGAGGGAATCTGTTTTCAAACGGATGACGGCATGGACAGGATATCTGGGATTGAGCATTCTGGTGAGGTCGATGTCCTTATTGCGCCCGAATTTATGGGGATTTTGACCGAAGAACGGCATCAGTTTCACAGCTACTTTCATGAAGCCCGGGGGACGAACACCGAAGTACAATTTCGCCGGTTGAAAAGGCGGGCCGGCCTTGGGGAATTGCGGCGGGTCATTGGCGGCGTAAAAAGCCTGCACCAATGCATTATGGGTGGCGATGTGGTCAGGATGTCCGTAACCGCCGCCGGCATCATGAGTGATGATAACATCGGGTTTTAGTTCCCGAATGATTCTGACCATCAGGGAAGCAACTTCTGCGACGGGAGCCATGGCCAATGATTCGGGGTTTTTATTATCGGGAGAACCGGTCATGCCGGAATCCCGGTAACCCAGGTAAATGACGCCGGCCAGTCCCAACACTTTCGCGGCGCATTCCATTTCCGCAGTGCGCAGGTCGGCAATGGTTTTGTATCCCTGTAGATACTCGGGGTCGACAGTGCCGGCCTCACCGCGAGTGGAGCAGACATAATAGACTTTGACTCCCGATGTCACATACTGGGCGATTGTGGCGCCCATGCCGAAAGTCTCGTCGTCAGGGTGCGCGCCAAAAAAGATCATCGTTCTCTGTTGGTTCATATTATTTCGTATTCTACCTTTTTTAGTGTGTATAAAGTAAATATTACAACAATATTCAAATGAAATGCTAACAGGGGGCAATAATCAAGATTCAAGAATCAAGAAAACCCTAAATCCCCGAAGGTATCGAAATCCTTATCCTTTAGCCATCCCTCGACAAGCTCGGGAAGAATGATCTAAAGGACCTGCGGCAATATCAAAATAAGAAACACGAAGATCTTAGTACCGATTTACAGATTAGCAGACCATTAAAAACAATCGGAGGATATCAGATGTATACGTTCACTTCGTGAAGTATACATTTCCTGCGGAAAGTACTTCCAGCTTTCCGCTGCGGCTTATAGCATTTCGGCAAAGCTCGAAAGTATTTCGTTTGTAGACTTCATATTCCCGCACATTCACTTTGTTTAGTGCCTTTGGCTTTCGCGGGAATGACAATGACGAATGTACCTCATTGTGAGTCGAATTGCCGCGTCGCTGCGCTCCTCGCAATGGTAATTAGAGGTGGGCTGTGCCCACCCTACAGCTGGATTGCCATGCCCTGAAGGGTTCGTAATGGTAGGTTTTCAGGAACCTTGGGAAAAAACGACTAAATTAAGGCCGTGCTGGTCAGCGTAAGTTTTTATTGCTATGAGGATATCGGCGGGTGGAAGAGCGAAGGTAACGCCGAATTGGGCGCTGTCCGCGGGACGACCGGAAACCCAGGAAACAAAATCGCTGTGAGAAACACGGGCGAGAACCGCTTCGAGGGCGTCCAGGCCGGTAACGTGGATATTGACCCAACCGTCGGCAGTCACAGTGTTATTGGCGGTGATGATTTCCTGAGTGGTTTTATCGCGGTCGGTGCCCGTAATCAAAGTATAGTTCCACTGATTGTCCTGCTGACAGGAATAAAGTTCGTAGCCCTTCATAGATTGCGGCAGAAGAGCATCAGGTGTGCTGATTAATTTACCGACCTGTTGGAAAGATTCCTGAATTGCGGCGTCATCCACCCAGTCTACGCCGGTGAAAAATGATGAAGACGGATAACCCATCTGGATGGTAACGGTATCAGTCTGGGAATTGAGGGGCTGCTCGATGGTAATACCATTGAAGGGAACAGAGGAATCCATAGTCCAAAAAGCGCCCCAATAAACCGGTCTTCGATCCACACAGACGACAAATGATTTACCGTAGACCCCGACTTGCAGAGCGATAAGACGATTAAGAGCATCCGGGGTAAGCGTAAGCTGATAAGTGACAGGATTGTAACTGATGATGTCATCTAACGAGATAAACGGTTGCGGCGGAATCACGACAGTATTCAAGTCAGGCATGTTTTGGGGAGAAATATCGCCCAGGGGTAAATAAATGGCAAAACCTTCGTGGTTTAATTTACCGGCCTGCTGTAAAGCGGCGATGATTGCCGGGTTATTCCGCGGGTCATTGTTTCCAGAGTACTTCAGTTCTAAAATATCGGGACCCGGCTGAACGGTATCAGCATTGCCTATATGATAGGTAGGAATGAGCGGATAAGATACGATTACACAGGAGGAAGGAGTGAAAGCAGATGAAGCCTCTGACCAGAAGATGCCCCAGTAAATGGGCTTGCGATTAACGCAAACCACAAATGACAACCCGCTCATCGGAACAGCAAGATTAGAGATGCGCTGGGAAGCATCGTCGGTGAGAGTAAGCCGGTAGGTCAAATCATCATAAGTGACGATATCGCTCAGAGTGATCAGGGGGGTATCCGCTATTTTTATCTGGTTCAGGGCGGGCATTTTATCCGCGGGTATATTGTCTTTAGTCAAGTAAATGGCAAAGCCATCGTGGTTTGATTTGGCGCAGCTGGTTGACATAAGAAGAGCGCTGAAAGTAGCGGCCAGAATTAACGTAATAGCTAATCGGCTGAATAAAATTATCATAAAATACCCCACATGTGATTACTTCGTATTATATAACGAGAAAATGAGGATTTGGTTAGGAAGATATAGATTTATATACGAAATTCCAAATGCCAAAATCCAAATGCCAAACAAAGTTTCAAAACAAAAAATGCAAAATATTAATAAAGATATAAACATTAACAGACCATTGTAAACAATTGAAGGATGTCAGATAGATTCCCGCGTTCGCGGGAACGACAAGAAAATAGAGGGGCCGGGTATAAAAACCCAGCCCCTCG
>JBKQML010000166.1:0-3932 GCA_052326545.1 Dehalococcoidales bacterium
GGCTATAAAAAAGGGCCGATCGAATTTAAAGAGTAAAGATTATAGATATTCTTGTTTGTGCTTATTCCTATAAGCTGCACTCACTAAGATTCGTAAAATAATTCTCCCTTTATCCCTCCTTAAAAAGGAGGGAGATTCCAAATATGCCGAAACGACTATTTCACTATTTAGCCAACAACTGTTTCATCGCTTTGCCCAGGTTTATAATACCAATTTCGATTGTTTCTTCATCCGTGCAGGAAAAATTAAGCCGCAGCGTATTGGTGTTCCGGCGGTTGACATAGAACGGGTCGCCGGGTACAAAGATGACTTTGTCTTTAAGGGCAAGGTCGAGCAGGTCACGGGATGAAGTGTTTTCCGGCAGGGTGACCCACAGGAACATGCCCCCCTCGGGTGTAGTATGCGCAACGTTATCAGGGAAATATTTTTCGATACTGTGCAGCATCGTTTTCATTTGCCGGCCGTAACACTCCTTGATTTTGCGGATATGGGCATCAAGGTCGTTGTCTTTCATGTATTGCCAGAGAATGCACTGGGTAAAATGAGTGGTATGCAGGTCGGCAGCCTGCTTGGCGACAATCAGTTTTTCCATGATATCGTCCGGCGCAACGACCCAACCCAGACGGAAACCGGGGGCAACCGTCTTGGAGAAGGTGCCGAACAGGATGGTATTGTCCGGCAAGACTGTCTTAAAAGATGATTTGATGCTGCCGGAATACCGCAAGTCGCCGTATGGGTCATCTTCAATGAGCAGCGTTTTAGTGCCGCGGATGATACCGGCCATTTCACGCCGGGTCCGCTCCGAGAAGGAAAGCCCGGACGGGTTCTGGAAATTGGGCACAACGTAAATTAATTTTGGTTTGCGTGCGGACATCACCGCTTTAAAATGCCGTAAATCCATCCCTTCATCTGTCAGCACCACCGGATTAAACCTCGGTTTATAAAGAGAAAAAGCCTGGATGGCTCCCAAATAGGCCGGTTCTTCAATCACAATGTCATCACCTTCGTTGATAAAAGTTTTACCCATGAGGTCCAGTCCCTGCTGCGAACCGTTGGTGATTAATATGTTTTCAATTGGGATATCGAGGTTTTGCCGGTCATGATAGCGCCGGGCAATCATTTCCCGCAGGCCGGAAAAACCCTCGGACGTGCTGTATTGCAGCACATCCCGACCCATCGTATCGAAAACTTTAGCGGTGGCCGCCTTCAGTTCCTCGACCGGAAAAAACTTCCGGTTCGGCAGACCGCCGGCAAAAGAAATAATCGTCGGGTCGAGCGTGACTTTCAGGATTTCCCGAATGAAGGAACGGGGCACATCGGAGATGCGGTCGGAAAAGATACTATCCATGTTTGTTGCTCCTTTTGGTATATGTATTTTATCAATTAACATCTCTGAGAAATTACGGAAAAAGAAAGAGCCCTCTCGTTTTTAAGGAGAGGGCTCTTGTGTCTACCGGTTTAATTGTTTTTAGAATTTGCGACTAGACGCTCCAGACCTCCCCAGCGGTGATAATAGCTGCTGCGGCAACGGCGGCGACAATAACCTGGTGGCGATTTAAATTCAGTCTTAACATGGTAATAGTAAATTTAACACAACATGACGGAAGCTGTCAATGATGATGAACAATGATATTTGACAAAATCTTGTGTTGGTGCTACTTTGTTATTACAATGTTATAACGATAGAGGTGAGAATATTGTTAAAAAAATTGACACGGCACGGGAATAGCCTGGCGCTGGTAATTGATAAAGGCGTCCTCGACTTGCTGAATATTGACGACCAGACGCCGCTGGAAATTTCAACAGACGGGACATTATTACTCATTTCGCCGGTACGAGATGAAAAACGAAAGAAGCAATTCAGGGAAGCATTGGGAAAAGTAAACAATAAGTACGGTCACACGCTGAAGAGGCTGGCCGATTGAAAGAGCCGGTATTTTTAAAGCTGGATGAAGTCATCGAAATCCATCACAACCAGATAGAATTGTACGGAAGATCGGCGGGAGCTAAATAATGTTAGAAGAAATCGACGCCATTTTACAAAGTTGTGATAGTGAATCTCCTCTTGTTCCGCCAACAATGTTGTTTAACGAAGGTTGGTGTCTCAGAATTATATTGAACCGGTTTTCTAAAAATGAAATGAAGGGACATCCTCTTAGTTTTGAATTTAACTCTACTTGGTATTCCGAAGGCTTATTAAGATCGCCATTCTTACCAAGATATAGAGGCGATAAATTATCTGAATCCTGGACACATGCTGACGGAGTTGTTGGTAATTTTACAATCAGCAATACATCTGAGATCAATTTACTCCCAGAAGCAAAGCGTTTTGTCGTATTGGAAGCTAAAATATACAGTAAATTGTCACAAGGTGTTTCACATGCCGGTTATTTTGACCAAGCCGCTCGTTATATTGCTTGCATCGCGGAGCTAATACAATATTCAAAAAATCGTCCTCAAAATATGCAGCACCTTGCATTCCATATATTGGCGCCAGAAGCACAAATAAAAGCTGATGTATTTACAAATAATCTTAGTCGAGAGTCTATTTATAAAAAAGTTAAGAAAAGAGTTAGCGAATATGGTGGTGAGAAAGAATCATGGTTTGAAGAATGGTTTGTGCCCACTCTAGATACAATTATTATTTCTGCCATTAGTTGGGAAGAAATATTGGAATCCATTAAGAAAGTGGATCAAGCTTTCGCTGATAAGGTTAAAAATTTTTATAAAAAGTGCCTTAAATACAATCAACTAAATAAAGTTGATGCAGAGCAAGTCTCAGCCCATGACGGAACTTCGGGCTTAATAGACACTTTGCAGAAAAAGACCAAAGGAAAATCAGTGGATGTTAGATTGGATATGTAGTGCTTCTTAAAGAAAAGCTTCGCAGTGCAGAATTTAAGTATTACAGAGATTGCCGCGCCCTGATTTTATCAGTGGCTCGCAATGGGTTAAAGCATCCACCTCTTCTTCCGGAGTGTGTACTTAGTCCCAACCATTACAGTCTAGCCAAAGATAAAAGCAACACCTATCTCAGCCTTGTTATAATTTGATGTATTTCATTTGTTTCAGGAGTTCGAAAGCCTGGGGGCGCAAATCGCGGAGGTCGGAGAGAAGGTGGGCGTCACTGTTGACATAGAGACGGGCGGCATTATCCAGCAGGACTTTCCAAATCTCCGGATGCTTGACGAAATATTTGGCATTGAGCTCCAGTGGAATATCGTAGTCGTTGGCAGCCTTAATGACAGTGAGAGCATCAGGTTCATCGATTCCGTAACAGACGTGCCCGATGCAATCTATCCTGTCGTGGTATCTTTTTATGGCACTGATAAAACTATCGGCGATTTTTTTTGATTCGCTTTTAAATACTTCTTCATGGTAGGACAGGATGATGAAATCGCCTTCGATACCCTGTATCTCCATACAGACATCACCGGAATCATTCAACAGATCGGCTTCCACCCCGAAAATAACTTCGACATCATTGAAAACATTCTTCCAGCGTTTGAACGGAGACCTGTAGGTTTTTCTGACGAACCCTTCACTTGTGAGCAATGCTGTGGAATGGTCGCAGATGGCAATCTTGGTCAGGCCGATTTCACCGGCATACCGGACAATCTCATCGACGGAATTCCAGCCATCGGAGAAGGTGATGGAGTGGATGTGATAGTCTTCTTTACCCGGATTAAGTATTTGCATAGTTATCCCTGATTTGTTATTTGCCCGCTCGAGACAAGTTCTTCCAATTCTTGAAACATAGGTTTATAGCTATCGTTACAATTTCCCCAACCAAAGGCTTGGTATCAACACGGGCACATTGTTAATGCTACCACAACGCCCCATCTCTTTCTCTTCCCGCGGGGAAGAGAATTTTACTTAGAGGGGCTGTGCCCCTCTCCCATTCACTTCGTTCTGGGACTTTGTAACTCAAT
>JBKQML010000167.1:0-11401 GCA_052326545.1 Dehalococcoidales bacterium
ATAAAGCGCGTGGGACTTCCAGGAATCAGGTTGCATGACGCCCGTCACACTCATGCTTCTCTTATGCTTAAACAGGGCATTCATCCCAAGATTGTTTCAGAAAGACTTGGACATAGCTCCATAGTCACTACTCTTGATACATATTCCCATGTATCACCCGGATTGCAAGAAGCTGCTGCACTTAAATTTGACCAACTTGTCAACAATCCATCTTTCAATAGTCTAGACAGCAAAACAGACATTAGAATCAATCCGTGACCAATCCGTGACCAAAAAATAAAAAGCCCCTCAACCCACAAAAAACTGAGGGGCTTTTTAGATTCAGAATTTGGTAGCGGGGGTTGGATTTGAACCAACGACCTTCGGGTTATGAGCCCGACGAGCTGCCACTGCTCCACCCCGCGTCCTACTCAAGTATACACCCACGAGCGGTTAGACTGTCAAGAAACACAAAAGAGAGTGAGTGCGGATATCATTCTGAGGTTACGAAGTACCCGAAGAATCTCCCTGTGGTTCATTAGAAGCCCATTCGGTTCGTTCAAAGCGGCATGTTAGGGAACTTGGGGAGTTTTTTATTACAAGGTACTCAGCGCTACTAACCAGCGCGTTATAATTTTGTATTTTGAAATTGTTTAGGGTTTCGGATTTAGGATTTCACCCCGTCGCTACTTCCCCATCATTTCCTTCAGCTTCGCCTCGAAACCCGGGATAACTTTCTTCCAGTCTCCGACTACGCCGAAACGTGCCTCTTTGAAAATGTTGGCTTCCGGGTCGCGGTTAATGGCGATAATATTTCTGGCTTCGGAACACCCGGCGAGATGTTGGCTGCTGCCCGACACCGCTACCGCAATATAAACATCCGGCGAAACGATTTTGCCGGTCAAACCAATCTGCTTCGTATCGTTTACCCATCCGTTATCACAGGGGGCTCGACTCGCCCCCACGGCCCCTTTCATCAGTTTGGCCAGCTCTTCCAGTTGCTTGAAACCCTCCGCCCCCCCGATGCCCCGGCCGCCGGTAATAATGATCGATGCATCTTCCAATTTAGGCCCTTCCAATTCCTGGACGACTTTCTGTAATACGGTAGTTTTAATCGCTGCCTGGTCCAATTCTGCGGCAATATTGACAATTTCGCCTTTGCCTGAACTGTCCACTGCCAGGGCAGTCATTGCTTTGGGACGAATTGTCGCCATCTGCGGGAAGGTTTCCATGGTAAAGACGGCCAGCGCATTACCGCCGTATATCGGCTTGGTCATCAAAAGCTGTTGGTTCATGTCATCAATATCGAGCGCGATACAATCCGTCGCTGCTGCCGTTTCCAATCTGAAGGCCACCCGCGGCGCTAAGTCACGGCCGATTGTCGTGTGCCCCATCAGTAAAATCCGGGGATGCGCTGCTTTGCATACTTTTTCGACCACTGAAACATAAGGTTCGGTGCGGTAATCTTTCAGCAGCGGGTCATCAACCACATATACTTTATCAGTGACTCCGGCTACAGCACCGGCAATGCTGTTTCGCACCCCGCTGCCTACTGTTAATGCGCTTAATTCTTCACCGAGGTCATTCGTCAGTTTGCGTCCCACACCCAGTAATTCTCTGGTAATCGGCGCCGGTTTCCCATCCATTACCTCGACGAAAATCATTACGCCTTTATTATCCACCAGGACTACTCCCCTTACGTTAGTTCCCTTTGAGTCCGCCCCAGGCGGACGAAATAATCAATCACAGTTGAAATGTACGCCCTTGAGCCTGGAAGCTGGAGGCCGTAGGTCTGTGTATTCCCACGGGAGAGAGGACCTCCGGGATGAGGGGTAATCTCCCATGAAGAGACAGGGACTCATTAAAAAAGTTACTATTATTTACAAGCAAGTGTTAGAGCAATTTCATTTCCGCGAGTTTCTTAGCCAGATTCGCGCCGGCATCTTCTTCACTCGTGCCGGTAATGAATTCGCATTTATCCGCATGCGCCGGCTGAAAGATTTTACGCAGTTTCATGCGCCGTCCTGCGACGCCAACATCAAAGGCATCGACACCGATATCAGCAGGTTTCCAGATAATCGGCTCTTTACGCCTGGCAGCCCCAATCCCCATGATCGTGGCATAACGCGGTTCGCCCAATTCGTTACTGACCGTGATCAGTGCCGGTGTGGCCACCTCAACCACTTCATAGCCGTCCGCAGTGACCTTTTCGACTTTCACCTTGCCGTCTTCAGCTTCGATTTTCCTGGCAACTGTGACCTGGGGTAAGCCCAGTATTTCGGCGATACCGGAACCAACCTGTCCTGAATCTGAATCTGCCGCCTGACGGCCGCAAAAAATAAGGTCGAATTGCCCCAGTTTTTTTATCGCCGCGGCCAGAACATAAGCGGTGGACCAGCTGTCCCCGTCCACAAACGCAGGGTCTTCCAGGAGAATCAGTTCATCGGCGCCCATCGAAAGCGGTTTTTTCACAATATCCCGGTGCAGGTTAAAACCCAGACTGATAATCGTGATTGTGCCGCCCTTGACATCTTTAATTCGTAACGCCGCTTCTACTGCCTGCTCATCGAAAGGACTGAGCACCGGTTGGACGTCGGACGGAGCCACAACATTGTTCGTCACCGGGTCGATTTTGAAACTGGTCGGCGGCGCTTCCGGGTTGAGCACCTGCTTTACGCAGACAATCATGTTCATTCTGTGTTACTTCCACCTTAATGCCTAAATTGAAAAATGAACGATGGAACAAACCGGTCAGGTAAATTTTCTATCAAATCAGATTCATCGTCAAGTCAGTCATTCGGCGTAGCACCCTGCAACCTGTGGCTATTTTAGGGTTAATGTTGCGCAAACTACCCGCTGAATGCCGCTTAAATCACACACAATATCAATCTTTGCCGCCGGCCAAAGAGCCTTCAACATGTCGGATACTAATTGACTCTGTCCTGTACCTGTTTCCAGCAGCAGCCAACCTTTCGGTTGCAATCTGTCTTTGGCCTGAAAACATAGTCTTGTTATCACGTCCATCCCGTCTGCGCCGCCGTCCAGCGCCAGCTGCGGTTCAAAACCTGCGGTGTTCACTTTTGGTACCTCGGCGGTTAAAACATAGGGTAGATTGGCCACGATTATGTCAACTAACGACGGAACAGATTCCAACAAATCGCTTTGTATCAGGTGGATTCTATTTTCTATCTTGTGTTTCAGGCAATTTCGTCCGGCCGTTTTCAATGCCGTCCTGGAAATATCGACAGCGTAAATTTCTGCGTTGAACAGGTTTTTCGCCAGACTGATCGCAATCGCCCCGCTGCCGGTACCGACATCGACAATTACCGGTTTCTGGAAATCTTTGGCACGCGCAATCGCCTGCTCGACTAATATTTCTGTTTCCGGGCGCGGTATCAGCACACTCTTGTCCACCAGGAAATCCAACCCGAAGAATTCGCGGTGACCGGTAATATAAGCGTTCGGTTCGCCTTTGATGCGGCGCTTGACGAAAGTTTTAAAGGTATCTTCCTGCCGTTTCTTCAGTTCAACATCAGCTTCCGTCAACAATTGGGTTCGGGTGATTTTAAGGGTATGGCCTAAAAGTAGTTCCGCTTCCAGGACAGCATCTTCGATTTTGTGGCGGGTCAGCAGCTCTCGCGCCCGTTCGAGAGCCTGCCGTCGGGTCACGATAGTTGCTCCTGCAGCAGCTTCGCCTGTTCGTCGGCGGCCAGCGCATCGATCAGTTCATCCAGCTCGCCCTGCATAATCCTCGGCAAACTGTGCAGCGTCAGGCCGATACGGTGGTCGGAAAGCCGGTCCTGGGGAAAATTATACGTCCGGATTTTCTCACTGCGTTCCCCGCTGCCCACCTGAGAGCGCCGCATGGAGCTCATTTCCTGCTGTTGCTTGCTCGTTTCCATATCCAGCAGACGTGCGCGTAAAACCGCCATCGCTTTCTGACGATTCCTTAATTGGGAACGCTCGTCCTGGCAAATAACGACCATCCCGGTTGGAAAATGTGTCAGCCTGACCGCGGTGGCCACTTTATTCACATTCTGTCCGCCGGCGCCGCCGCTGTGGAAAATATCGACTCGCAGGTCGCCGGGGTCAATCTCCAGATCCACTTCCTCTGCTTCCGGTAAAACGGCAACTGTCGCCGTGGAAGTATGAATTCTCCCCGAAGATTCGGTGACGGGGACTCTCTGCACCCGGTGTACCCCTCTTTCGTACTTAAGCCGGCTGAAAACGCCTTTACCGCTGATTTCCAGGATGATTTCCTTGATACCGCCGCCGATGCTTTCACTGGAACTGATAACATCCACATTCCACCTTTTAGCCTGTGCGTAGCGGCTGTACATCCGGAAAAGTTCGGCGGCGAATATTGCTGCTTCATCGCCGCCTGCCCCCGCCCTGATTTCCATGATGATATTTTTTTCGTCATTGGGGTCTTTCGGCAACAGCGCCAGCTTCAGTTCTTCTTGCAATCGCGCCTGTTTCTCTTCAAGCTGATGCGCTTCTTCTTTCGCCATCGCCATCATTTCGGCATCGAGTTTTTCATTCATCATGGCCTTGGTATCATCCAGCGACTTCACGGTGGCTTTATAGTCCTGATAGAGGCTGATAATATTGTCCAGTGAAGCTTTTTCTTGAGCCAGCTTTGTCATCTGCACATGGTCGATGGCAATTTCCGGATTGCTCATCTGCGCCACGAGTTCTTCGTATCTTTTATTTATTTGCTCTAATTTTTCCCACATCTTAAAAACCCAACATCAAAATTATATCACAGTGATCGTGCGGCTGAGAAAAATGTCATGGTAAACTTGGTTGTACCGGCATCCCTGCCTGTAAATCGACAAATAATTGGTAATCTTCGTGAATAAGTGAGAAGCGCATACCCCCGGAAAACGAATCTCTTTCCTTGAAGCCCGAAGTAGATAATATTCTGTTTTCTTGCTTTTGTGATATAATTTTAGGAAAATATAAAAGGGGATCTTCATACATAGCTGAAGAAAAGTTGATAACATGAAAAAAACAACATTAGCCCAATCGAATTTTGACTTATGGACGTTAATCGGAAGGTTAAACCATACAATCGTTCAACTCAGACAGAAAGAATTAAGTCCGTACAAGATTCCCGTTCGCCAGCTTTATGTTTTACGCACAATCAGAGCTCTCGGGTCAAAGGCAACTTTATCTGAAGTAGCCAGACAGGTTGAGCGGGAAACTCATGTTATTTCCAAGCAAGCGATCAGGATGGAAAACGACGGATTAATCAAGAGAATTAAAAACACGCCCAAATCGAACCTTTTAAAGCTGGAATTAACGGAGAAAGGTCTTGAAATGGCTCAAATGAGCGTGAAGAGTAAGTCCCTCATGACATTATTTTCACCTCTCACTGGGGAAGAGCGCCGCCAATTTGAATCAATTTTAAAGAAAATATTAGTTCAGGCGGATTCGACCCGCAGCTAATCGGTGTTATCGTTATTTTTTAACTGCTGCCTTTTTGTCGTAGATGTTGTTCGGTGCGTCCCCAGAGATAGGCATATCTGCTTTTCTCGGACATCACCATCCATGTGATTCGGAATTTAATTCTACGAGCTGCGTTTTCCATTATTTGTCATCCCGTTAATCTTCTTATTTTTTTCACCGCTGGATTGATCGACTTCTATCCGGATAACATTGCCCGGCAGCAGCCAGGCGACTTACGATGTTCTCTTCCTCAATAGTCCCGCCCGACCGGCTATCGCAAGGATGATAATCAAAATCACTAATATCACGCTACCGGCGGCAACGATTGTGATATGAACCGGCGTCCAAAAGCCGGTTGCCTCGGTTAAGGTTAAACTAATACTGGCATCAGGGGGCGAATTGCTCTGCTGCGTCCCGGTTTGCTGCGATGTGGCCGACTCCTGAATCGTCTTCTGTTCTATTTTGCCGTATTTTCCGATCGCATTCATTACCTGGTCAAAGTTTGCGCTGTAGACCTGTAACGAAAGATAGGCGCTTTCCTGGCCATTGTCGAAAGAAACCGTGGAATAATTGATAATACCGTTGACGCCGGATACCAGCTGTTTCACTGCTGCTAAACTATTATCAACACTGGACACCACAACGCTTAACGTCCCGGATGGCGCTTGCCCGACATTTTGCAAGGGTGTATTCAAACTTACCGTAATTGTTGACATCGCCACTTGATTTTGCAGATAGTTTATCTGCCCCTGCAGGCTTTCAACCTGTGATATCACCTGAGTGAGTTGTTCCTGGATTGCGATCTCATCGCTCACCGTGGTCGCTTTCGCTAATATTGCTTGCAGGCTTTGCTCTTCCAGTTGCGCGCTGTTTAATTGCGCCTGCAAATCGATATACTGTTCGGTTACATCTTGAGTACTGATGTTCTGGCTCTCCACTGTGCCCATGCTTTGCAGCTGATTGAGGGCCGTCAGGAATTGATTCTGGGGTACGCGGATCGTCACGTTGGCCTGTTCCTGGTTTTGTTCCCCGCTGCTGGACATATTGTCCACCGAACCCCCCAGATTTTGCGCCATCGTCTCCACCTGAGTGAGGGCCGTGGACACGTTACTCACTTCCAGCGAGACTGACGCCTGGGATATAACCTGCTTTCCGGTTGTGTCCGGGATACCTGAGGTTGAATAAAAAGTTCCATCGCTTGTGCTTGCTACAGGGCCTAACACTGTGCCGCTTGGCATCGTGGTGGTAGTCGCCACCATCGTAGTTTCGGGTATTATCTGTGGCGGATAAGTTGCTGTCGATACCGGACTACCGCCGCCATTAAATCCCCATACTATACCCGCGTTCTCGGACTGGGCGGCAGCTCTGCTATTGGCTGCATTATTGTTGGTTATCCATAAAGAGCCTGCCACTACCAGTATCACCACAACCGCCAAAGATGAGGAGAAAGCAATCAGCCTGGGCCCGGCCAGCCATTGCCAGAATCTTCCTTTCGTTTTATTGGGTCCGGTATTCGTGGTCTTTGCGTCCAGTTTAGACTCTAACTTTGACCACAAGTCCTTACCGCCTTTCAACGATTCCGCCTGTTTTTGAAAGAACTTCTGCACTCTTTGTTCAATATTAGTAAAATTGTTCTTTTCGTCTTTCATTTCTAACCTCCTATTATTGCCTGTTATCATCCTCAATCAGGTCTTTCAACTGTTCCAGAGCTCTAAATGTTTGCGATTTTATTGTTCCCTGCCGCCGCCCTAATGCCGCCGCTGTCTCTGCCAGCGAAAGGCCGGCGAAGTACCGCAGCAGCACCACCTGCCGCTGCGCATTGGACAGGCATTGCATCACCCGTTTTAACTGGTCCCGCCGGGCGATGTCTTCTGCCGGGTCGTCCCCTGCCGGGTCAGCGGCTAAATCTGTATCCAGCGATATCATCGTATTCGCGTTGGCTCTTTGGTAGCTGAGCACCTTGTTCACCAGAATCCGGACCAACCATGGTTTCAGCGGATATCCGGTACGAAAGCTGCCGATGCCTTTCCATGCCGCCAGGAAGGCTTCCTGGACATGGTCTTCAGCCGCTGGCCTGCTGCCGGTCATCAGGTAGGCTGTGCCGTAGAGAACATCCTGATATTTTTCCACTATGGTTCGGAATGCTTCCCGGTCGCCGGCCTGGCAGCGTTTGATGATTTCATCTTCAGTTATAATAGTTTGTTGTTCTATCATCGAGGTACCTCTATAAGATAATACGTTGTGCAACCTTTAAAAGTTCCACTGTCGTCAATTATTTTTTCCTCAGGTTCATCAGGAACTGATTTCGACATCACAGCCCTCCTTTTACATACGGTTTTTTTAATATTACACCGGGATATTATTAGCACTTGCTATATGTTTAACGAAAATAATGGTAAAAGGATAGTTCCCTATCGCTCTCTTCCATTCTTTTTCCCTGCTCCTGCGTTTTAAACTGATAGCTGAAAGCTGACCGCTCATTTGCTTCAATTGTTTACAATGTTCTACTCTATCATATATACGGTATTTTCCGTCCTTCATTACAAATATTTTGAGGAATAAAAAATCCCCGGTTGTGAAGCCGGGGATTTAACTAAATCCGGTTATCTGCGCAAATCCACGAATTGCGTTTGGAACTCGCTAAACGTCTACGAATAAAAGAGTATTCTTATTTTGTTAATTCCGAAGTACAATTCGGGCACCGCGTTGCTTTAATCGGAATCTGAGTCCCGCAGAACGCACATTCTTTGGTCGTCGGGGCCGCGGGTGGGGCCGGCGGTTGTGCCGCTTTTTGCCGTTCATTCATTTTCGCAATCGGACGGACAATCAGGAAAAAGACCACTGCCGCCACAATAATGAAAGAGATGACCGTATTAATAAAAGTGCCGTAGTTGATTGTCACCGCGTGGGCCGCCTGGGCATCGGCTAGTGTAAGATAAGGTCCCATCGGCGAACCCTGTTTCAGCACTACCAGTAAATTGGCAAAATCAACTTTGCCGAGGGCCAGACCGATCGGCGGCATGATCACATTTGATACCAGTGAAGTGACAATGGCGCCGAAAGCCGCGCCTATAATGATACCGACCGCCATGTCGACAACATTGCCGCGCATGATGAATGCCTTAAAATCTTTTAACATTTCCTCCCCTCCTTTGTTCCCTAATTATATTAGCTTCTCAATAAATGTCAAGATATGCAGATATTTCCAGTTACACGCAGTTTGCTTCACTTCAACAAATATAGAGAAAGAAAAATCACCCCTCTTGTCATTCCTGCGAAAGCCAAAGAGTAGTCAGTAACTCGTAGGATGGGCGCAAGCTTGAGTAATTTTGTACTAAATCTCGAAATACTTTCGACATCAGTCGAAATGTACACCGATTGACAATCCATTGCCGCGGTGTCCCGCTAAGCCCGGTTTTTAATGGGTCGAACTTACCACACCCCGAAAATATTATTCCGAAAATGCAGGTATTTCCCAAAATGACTGAAAACTGGCAACCAATAGCTATATAGTAAGGATTTCGTATTTCGGATTTATGATTCCAATTTATCGGCTGATGTCGATAACGCATCCTTGCTTTATCCGATTTTTTCCAGTTCTTTCTCATGGAACATCATATTGTATCCGGTCTTATCGGCTTTCATCAGGATATAACCGGCCGGGTCTTTAATCACCTCAACAATCGTGCCTTCCCAGTTAGCAATCTTGTAGCCGCCGTCCGGCCAGCCCGGTTTATCCAGTATTTTTACTCTATCGCCAATTTTTAATTCTGCCATTTTAATCTCCTTATCCGTATTTATCGGTATTTTATTTTTTAAATCTTCTTGAGTTGTACTTCATTTTCTTTAACAATTTCGCCGGGCATGATACGGCTGCCCTTTTTGAGTTTTATATTGTCAATAACCGTCACGTGGTCTCCCAGCACGACCGCGTTTAAAATGCAATTATCCCCGATTTTACAGTTGTCCGCCAGTACCGAGCTTTTTATTTTGACCTTATTTCCAATTGCATCGTCATGCCACAAAACGGAATCCGTGATTGTGGTGTCTTTCCCGATTTGACAGTTCGGGCCGATTATCGCCGGTCCGGTTAATTTCACACCCCTGTCAATCCGGCATTTATCGCCGATCACGACCTTACCCTTGAACTTCACCGAGGTATGGATGCGGCACTTCTTTCCAATCATCACATCTTTATCAAAAGCATAACCTTCATGTTTCCCGTTTAAAATATCCCGGTGCAGCTGAATATAGTTTTCCGGCGTGCCCGTATCCATCCAGTAGTTTTCCGTCGGATAGGCATAAAAAGGTACTTTGTCTGCCAGCATCTGAGGAAAGACGTCACGCTCAAAACTGAATCTGGTATCCGGCGGAATTCGTTGTAAAATTTCCGGCTCCACCACCCACGTTCCCGCATTTATCATATTCGTCGTTACTTCTTCGGCTTTCGGCTTTTCCAGAAAACGTGTTACTCTGTTACGTTTGTCAGTCTCTACCACACCGTATTGCGTCGGGTCGGCTACAGGCGTCAGTACAATAGTTACTTTTGCCCTGTGCCGCCGGTGGAATTTCAGAATGGCCGTAAAATCGCGACTGTGGATAATATCGCCATTCAATACAAAAAACGTACTGTCCAGAAAACCTTCAACGTTCTTTACCGCCCCGGCAGAACCCAGTGGTTTTTCTTCCATTACGTAATACAGTTTCACACCAAGTCTACTGCCGTCGCCGAAATACTCTCTCATCGATGCCGGCAGATAAAACTGCGCCATCACGATTTCGGTGATGTTGTGCTCTTTCAGGTTGCGGATGACATGCTCCAGAAACGGGCGGTTCAGTACGGGCACCATCGGCTTGGGGGTATGGTACGTTAAAGGACGCAAGCGTGTCCCTTCACCGCCGACCAGAATTACCGCTTTCAGCCCCTTTTTCTCTTTTTCTTCTTTGCCGCAACGCTCGCAACCGCATTCTTCCATCTTCAGGTTCCTTTTTGTATTCTTTTAGTTGTAATTATAATACAGTGCAGGAAATCCGGAATCAAGTGCCCGCGGGTACCTTGAACGTAGTAACTTGTAGGGTGGGCGCAGCCCACCAATCACCATTACTATCGCGGGAAGCATAGCGACGTGGCAGTATGATACTGCAGCCTCATCCTGACCCCGGTTTTAACGGGTCGAACGTACCACACCACTATAAATCGTATTAAAAATATTAAATATCTTCCCCACTCTCACCCTGATAATGTTGTCCGGAATCGCTGGATTGTCGGGTCAAGCCCGACAATGAAAAGAACACAGCTTCATTATTTGCGTCGTTCAAGTTTGCAAAAAGAGAGAGTATAATTGGGCTAGGATTGGATAAGGAGATAACATGGAAAGCAAAATTAGTTTAACTAAAGAAGAATTTATGAAGCGATTTGTAAAAAAAGCCGACTCGATAGACTTCCCCAAACTGGATATGCATCAAACCATTACATTTAGCGGGAAAACGAGGGATATTTCGATCAATGAGGACATTACGGATAACTTTGTCGAATATATTAGCCTGTGTCTGGCAGTTGCTGTTAATGCCGTTTTCACTGAATGATATCACTACCTCGCGTCAATTTTTACTTCGATATTCTGAATAATTACTAAATGCCTGTTCGTGCCTGTTGTTTTTTCAATAACTTCAACATCCGTAAAAATCTGCCAATATTGTTATCTACCCGAATTTCTTTGCAATAACTGGTTTTGTGATGGTCTGCAGAAACAACCATTAGCAAATGGACCACCTGCCTCTTTTCTTGACATTCACGTCTGCTTTTAATATTATTTAACCAACATCCTTTTGCTATTTTTAAATAGATTTGATTCGGTCTCCGGAATTTCAGACCGATTTTTTATGCCGTGTAAGAATTTCCATAAATAATAATTTGACTTGCCCTGCCGGGTTAAGGAGTAGTTGAAATGAATGCTCAAGCGCTTTCCGG
>JBKQML010000168.1:0-8001 GCA_052326545.1 Dehalococcoidales bacterium
TACAAAAACGCATAATTTGTCTGAAATAGCACGCGCTTTTAAAACATATTCGTCCAAAGGAATAAATGAACTTAATCAAACACCTAGTATAAATATATGGCAGCGTAGTTTCTATGAGCATGTCATCAGAAATGAAAATGATTATAGTGAGATTGGTGAATATATATTTTACAATCCGGCTAAATGGGAAACTGATAAAGAAAATATAGACAGGAAACAAGAATTATAAAAGGAGTCTAAAGATGGCTATCGACCCGGTCTGCAATATGACAGTTGATGAGAAAAAGGCCGCCGCCACATCCGATTACAAAGGGAAGAAATATTACTTCTGCGCCAAAGGCTGCAAAATCGCCTTCGACAAGAACCCGGAAAAATATCTGGAAAAGAAGTAATAAAGCTGACGAAATGACATGTATGGACGGTTTAATTTTTTTCTATTTCGCCAGTCGCTGCAAATAGCGGTCGGCCTGGAGGGCGGCTTTCGCGCCTTCTCCGGCGGCAATTACAATCTGTTTTTCCGGCACGGTGGTGACATCGCCTGCGGCATAAAGTCCTGGAATTTCTGTTTCGCAGG
This sequence comes from Dehalococcoidales bacterium, assembly GCA_052326545.1. Lineage (GTDB taxonomy): Bacteria > Chloroflexota > Dehalococcoidia > Dehalococcoidales > Fen-1064 > Fen-1064. The sequence goes on from JBKQML010000168.1 coordinate 575, forward strand.
AGCAGTTCACCGGCACTTCGCCGTTCTGATTCAGTTTGATTAAATTTTTAACCATATCCGAATTGGGTTCCAGCCCGATTTCGACAAATATCCCCGCAGCATCCAGTTGTTGAATTTTTCCAGTTTTGATTTCTTTGATGACGATGCCTTTAGTTAATCCCTGTCCCAATACTTTTTCCGTCTGATAACCGGTATAAATCGTCAGGTTTTTGGCGTCGGCCAATTTCTCAATCATTATCGGGTCGCCGGTCAGCGGTGTGACCGACACCATGTCCACATGTTCTGCCACTTTTACCATATCGAGGGCGGCTTCAATCGCGGAATTACCGCCGCCGATGACCGCAACCTTTTGGCCGGCAAAAATCGGGCCGTCGCAGGTGGCGCAATAGGTGACACCGCGGCCGGTCAGTTCTCTTTCCCCCTCGACATTCAACCGGCGGGGACGTTTTCCGCTGGCCAGCAGCACCGTTTTACCCTGAAATTTCTCGCCCGATTCGGCGATGACTTCAAAGCCGCCGTCGATTTTCTTAATTTGTACTACTTTGACGCCGATTTTCTGGTCGATGGGGAACTGGTTGACCTGCTGCTGGAACTTAGTAATCAAATCGGCGCCTTCAATGAACTGGTAACCGAGGTAGTTTTCCACGCCGGAAGTCCAGTTCACCTGACCGCCGATGTCGCTGGCGATAAGGAGGGTATTTAACCGTTTGCGGGCCGCATACACCGACGCCGCCATGCCGGCCGGGCCACCGCCGACGACTATTATTTCATACATCTAAACCTCCGGAGGTTTAATATCGGCCGGCGGAGTCTGTACTGCCGGTAATGTGGGTTCAGCCACGACAGGAATTACCTTGCCGAGGCTTTCTTTTGCCAGCAGCTCGTCAATCCTGGCCTGATTGAACCCGACGACAACCTGGTCGTTAATGATGATGACCGGCACGGACATCTGTCCTGATTTGGTAATCATTTCTTTGGCTTTTTCTCTATCCTTACCGACATCGTATTCCTGGAATTTAACGCCTTTCTGCGAAAGATACTCTTTCGCTCGATAGCACCACGGTCAGGTCGAGGTTGAATAAACAGTAATGTTTTTTGGTTCGGTCATTGCCATCCTCCGGTTTGATATTCCTGCCAGTATTATACTGGATTAGCATCTAATATATTGGAACGCGGCGCCGGGTGCTGTGATTAATATCACTTTGATATAGAGATTAACGGAGTTGTTTGTTTAAACGAGTTCGCTTGGGGAAACATTGATTTACTCCTCACCTTAATCCTCTCTGCATTTGCTTCGCTCAGTACAATACCCTCAAGTACATTTTAACTTAAGGTTAAAAGTATTTCGGTCTTCGAACCTCAAGGGCGAGGAGACTAGCGTTAGTTCAGGCTAATGGTCGAGCCGTCCGCGGTTTTTACGACATCGATGCGTGCCGGGAAAGCATCCCGCAGTTCTTCGACATGGGTGATCACCAGGATTTTCTCGAAATCGTCCTGGATGGAATTAATCGCTTCTTTCAGTTTTTCGATGCCGGCGGTATCCTGCGTCCCGAAGCCTTCATCGATAATCAGGGTGGGCAGCGGTGCGCCGGCCCTTCTGGCGAGTAAACGCGACAGCGCAATACGGACGGCGAAATTGATGCGGAAGGCTTCCCCGCCGCTGTACATCTCATAATTTCTGGTGCCCAGTTCATCGGAGATTTTGATTTCCAGCGTTTCAACGATATCGCCTTTCTGCGTCTCTTTCTGGGTTTCAATCTTGACGTGCATCCGGTTATCCGTCATTCTGGCCAGCAGCCGGTTGGCTTCAATTTCGATTTCCGGCAAAGCCGTTTCAATCAACAAAGCCTGAATGCCTTTCTTCCCGAACGCTTCCGCCAGTTCATGGTAAATGGCGGCTTCTTTCACGGCTAAATTCAATTGTTTCTCTTTCTCCGATTTTTCCAGTTCGCGACGGGTATAATACTCCAGTTTGCCCTTAATCCCGCCGATTTTCTCCTGAACCTGTTTTTGTTCGCCCGTCAGTCTTTTGACTTCAGTTTCTGCCTGTTGGAGACTATTCGATACCTGCGGTAAATCCGTTATTTCCAGCGATAATTCCTCTTTTTGCTGACTATCGGCTTTGAGTCCATCCTGCAATTCGGCGGCGGATTTTTCAAAACGGCTGATATCTGCTTTTTCCTGATTAATCAGCCTGTCGGCTTCCTCCAAGCGCTGTTTTGGTGCCTCATATTTTTGCAGGTTTTCCAGTTCCTGGCACGCCTGTTCGTGTTTTTGCGGGTCATAATTCAGCTTATTCAATTCTGCGGAAATCTGGACGAGCGCATCCTGCTGAGCGGCGGCAAAATCCTTACGCGCCAGTCGCTCTTCAATCTTTTTCAGTTCCTCTTGTATTTCTGTCAGTTGACTGCCTGATTCTTCGGCCCGTTTAATCTCTCTTTCCAACACCGCGGAACGACTCTGCGCCAGTGCTTTATCTTTATCCAGTGTTTTCTCAATTTTGGATATTTCTGCCTCGGTTGTCTTTGACGCTGTTTTCTTTTGGACAATGGCGGCCGTAATATTTTTCAATGAATCGGATTTGCTTTGTTTTTCCGTGTTGTAGTGGATGGAAATATGCTGCAGACCGGCCGCGCCCAGTTCAGTCTGGCAGACGGGGCATTTCGCGTTGTCCGGTTGCATCAATAATAGATTCAATTTATCATCGATTTCCGCCAGTTCTTTCTCCAACCGGCTTTTGTCCGATTCCAGGCTCCGAATTTCTGCGATAGCCTCCTGGCTGGCCTCCCTCTTATTGTGTAGAATCTCCTCTTCTGCCGCGAGATGCTGCAATTGATTCTGTGCCTGTTGGACTTCCTCTTTGAGTCGAGGCAATTCCGCGAGGGATTTCTCCAGCTCCGTAACTTTACTCTGCAGCAAGGCATGTTCTCTGGTCAGTGCCTGGCTTTCCCGTTCGACGAACATCTCCAGTTCGTGAAGGCGCTGATTGAATTTGTTGACCAGCGCCAGATTCTTGTTTAGTGTATCGCACAAAATTTTAGTTTCCACGAATCTTCGATACCCGTCCTCAATCTCAGTCCGCTGTGCAATAACAGTTTCATGTTCTGTAATTCTGACATGGAGCTGCCTGATTTGTTCCTGCCATTGGGTCAATGTTCTGGTACGTTCTGCGATGTTTTTCTCCAACTGCAGCAAATGCGCCCGCTTGCTCTCCAGTAATTCCTTTTGCTGCCGCAGTGTGTTGAGAGCTGATTCCTGTTCTTTGAGTGATTTCTCGATTCCTTCCAGTTCAAGCTGGGCTTGCCGCAATTCTTCTTCGCCGGTGGCCTTCAGCTCCAGTTCGCGGTCGATATCGGCAATCGATACCATCAATTGCGCTCTTAACATTTCACGCTGTTTCACGATGTCTTTAGCCTGAGCTTCAAAACCGTCATAATAGGCGAGACCGAGGATATTCACCAGCACCTGTTTGCGTTTCGCGGGACTGGATGTCGTGAATTCATCGGCGTGTCCCTGCCGCAAGAAGGCGCTGTTGGTGAAAGTGCCGTAGTCCATATGCAGCACATCGATAATTTTCTGCTGGGTCTGGGGAATCGAGTCGCCGTCCATAGCACGGAAACCGTTGTCGGTGGCAATTTGAAAATTAAGCGACGACTGTCCCGAAGCACTCCGCCGTTTCGGACGGGAATGTTTGCGGATGATGCGGTATTTCTGTTCACCGACGGCAAATTCGAATTCGACCTCCATGTCGTTAGCATTCTGATGGATGAGGTCGTCGTCCCGTTTGGCACGGGTTTCACCCCATAACGCCCAGGTAATGGCATCGATAATGGCCGATTTGCCGTTACCGTTATCGCCGCAAATGCTCACCAGGTGGATACCGGTAAAATCGAGCGTGGGGACATTTTCCCGGTAGGGCATGAAATTGCGCATTGAAAGTCTGATAGGAATCATCGGCTTATTTTAACACAGACCGGACATTGACAAACAGTAGCGGAAAACTCTAAACTCTAATTTCTAAGCGCTAAATAAAGTAAGTGTATTAAAATATAGGGGTAATAAAAAAATATTCAAGTTTCAATAATCAATAATCAAGATAACGAGATGAATTTTATGAACGATAAAATTGATTCCAAGCCTTATGATTTAGAACAAAGGACGATTAGATATGCAAGAGATGTATTTGTTTTTGTTGGTTTGTGTCCTAACTGTAAAAGATATTTACAGCCATAATTGAAAAGATAAAGTAAATAGAAATAATAAATACTCAATATTTTCTTGAAACTTGACACTTGAATATTGATTATTAGTAAAGAGATATTGGTATTTGTAATTTGGAATTTTATAGGGGGGATTGAACGTTTATGAAAGCTACTGAAGGAAAAATGGGTCGTGTTTTTGTCATCCGGCTGGAAGAGGGCGATTTGCTGCCCGCATCGCTGGAGAAATTTGCGGAAGAGAAAAAGATTAAGAATGGCTTTGTGCTGCTGGTGGGAGGTATCGGTAGCGGGCAGGTTGTCGTCGGGCCGCGTATTTCCGACCGGATGCCGCCGGACGCGATGCTGCTGCCGATCGATGGCGCACACGAAGTCGTGGGAATCGGGGTTCTCGCTCCCGGGGAAAACGGAAAAATCGGTATGCACATGCATGCGGCAATGGGCCGTGCCGGGAAAACCACCACCGGCTGCATCCGTCCCGGAGTCAAGACCTGGCTGGTGGCGGAAGCAATTATCTATGAAATCACCGGCATCGATGCCAGGCGGGTTTTAGATAAAGAGAGCGGATTTGCCTTATTGCAGGTGAAATAACGTTGAGGAGAAATTAAGATGAAAAAAGTATTATTGACTCCCCAGCCTCTGATTTGCGCCCCGCCCACCGTTTTGGTAGGAACAATGGTGAGCGGCAAGCCTAATTTTATGGCGGTCGCCTGGTGCGGCGTGGCGAACAGCAACCCGCCGATGGTCTCTGTGGCCATTCGTCCGGCGCGTTACACATTGAAAGGCATGCCAAACCGGGAATTTTCCGTCAATATCCCTTCCACCGATATCGTGAAAGAAACCGATTACTGCGGTATCGTTTCGGGTGCCGAGGTAGATAAAGCAGCGGCCTGTAAATTTAATATTTTTTACGGCCAACTGATAAATGCGCCGCTTATCGAACAATGCCCGGTCAACCTGGCCTGTAAAGTGGAGCACATTCTGGAACTGGGGACGCATCACTTAGTCATCGGCCTGGTGGTTGAAACCCATATTACGGAAAATTGCCTTACTGACGGCAAACCGGACATCAAGAAAATCAAGCCTTTTATCTACGGGATGGGTTCCCCGACAGAATATTTTACCTTAGGTAATTCACTGGGCAGATGTTTTTCCGTCGGGAAGGAAACAGGAACAAAGAAATAGCCTCGACTCCGTTATGGTAAGATAGTGAAGAAATTCCGTGGTGAAAGCCGATGTCACAACAAATCATTCTGACTGAAAAAATTGAAAAAAGCTTACCGGTTGAACTGGTGGCGCTGGTAAATAATGCTGTTGCCCTCGCCGGCAATCGAAACCTGCCGCTTTATCTGGTCGGCGGTATTGTCCGCGACCTGCTGCTCGGGCAAATTAACGATATTTGCGACCTGGATCTAGTGGTGGAAGGTGACGCTGTCAGACTGGCCGGCGAATTCGCCGAAAAAGTCGGCGGCAGACTTATGGCGCATCTGATTTTCAACACCGCTAAAATCGAACTGGGCAAATGGACTATCGATATCGCCATGGCCCGCACGGAAACCTATGCCAAACCCGGCGCCTTACCCGTCGTCACCGCCGGCACATTAAAAACGGACCTGTTCCGCCGCGATTTTACCATCAATGCGATGGCAATCAGTCTCAATCCTGACAACTATGGAGAATTAGTCGACCTTTATGGCGGACTGAAAGATCTTAATAATCAATCTATTCGCATTCTGCATGACAAGAGTTTTACCGATGATGCCACTCGCATCTGGCGGGCCATCCGTTATGAGCAGCGTCTTGGTTTCGAAATCGAACCGGAAACTCTTTCGTTATTGAAAAAAAACGTACCGCTAATGAAAACCGTCGGCGGATACCGTCTCAGACATGAACTGGAACTGGTACTGAAAGAAAAGGAGCCGGAAAAGGCGCTGCGGCGCGCTGCTGAACTCGGTGTTTTAACCGTACTGCATCCGTCACTCAAAGTTGATGACTGGCTGGTATCCCAATTCCGTGCAGCAAGGCAGCCCGGTAAGGCAAACCCCGATTATTATCTCGGGCTGTTGCTGTGTCATTTGAATGCGGAAGAACTGCAGCAAATTACCCGTTACCTGCGTTTTTCCGCCCGGCAGATAAAGATGATATCTGAAATAAGAGGGATGATTTCAAATTAAAAATCATCCCTCTCACTAATTCGCCGATTGCAATATAGCGTAACTGAATTAAGTTTTACTTCCCAGAGACTTTGTTTCTGTTCCCGATGCCGGCGCGGCCGCTTCTTTCGCAACCGGTTTACTGAATTCCGGTTTTCCCATGGCCACAAAAATAATCGCCAGAATCCCAAAGACACCGTAAGGATATAAGGCCGTGATGGCGCCGGCTAAGGCGACTCCCCAAGCTTTCCGCATTATCGCAAAAATACCGCCGATGATTGACATGATACCCAGCAGCAGAACGATACATCCCCAAACTCGCCAGCGGCCTCCGTGATTCAACAAGCCGATGACCTCATGTCGATGGAACATGGTAAAAGCGAAAATTATGGCGAGCGCACCGGCAATGATGCTTAAGATACCGGCGGTTGTTGATTTCCAGGCATTAGCAGGCTTATTTTGAGAATTTGTCGTCATTCTTTTCCTCCAATTATTCAATCTTCTTGAACTTTGCGCCGGCGGTGCCGCAGATGGGACAAATATCCGGGGCGTTTCCGGTAACCGTATTCCCGCAAACCGGGCAGACGTAATAAGGCTCATCCTTCGGAGTTTGTTTGGCTTTGATTAATTTCAGCATCTCCTGATACAATTTATAGTGAATTTCCTCAACCGCATTTGCCCATTCAAATGATTTCTGAGCACGCGCATTTTCTTCTTCAGTTGCTTTCTCGATAAAACCCGGATACATTCGCGTAAATTCCAGGTGCTCCCCGATGACGCCGGCGCTCAGGTTATCGATACTGGAACCGACGCCGTCCATGGCATTGAAGTGATTTCTGGCATGGATAGTCTCCGCTTCGGCGGCGGCTCTAAAAAGTCGCGCCACCTGTTTCAGCCCTTCTTTTTCCGCCTTTTCCGCAAAAAACGTGTAGCGGCGGTTAGCCTGGCTTTCCCCGGCAAAAGCTTCCCGTAAGTTATCATCTGTTTGCGTCATTTCGGCCCTCCGTTATTTTTAATATTTGCCACTATTATATCGTCATTGCATACTTTCTGCCAG
>JBKQML010000169.1:0-7962 GCA_052326545.1 Dehalococcoidales bacterium
GTGCGCTTGGTAACTTTATAACCGTACCGCTGGGCGATGGCCGCGCCCATGTCAAGCGCGTTCTCGGCTTTCTTCTCTTCCTCCGGCGCCGGGTCGTCCAGCGCCATCGAATACGGCATCAGGATGACGTTCAGCAGCAGCATTTCGGCGCCCTGTTCCTGTCCCAGTCGGCACCCCAGCCCGATGGCCCGTTCCGAAGGAAAAGCGTCGGTGATTGCCACCAATACCTTATGCACGGCGCTCAGCGAACTGTATGCCCGGGCGGCCGACATCGTCGAGCCTTTCGGTACGCGGAACATCCATATCAGCAGTCCCCCCACCGAAATGACAAACAATGCCGCCAGCAAAATGCCCAGCGGCTCAATCTGCACCATTTGTTTTCTCCCTGTTGGCTTTCAGCTGTTTGAGTCGCGTACACCCGAGCCAGAGTCGGTAACTTCCAAAGCCGAAAAACGCGAGGCTGACCAGCACCGCCGGCACCGAAATCGCCACGGCGATGGCGCGCCACAAAATCACCGCGCCAAGGATCAGCGCGATGGCGCCCAGCAGCAGCTTGTATTTATCGGTTATCGTGAATTTTGTCGGTGGGGGCAGCTTTCGAAACATCGTGTTTTACCTTCTTATCCCGTTGCGCCAGCGCATTCTTATATTCTTCCACCAGGTCGTATTCTTCGGCGCTGGTCAATACATCGATTTGCTCTTTTTCCCAATTGTGCTTCACGCTTCCAAAGAGTGGCAGGTGGTTCCGCCGTCTCCAGAAGAAATAATAAATCAAGCATATAATTACCCAGGACGGCCCGGCAATCCGTCCGATGGCATGCGTAAAGATGACTTCAAATAAAATAAAGCTGACACCGATAAAACCCAGGATTCCGAACACCGGGAAATCCACGATATTACCGCCCGATTTGATTTTGAAATTGACCGGCATTTTATAAGGTCGCGGCGAATACGGGTCCCGGTAGCGCAAGACAATCAGAGAGACAAAAACGATCATGTAGCCCAGCGTCGCGCCAAAGGCGTACATGTTGCCGAGCGTGTCCATCGCGCTCGGGGTGAGAAAGGCGAGCAGCGCCTCCAGTGCGCCCATCGAGGAGAAAATGATGATTGTGCGAACCGGCGTATGGAAACGGGGGTGAATTTTATCCAGCCAGCCGGTCACCAGATGCAGTTGACTCATGGAAAGGGTCAAACGGGATGCGCCCATCACGCCGGTGTTGGCGCTGATGAGCAAAATTGTTGCCCCCAGGACGGCGGTGAACGGCCCGGCGATAAATCCCAGGTAGGGAATGGATTTCGCGATTTGGGCCACCGGGTCGCTGACGTTCGAAGAAAACTGCTGCCACGGCAGGATGCCTAACCCGACCGTGGAAAAACCCACTGCGAAGATAAAAACCGTGAATATCAGCGCGATGCTGGTGCGCGGAATAATTGTCGCCGGACGCCTGGTCTCCTGGGCGGCCTGGGAAATCGATTCCAGTCCCACAAATGAGATGATGGCCAGACTTGACCCGTACATAAACTTGCTCAGCGGCAGGGAATGCAGCGCCAAATTCCACTGGCTGGCCAGCAGCTGCGGGTGCCAGGCGAGAATAAATCCCAGCATGACTACCGTGGTCTCTAATATCAGGTCCATTGCCCCGAGGATTTCGTTCAGTCGGGAGGAATGGCGCACGCCGCGGATGTTAACGAACATTAAGGAGAAGATGAGCACCATCGTCTCAATCAGCCAGAAAATCTTGATTCCGTGCAGCGGCCCGATGGCCACGGCCATCCCGATGTTCAGTCCATGAAAAATTAGCGGCAGGAAAAAGTTGATATAACCGGCGGAAGCCACGGCGAAGAGCGCAATATCGATGGTATAGTCTAACAAGAGCGCCGCTCCGGCCACGAATCCCCAGAAATCACCCAGGCCGCGCAAAGCGAAATAATGACCGCCGCCGGCGACGGGATAGGTCGAGGAAAGTTCGGTATACCCCAGGCCAATCAGGATGTAAATCACCCCGGCCAGGGCAAATGCCAGCGGCGCCAGGCCCTCCGCGGCGGCAATTACCAGCCCGAGGGCGGCATAGATATCGGCACCTACATCCGCATAGCCCCAGGTATACGAGCCCCAGACTGTTACGTCCCGCCGTAATTCCGGCTTACTGTTTGCATTGGCGCTGTCAGCAGTCGTCATTCCATTCTCTTGTTGGAAATTATTATGTGCTAAGTAAAGAATTGTACTCTGTCAACTGAATGAAATCAAGCCCATAAAAAGCGTAGCGGCAACAGCGGGGAAAATTTGAATTTATTTCGTATTTTGAATTTGCAGGAGGTCCTTCAACTGAAGGATAAGTATTTCGATATTCGGATTTTATATATTATTATTTATCTTGATTACAAGGTACTCAGCGCAACGGGCTGATGTATTGACTATTGAATCTTGAATATTTAAAAAAATTACTTCTGGCACCTGGGGCAGTAGTAAGTGCCGCGTCCGCGCACTACAATGCGCTCAATCGGACCGCCGCAGACGGCGCACACCTTTTTCTGGTTGTGCGCGACATTGAAATGCTGATGCGCCGTGCCGACCGACCCGTCCGGGTGGAAATAGGTCACCACGCTGGCGCCGCCGTACTTGATGCCGGCGGTAATCACCTCGCGAATGGCAATATAAAGGCGTTTAATTTCTGTCTTTTTCAGCGAGTTGGCAGCCCGCCGCGGGTCGATTCCGGCCGCAAACAAAGCTTCATCGGCGTACATGTTCCCGATGCCGGCGATAAATTTCTGTTCCAGGATAAATGCTTTTACCGGCGCCGTGCGTTTGGCCAGGCCCTCGCTGAAGTATTGCAGCGTGAAGTCTTCATCCAGCGGTTCCGGACCGAGTTTGGCGTCGATTTCGGCGGTGTTTTTCAGCAGTTTCAGGACCCCGAACTTGCGCGGGTCGCGAAAATAAACATTCTGTCCGTCATCCAGATGGATAATCGCACGGGTGTATTGCGGTACTTCATCACCATTCTTCCCCAGCAGCAGCGAACCGGTCATTTTCAGGTGGATAATCATCTTGTTGCCGCTGCTCAAATGGACAATCAGATATTTACCGTGACGGGTGATGTCCATGATTTTATGCCCGCCAACCAGTTTTAAAAACTCGGCAGGGTCCTGACCCTTAACCATCTTTTCCCACAGCAAAGTCACATTCGTGATCGTGCGTCCGATGATATGCGGAGACAATTGATTTTTAACGGTTTCGACTTCCGGCAGTTCAGGCATTTATTTCTCCATTTCTCCCCAGTTTCTGCCCGTTTTTGTCTCCACTTTCAGCGGGATGCTGAGTTTGATGGCGTTGACCATCTTCTCCGGGACAAGCTGGCGCATTTCCGCCATTTCATTTTCCGGCACCTCAAAAACCAGCTCGTCGTGTACCTGCAGCAGCATTTTGCTTTTCAGTTGGCGCTTTAACATTTCCCGGTGCAGATTAATCATCGCTTTTTTGATGATGTCGGCGGAAGTCCCCTGCACGGGCATGTTGATGGCCATCCGTTCGGCGGCTTCCCGCACCTGTCGGTTGGCGGAGTTAATATCCTGAATCAGGCGTTTCCGTCCGAGGATTGTCTGCACATAACCGTTCTTGCGTGCCTGCTCTTTGGTCGCTTCCAGGTATTTTTTCACGCCGGGGTATTTATCAAAATAGGCCGTGATAAATTTTCCGGCGTCTTCCCGGGAAAGCTCGGTGGCCTGCTCGAGTCCGTAGCCGCTCATCCCGTAAATCACCCCGAAATTCACCGTCTTGGCCAGGCGGCGCATGTTGGATGTGACTTCCGCCGGCGGCACGTTGTAAAGCTGCGCGGCCGTCGCCGTGTGGATGTCTTCGTCATGGCGGAAGGCGTTTAGTAAATTCTCGTCCTGGGAAAGATGCGCCAGCGCGCGCAGGTCGATCTGCGAATAATCCACCCCCATTAACATCGAACCGGCCGGGGCGATAAACGCCTCGCGGATGCGCCGGCCCACTTCGTCCCGAATGGGGATGTTCTGCAGGTTGGGGTCGCTCGAGGAAAGCCGTCCTGTACTTGTCCGGGTCTGATTGAAACTGGTGTGGATGCGGCCGGTCTTCGGATTTACCAGCATCGGCAAAGCGTCGACATAGGTCGATTTCAGTTTGGTCAGCTGCCGGAACTCCAGGATATGTCCGATAATCGGGTCGACGCCGCGCAAACCTTCCAGGATGTCCGCCGCCGTCGAGTAGCCGCCGCTTTTCTTTTTAACAGCTTCCATGTGCATTTTGTCGCCCAGTATCATCCCCAGCTGCGCCGGGGAATTGATGTTGAACGTCTGTCCCGCGCAATCGCAAATCGTAGTTTCCAGTTTCCTGATTTTTTCGCCCAGGTCGCGGGACATCGCGGCCATGATTTTCGTATCCACGGCGATGCCGTTTTCTTCCATCGCCAGCAGCACAGGGACTAAAGGCATTTCGGTTTCATCGTATAATTCCCACAAATCCTGGGACTGCAATTCTTTCATCAAGATGTCGTTCAGGCGGCCGGTCAGATCCGCGTCGGCGCAGGAGTAATCGGACGCTTTCTCAATCTCCACCTGCGACATCGGTATCTGCTTGCTGCCGGTGCCGATGAGACCGGTAATCGGCGTCATTTCAATTTTCAGCCGACTGAAGGCCAGTGATTTCAGGTCGAGCGCCGGTTCGCTGAGCAGGGAGGCGGCAATCATCGTGTCCGAAACCAGGTTCGTTACGTTAATTCCGACTCCGTCCAGCACTTCCATGTCGAACTTGCCGTTGTGGGCGATTTTGGCTTTGGCGGTGTCACTAAAAATTGGTTTCAGCCTCTCGACTACCAGATTTAACGGTAATTGCGGCGATTGCATCATGCCGGTATGCCCCACCGGAACGTAATATGATTCGCCGGGCGCGGGTGAGACCGAAATTCCTACCAGTTGGTCGACCAACGGTCTGGTGCCGGTGGTTTCGGTATCAAACGTAAATGATTTTGCCTCTGAAAGGCGGGTTATCAGTGCCTCCAGCGCTTCAGTGGTATTCACCAGGTGATAATCTGTTTTTACGGCCGGTGCGGTTTCGCCCGTTTCCGGTAGTTTGTTCAGCAGGCTGGCAAATTCCAACTCCCGGAAAAGGTCAACGACTTTATTCCGGTTGAAGTGACTGGACTGAGTTGCTTCGAGATTAAGGGTCACCGGGGCATCGGTGACGATGGTGGTCAGGATTTTGCTCTGGCGGGCAACCTCGACGTTTTCCCGCAGCAAAGCCTGCAGTTTCGGCGGCGTGACTTCATCCAGGTGTTGATAAATCTGCTCGATGCCGCCAAATTGCTGAATCAGTTTTACGGCGGTTTTTTCCCCGATGCCCTTGACGCCGGGGATGTTATCCGAAGGGTCGCCTTTTAAAGCCTTGTAATCGGCGATATGCTCCGGCCCGATTTCGTATTTGGTTTTCACTGCGGCGGCATCGTAGAGGTCGGCATCACCGAAGCTGCCGCGCGGCCTGGGATACAGCACTTTGGTCTTATCGGTCACCAACTGCATCATATCGGCGTCACCGGTCACAATCACGGTATTTATACCCTGCGCGGCGGCCTGTTTGCTCAACGTGCCCAGGATGTCGTCGGCTTCGAAGCCGTCCATTTCAAAAATGGGGATGTCGAACGCCTGCACCAGTTCCCGCACCCGCCCGAACTGCCCTGCCAGTTCCGCCGGGGTTTCCGGCCGTGTCGCCTTATAATCGGCGAACATCAGGTGCCGGAAAGTCGGGGCTTTGCGGTCGAAAGCGACGGCGTAATTCGTCGGTTTCAGGTCGTTTATGGCCTTCAATAAAATCGAAGTAAAGCCGTAAACCGCCCCCACTGTTTCGCCGGTCTTGCGGACGGTAAACGGCGGCAGGGCGTGGAAAGCCCGGTGAATCAGGCCGTTGCCGTCGAAGAGCACTAATAATTGTTCGGACATGACATCATTATAACAGAGCTGTCAGCCGTCAGCATACAGTCACCCTGAGTCCTTCCGCTGAAGGACGAATGGCAAGGTACTCGAGCGCAGCCGAGAGAGTATCTCCCGGCCTGGCTAACTACGATAAATTCCAAGTTCTACATCAGCTCGTTGAGCTGAGTATACATTTGCCTGCGGCAAAGTACACATTCACTTCGTTCAGTGCTATAGCCTGCGCTTCGCTTCGGCCTAACGGAAAATTCCAAAATCCAAACAAATTCAAAATACAAAATGCCAAAATTATGATTCTAATTTTCTCTCCTTTGTAAGGAGAGATTGAGACTGTAAGTCGCAACTGGAAGTACTTTGCGGAGTTAATTCGGAGCAAATGTAGAGAATTACAACTTAATCTTTAACTATTCTCCGCATTGCAGTATAATATACTGTATAAGCAGTATAAAACACTGCAACGTAACGGAGAATCGGATGCTTGAGACATTGTTTGGATCGAAACTTAGGGCTAAAATTCTGGGTCGGCTTTTTACCCGCTCAGGTGAACGTTATTTTGTGCGTCAGCTGGCGGCCACAATCGGTGAAGATTCTACTAATGTCAGCCGCGAACTGGCACGTCTGGAGCAGGCCGGCTTGCTGGTTTCAATTACCGAGGGACGGCAAAAATATTATCAAGCCGACCCGAAATCGCCGCTGTTCAAGGATATCCGGGGGTTGATGTCTCATCTACCCGCCGCACAGCCGGATTCAAACGCTTTGCTCCGCCGTCGCCTGAAAATAAACCAGCCGGAGTTAACTGGATTTTGCCGCCTGAATCATGTTCAAAAGTTGTCGCTGTATGGGTCCGTCCTGCGTGCTGACTTCAAACCGGAGAGTGACATCGATGTGCTTGTGGAATTCCAGCTGGGGAAAACACCCGGATTCCTGAAAATGGCCGGCATGGAAGAAGAATTATCAAACATGATTGGCGGACGTAAGGTCGACCTGCGTACTCCACAGGATTTAAGCCTTCAATTCCGCGGCCGCGTCATGGCGGAGGCAAAAGTGCTATGCCCGTAATTGACGATGTATCCCGTTTGCAACATATTCTGGAAGCCGCAGAAAAAGCCCGCCGGTATACTAAAAATCGGAAACGGGTCGACCTGGACACCGATGAGTTGCTCGGTTTGGGGCTTATCCGTTTACTGGAGATAATCGGGGAAGCCGCCTAGGGTATATCGGAAAATTTACGCCGAAAATACCCGGAAATTGCCTGGCGGCAAATGGCCGGCATGCGTAACCGTCTGATTCACGGGTATTTTGATGTGAATAATGACCTGGTTTGGGAAACCGTTACCCTCGAACTGCCGCCGTTGATTGCCCGAATCAAGGCGGTAATCAAAAAAGAAACAAAGTAAAAAAGGGGAACCCAAAATTCCCATAAAAAGAAAAGAGAAGCATTTCCGCAATAATCATCATCCGTCCCGCGCTTTCCATTGCGAGGTGTCCGTCTCAGGCGGACGAATTCCCCCTTTGCCGTTCCTGCGCAAGCAGGAATCCATCAAACAAGCTTGGCCCTGATCCTATCCCTGAAATACAATTCATATCCTGATTCTCCTCGGTTCTCCATACTCTCCCGTATTAGCTTCTCTCCCCACGAAGCGGCAGATAGTAGAGGGAGATTGCAGATAACTCATCACTCCAGACTCTAAACTGCCCGCTATTAGCTGACCGCTGATTGTTAATTTGTATTTCGGATTTTCTTGATTATTGGTTATTGGAACTTGATTATTTCCGATAAATTTGGTGACAAAATCCCCTTGACAGCCCGCAGGTAATCCGTCATATAATATCATTACCGTTTGCCGTAGGCCGCAGCCGGAGATACTGAGCGAAGCGAATGTATGCGAGATACGAGAAACGCTCCGTCATGTTCTGGCCGCCGGGGTCATATATGGGTTGAATTTGGAATCCCCATAATTTCTGACTACACCAAACCGGACGGTAAATGTCCGTCAGAACCCGTCCTGAAAGCGCCCA
>JBKQML010000170.1:0-11065 GCA_052326545.1 Dehalococcoidales bacterium
AAATTGGAGCGGAAGACGAGATTCGAACTCGCGACCTCCTCCTTGGCAAGGAGGCGTTCTACCACTGAACTACTTCCGCCCATTCTATTAAATTACTGGTGCCGAAGGAGGTCTTTGAACCCTCATAGGCTTTCGCCCACCACCCCCTCAAGATGGCGTGTCTACCAGCTTCCACCACTTCGGCATATTTAAAAGCTATAAAAATTAAATGGCAGGAGTGAGAGGATTCGAACCCCTGACCGGTGGTTTTGGAGACCACTGCTCTACCAACTGAGCTACACTCCTATCCGTTAATCAATTTACCATATTTGAGCCCTAAAATAAAGTCTTGTATGTTTTTTACCATGCCAAATAGGGGAGAAATATGGTCTTGCAGCGAAAATTATTTGTCCGCGTTAGTGTATATTTAATCTAATTTTAAAAATTAGGCTTAAAATTTATAAAATGACGGTAGTTTACATAAAAAGTGAAAATCTGCGCATTTCTTCACTGATGTGATAAAATAATCACAAGCTTGTATTTAGCAGGAGAAAGCAAATTATGGCTAAAACTATTTCCATTATCGTTCCGACCTACAAAGAAAAAGATAATATTGTGCCACTGGTGGAGCGAATCCAGAACAGCCTGGCGAAGTATGATTACGAAATAGTTATGGTTGATGATAATAGTGCCGATGGCAGCGAAGAAATTGTCAACGGTTTGGCTCAAAAATTTCCGGTAAAAATAATCGTCCGGAAGAATAAAAGGGGACTTTCCTCTGCTGTTGTGGACGGCATTGCCGCCACGGACGGCGAGTTTGTGATCGTGATGGATGCCGACCTGCAGCACCCCCCGGAAGTTCTGCCGGATATCGCCAAAGCCCTGGAAAGTCATGACTTTGTGATGGCTTCCCGTTACATCAAAGGAGGGAGCCCCGGTGAATGGAAACTGTCGCGGAAAATCGTCTCGAAGGGGGCTACCCTGTTGGCGCTGCCCATTGCTCCTAAAATAAAAGACCCCATGAGCGGCTTTTTCGGTTTCAAGCGTTCTGTGTTGGATATCACATCTTTGAGTCCCACGGGCTGGAAAATCGGTCTGGAAATCCTGGTGCGCAGCAAATTCAAAGCAGTCACCGAAGTACCTTATACCTTTGTGCCGCGCGCCCGGGGAGAATCAAAATTATCCCAGCGCATTATGGGAGAGTACCTCAAGCAATTAATGGATTTGTATTCCTTCAAATATCAAATATTGAACTTTATGGTGGTTGGCGGAATCGGAGCACTCGTTAACCTGGGACTTTATTCCGTTTTATTGCGCGTACCAACCCTTAAGAATGTTCAATGGGATTGGTTAGGTAATGGTAAAGATAACTACCTGCTCCCTTTTATTATTTCAACGCTGGTGGCTATGGTTTGTAATTACTTATTAAACAGGATATCTACTTTTAAGGGATGGAAAGAACAAAAATCAGGTTTTGGCCGCTATATGACAATGGGAATTTTTACGGCATTTATCGACTATGGGCTGCTGGTTCTTTTTGTGAAATATGGGAACCTGCCTTACGAGGTATCTGCCATCCTGGCAATAATATTCGCTTTCGTTGTACGGTTTATAATCGCTAGAAGCTGGGTGTGGAAGCAAAAATCGCCCAAAGCCAAAGAGGCCTGAACAATCTTTTTATAGAGGGGTCTTTCCCGGTACTGTCGCTAATCTGGTCACAATCTCAGATTAGGTGTATAATATGTTGTTATGAAAAAATATTCTCTTCAGGAGTGGCTCGGTAAACTTGCTTTAACCGGTGTGCTTATCGGGCTTTTTACTGTCGCCGCCTTCACTCCCGAGATTAATTCACTCGGCACCGGCATTACCACGTCGGACGGTATCATTTCCGCTTTGAACTCCCAGCGCGTCCAACCTGTTTTCACCAGCAATGTTGAATACGTTAATCTTACCGAGCCGGTTAACGGCAATACCTACAAGGCTCCTTCATTCTCTACCAATGTTATTCCGGTTATTTATCTGTCCTCAGCTTTTCATACGAATAATCAATATCCCGGAAAATATATATCTCTCTCAGGTAAGATACCTGCTAAATCTTTCCAACAAATGTGCCTGCTGGCGGATATTCCTCCGCCTGTCCTTTGTTAGACCGGTCAGTCAAATTCTTTTCTGACAGACCTTGAGTTCCTGCGCTGTTGTGTTTGTGGCAGACCGGAGTTGTGGATTGCAGCCCTTAATTTTCAACTCAACATTTGTGAATCCAATAATCAATTGAAAGAAATTTGTAACGGAGGTGTTTAACCAAATATGAGAAGACGAGAGAATTTTCTCTTACTTTTAGTCATAGTACTATTAGTTCTCGCCTTGTGTATTGTCCTGCCGATAAACAGCGGCTTGTTGGGCAAAAAAGCCTTCCAGGAAGGCATCGATATCAAGGGAGGGACTTATCTCCTTTACCAGGCAGATTTATCCCAAAAACCCGCGACAGAGACCGACGCTCAGGCTATGTCTGCCGTCCAGTCCAAGATTGAGCGGCGTGTTAATAGTGCCGGCACGACCGAGCCGATTGTGCAGTTACAAGGCGCCGACCGGATATTAGTACAACTTCCGGGAATTACGGACAGTAGTGAAGCCATTCAAGCCATCGGCGCGGTTGGTTTGTTGGAGTTTAAAGAAGAGGAGCTTGATTCCAGCGGCAATGTCGTCAATGATTCCAGCGGTAATCCTGTCTGGATACCGGCCACGGCGGCCGGAACTAATGGAACACAGGAGGAATTGACCGGTACATATCTGTTACCTAATGCCTACGTGGAAACTGATTCCCTGGGTAAACCGGAGGTGGCATTTGAATTTAATGATGAGGGCGCCAAGCTGATGGAGGAGATTACCACGGTACTCTATAATAATGGCGTCAATAGTAAACCTCTGGGGATTTTTCTTGACAGCCAATTTGTATCTTCACCGACGGTCGACGCGGTCATCACTAATAAGGGTGTGATTCAGGGTGTTACACTCTCCTTCGCCAGAGACATGGTCAATGATCTTAATTCGGGTAGTCTTGATGTTCCCTTGACGATCATTCAGCAGACGGACGTTAACGCTACTCTCGGCGCGGATTCGCTGCATAAAAGTTTATTAGCCGGTTTAATCGGTATTGCCTGTGTGGCCTTTTTCATGATTGCCTATTACCGTCTTCCCGGTTTGGTGGCCACGGTTGCCCTGGGAATTTATGCATTTATTATTCTGGCGATTTTTAAGTTGTTCAACATTACTTTAACCCTGCCCGGTATTGCCGGCTTCGTGATATCCACCGGTATGGCGGTGGATGCGAATGTACTGATATTCGAACGGATGAAGGAAGAAACGAGACGAGGACTAACTCTGAAAATGGCAGTTGCGGAAGGTTTCCACCGTGCCTGGCCTTCCATCTGGATGAGTAACGTATCAACAATGATCACCTGTGTCATCCTTTACTGGTTCGGCAATACGTTCGGCGCATTTATGGTAAAGGGTTTCGCGATTACCCTGTTCCTGGGGGTGGTCATCAGTTTGTTCAGCTCCGTCACTATAACCAGGACATTCCTGACTCAGCTCGTGAATAACAACATGATGAAAGGTGTGACTCTCTACGGAGGGAAAAATGATTAATATCATTAGTAAGCGATACTGGTTTTTCCTGATCTCCGCAATCGTCATTGTTCCCGGTATCATTTCGCTGATCGCCTTCGGATTAAAACCAAGTACTGATTTTCAACCCGGCTCAACTGTGACCATTAGTTTTCAGCCGCAGGTTGATGAGAGTGCTTTGCGTCAGGCCATGACCGCTGCAGGTTACCCGGACACCACGATCCAGCAGGCCTCTTCAGGTACTTCCGCCGGTGATTATTTTATCACTCTGCCGCAGATTACCAGTGCCCAGGAAACTACATTGATGACTGACCTGGGGACCTCGTTAAAGAGTACGCCTACGCCTTCGGATTTTACTACCACGTCTGCGGCGGTTGCCTCACAAACAGTACGTTATGCCGTCATAGCTGTTATTGTTGCGGCTATTTGTATCCTGGTTTATATCGCATGGGCTTTCCGTAAAGTACCTCGACCCTTTCGCTGGGGAGTCTGTGCAATCATTGCTTTACTCCATGACCTCCTGGTGGTAATTGGTATCTTTTCGATACTTGGATGGTTGCTTAATGTGAAGATAGACTCATTATTTATCACCGGTGCTCTCACGGTCGCCGGCTATAGTGTGCATGATACGATCGTTGTCTTCGACCGGATTAGAGAAAACATGCTCAAAGGTACGAATAAAGATTTCGAAAAGACCGTGGACTTCAGTGTCAACGAAACCTTTGTCAGGTCGTTGAATACTTCGCTCACCGTTCTCTTCGTTCTTTTCGCTCTGTTCCTGATCGGGGGCTCCACAATTCATTACTTTGTCCTGGTCTTGCTCATCGGTGTCATTACCGGTACCTACAGTTCAATTTGTAATGCCAGCGCGCTGCTGGTAGTCTGGGAAAATAATGAATGGCGCCGGTTCATCTCGTGGATACCGGGCGTGCCCAAGAACAAGAATACCGAAATCAAGGCGGTGTAAGCCGGACATATCGTCAACTAAAAAGAGGGGGGACTAAAAAGTCCCCTCTCTTCTTTTCCGGAGTGGTGATTTTAGAAGTGGAGTACTTTACATTTAATAAAACTGCATGCACCGGTGTCACATCATTGTACGCCGGTTAAGTCGCTTGCTAGCGGTATTGTTTTGTATTAGAATTCTCTTACTAAACAAGGGAGATTGCAAATGGAAATAATATCAGGCATACATAAAATAGATGGTGTAAGAGGTGCCAATTGCTACCTCGTAACATCCGGACCGGAAATGGTATTGATTGACTGCGGCATGCGCGGCAGCAGCCGGAAAATCGCGGATTATGTGAAACGATTGGGGAAAAATCCCTCCGATATTAAGTATATCGTGCTGACCCATTCTGATATCGACCATGTCGGCGGTGCGGCGGAAGTTAAGAAATTAGCGGGCGCAAAACTGGTAATCAATGAGGCCGATGCCGGTGTGCTTACCGGAAAAGCAAAAGGAAAACATGTCAAAGGGCTGCTGGGCCTGCTTTTTAAGTTGATAGCTCCGGTGATACGTTTTCAGACTGTCGAGCCCGATATTATTATCAAGGACAATATTGACCTGGCCGGATTTAAAGTTCTCCATACGCCGGGACACACTGACGGGAGTATCTGTTTATATCAGCCGGGCAAAGTGTTATTTGCCGGTGATGCCCTGAGAAGCGACCAATCGGGTAATCCTGAGCCGCCATCTAAGATGCTTGCCGCCGATATCTTACAGGCAAAAGCCTCGGTGGTAATGATTGCCGGACTGGACTTCGATACTTTGCTGGTCGGTCACGGCGCGCCGGTTAAAGGCGAAGCCTCCGCCAAGGTTAAGAAGCTGCTGGCAAATTGGAAATAAAATGAGATAGTTTGGAGTATCCATATGCCTCAACCCGTTTACGATTTAATAGGTTCGAACTACAATGTGAACCGGACTGCCGATGCAAGAATATTATCAACTATCGGGGACCTTTTAAACTTACCGCCCGGCTCAACGATTGCAGATATCGGTGGGGGCACGGGGAATTACAGTAGGTCTCTCGCGAATCTCGGGTATAAAGTTCTTGCGGTTGAACCATCGGAAGAAATGAGAAAACAAGCCGTGCCGAATAAGAATGTCCGATGGCATTCCGGTACTGCCGAATCTATTCCCTTAGACGATAATTCGGTAAAAGGTATTATTATTGTGCTGGCCCTCCACCATTTCTCAGATGTTGGGAAGGCGATTCAGGAACTAACGCGAATCTGTCCCAACGGACCGGTAGTGATATTTACGATGGATCCCAGGGAAAGCGAAGAGTTCTGGTTTAATAATTATTTTTCCGAAATCAGTCAACACGTAGAAAAGACCTTTCCGCCCATTAATGATGTTGTTCGCTTATTTGAAATAAATAGCCGTTGGTTATCATTTATTAGAGAATTTCCATTGCCGCACGACCTGAAAGACAGGAATATGTGTTCGGGGTGGAATAGACCGGAAATATATCTGGATGAACAGGTAAGGCAGAATACATCGGGGTTTGCCCTGGCTTCTCCATCTGCAGTGCAAAAAGGTTTAGCACGCCTGAAAAATGATTTAAATTCAGGAGAATGGGATAAGAAATACGGATTTCTCAGAAAACAGGATTCCTTTGATGCCGGTTTCCGGTTCCTCAGGTTTAAAACTTAAGTAAAGCGGTGAAAGCTTGTTCCCTGCTTGACAGTATATATGTATCCACAATTCTCACCAATCGAAAAAAATATCAATTTTTTACCTTATATCTGGAATTCAACAGATAATTGAATTGCAAAACTAAAAGTAAAAAGTAAGCATTTTGAGCGAATAATCAGTAAAAACACAGAGACTAATTTTAAGAAAAATGCTTTACAAAAAGTTCGGCATAGTGTAGAATCGCTACAAGCTAATAAAAAAATTTGGAGGCGTAAATGCAGCAAAACGAGACATTAACCAAGATCAAGGATATCTCCGGTAATCCAGCGCCGCTGGGTTTATTGGGATTTGGCATGACGACAGTCCTGCTCAATATCGCCAATGCAGGTTATTATTCGTTAAATACAATGATATTGGGAATGGGTTTGTGCTATGGCGGTATCGCCCAGGTAATTGCCGGCATTCAGGAATGGAAAAAAGGGAATACCTTCGGCGCGACGGCTTTCACTTCTTACGGTCTTTTCTGGCTTTCGCTGGTAGCCCTGCTGTTACTTCCGGGTACAAGTACTGATTCAAAGGCGCTTTCTGCTTACTTCTTTATGTGGGGTTTGTTCACGCTGGTGATGTTTATCGGCACATTAAAGTTAAACCGGGCGCTGCAGGTGGTTTTCGGAACGTTATTTGTACTGTTCTTCCTGCTGTGTATCAATGAAGCCGGCGGCAATGCAACAGTCGGGAAAATTGCCGGTTGGGAGGGAATCATCTGTGGCCTTTCCGCAATATATGCCGGGTTAGCTCAAGTTTTAAATGAAGTTTTCGGCAAAGTGGTTCTACCGATTGGCCCCGTAGCAGCTAAAAAATAAATAATTTTTAATTTTAACAATTACAGCGGCAGGAATACCCCGGGTAACTGGCGGCTGTTTACTGTTATCAGGTTCGCGGCAGGCGTCCTGTGGCCATTTCGTTTTCATTAGCAACTTTTAGAATAATTCCGGTAAAAATGGGTGTTGTGAAAATTATTCGGAAATGGTAATATACATATATCAGCTTACAACGCCCTTTTAACAAGGGGCTTCAATTACCAAACATGTTCCGGGATTTCACCTGAGAACATACATCGAGATAGACAACACTAAGCCGCAAAAAAGGTCAAAGTATAGTGTTGACAAAGTTTGTTGGCTGTGTTACAGTCTAATGTTGTGCGCCCTTGAAGGCGCGAGTACCTTAACAACTGGATAGCGGAAGGAAGGTTTAAAACACAAGTAAATTCTATTTATTAGGGATAGATCAATTTTTTTGGAGAGTTTGATCCCGGCTCAGGATAAACGCTGGCGGCGTGCCTTATGCATGCAAGTCGAACGGTCAATCGCAAGAAAGATAGTGGCAAACGGGTGAGTAATACGTAAGTGACCTGTCCTAAAGTGGGGAATAATCCGTCGAAAGGTGGACTAATACCGCATGTTGTGATGAGGGTGATGCTTCATCAAGAAAGCCGTAAGGCGCTTTTGGAGGGGCTTGCGTCCGATTAGCTAGTTGGTAGGGTAACGGCCTACCAAGGCGAGGATCGGTAGCTGGTCTGAGAGGACGATCAGCCACACTGGGACTGAGACACGGCCCAGACTCCTACGGGAGGCAGCAGCAAGGAATAGTAGGCAATGGGCGAAAGCCTGACCTCGCGACGCCGCGTGAAGGATGAAGGCCTTCGGGTCGTAAACTTCTTTTCTCGGGGATGAATAATGACAGTACCCGGGGAATAAGTCACGGCTAACTACGTGCCAGCAGCCGCGGTAAGACGTAGGTGGCTAGCGTTATCCGGATTTACTGGGCGTAAAGAGTGCGCAGGCGGCCTTTCAAGTCAGATGTAAAATCTCCCGGCTCAACTGGGAGGGACCATCTGATACTGTTTGGCTAGAGTACAGCAGAGGGAAGTGGAATTCCCGGTGTAGTGGTGGAATGCGTAGATATCGGGAGGAACACCAGTGGCGAAAGCGGCTTTCTGGGCTGTTACTGACGCTGTTGCACGAAAGCGTGGGGAGCAAACAGGATTAGATACCCTGGTAGTCCACGCTGTAAACTATGGACACTGGGTACAGGGAGTATCGACCCTCTCTGTGCCGAAGCTAACGCGTTAAGTGTCCCGTCTGGGGACTACGGCCGCAAGGTTAAAACTCAAAGGAATTGACGGGGCCCCGCACAAGCAGCGGAGCGTGTGGTTTAATTCGATGCAAAGCGAAGAACCTTACCAAGGTTTGACATGATAGAAGTAGGAACCCGAAAGGGGGACGACCTGTTAAATCAGGAGCTACCACAGGTGCTGCATGGCTGTCGTCAGCTCGTGCCGTGAGGTGTTCGGTTAAGTCCTGCAACGAGCGCAACCCTCATTGCTAGTTATTTTCTCTAGCGAGACTGCCCTGCAAAACGGGGAGGAAGGTGGGGATGACGTCAAGTCAGCACGGCCCTTACACCTTGGGCTACACACACGCTACAATGGACGGTACAATGGGTAGCAATAGAGCGATCTGGAGCTAATCCTGAAAACCATCCTCAGTACGGATTGCAGGCTGAAACCCGCCTACATGAAGTTGGAGTTGCTAGTAAACGCAGGTCAGCAGACTGCGTTGAATACGTTCTCGGGGCTTGTACACACCGCCCGTCACGTCATGAAAGCCGGCAACGCCTGAAGTCGATGGGCTAACCCGCAAGGGAGGCAGTCGCCGAAGGTGGGGCTGGTGATTGGGACGAAGTCGTAACAAGGTAGCCGTAGCGGAAGCTGCGGCTGGATCACCTCCTTTCAAGGGAGTACCGAGGTTACAAAATGACCAAATTTCTCCTTAGGTCGGTTTTCCGATGTAAATCGGGAACTAATACCATCCTTCCGCTATCCGGTTGCTAAGATACATAAAGGGAGTGTTAATACGCTCCCTTTTTTATTACTGTTTTTCGGCATCATCAAAATAATGGGAAAAACATGAATTATACGATTAAAACGGCAGACATTAAAGACAAACCCCTCATTTATTCTATGCTGCAAAATTATCTCCGGGATTTCACACAATTTGAAACGATTCCCTTAAATGAATCCGGAGAATACGAATATCAATATCTAAAATATTATTGGACGGAGCATACCCGGTTTCCCTATCTTTTTTATTGCGGCGAAGATGCTACAGGGTTGGCCCTTGTACGCAAAGAAGAACAATTTTTCAGTATGGCTGAATTTACCATCCTGCCAAACTTTCGCAGAAAAGGACTGGGAACGGCATGCGCTACCGAAGTTATTCATAAACATCCGGGAAAATGGCACATTGAGTATAATATTAACAACACCGCCGGCAAAAAATTCTGGAATAAATTGATACCCGGTATGGTTGGAACACATTTTCAAAAAAGACCGGCCGAGGAAGAAAACAGAGAATATCTTGAGTTTGTAATCGGTGAAAAGTAACAATTTTCCCGTTCGGCTTGATTTAGTCACGGTTCTATCGTAAAATAAAAGTCTGTGGGCGATTAGCTCAGCTGGTTAGAGCACAGTCCTGATAAGACTGGGGTCTCAAGTTCGAATCTTGAATCGCCCACCACTTTCGGTAAAATGTATCCGTCCTTAATGATTTTCCCTCCACGGATTTGTTACAGCTAATTGCGTGAATATTAGTTTGTGACTTTTTTATGATTACCCCACCATCGTCAACGAGTGAATAAGCTTATTCATAGAAAACGTAATGAAAATGTAAGATTTTTCGTGTCCACTTTATGATTCCTTAATAATTCGGATGATAATATTAATACATCATTATTACCGCGTGATGGCCTGCCGGTTAAAAAATGAAGGAGATATCGATGGAACGTAACGTGGAAAAGGATAGATATTTAACTGACGATAGTGAATTGCCTGATTACCGGGAAGCTATTCCCGATATTGTCGAGAAGTTGATGGGAACGTACAATCATGTCGACACCTTAGAGCATAGCGGCTCGGAGCCAATTCCATCCAGAGACGCCATTATCCGCATAATCCATCAATTCCAACGTATTTTATTTCCCGGGTATTTTATTCCGGTAAAACTTGACAAGGTCAGCCTGCAATATTATCTGGGGCAAGAAACAATATCGCTATTTGAAGAACTTTCTCATCAAATTGCACTTTGTTTAAGGTATGATTGTATCAGGCATGACCTGCCTTGCACTTATTGTGATGAAAATGGACGCGACGAAGCTATCAGATTCATGAGACAGCTGCCAAACCTTAAGAACCTTTTGACTAAAGATGTGCGGGCGGCCTATGAAGGAGACCCAGCCGCCAGCAGCTTAGACGAGATTATTCTTTGCTATCCAGGACTTCTCGCGGTAACCGTCTACCGGATTGCGCACCAACTTCGGCTCCAAAAAATTTCACTTATGCCTCGTATCATCAGCGAGTACGTTCATGGACTTACCGGGATTGACATCCATCCCGGTGCTAATATCGGGGAAAGCTTTTTCATCGACCACGGGGTAGGTGTAGTGATAGGGGAAACATCAATTATTGGCGACAGAGTCAGAATCTATCAGGGTGTCACACTCGGAGCTCTTGCCCTTCCCAAAGAGATTGTGGAGCAACTACGGGGTGAAAAACGGCATCCCACCATCGAAGATGATGTAATTGTATACGCGGGAGCAACAATACTGGGAGGCGAAACTGTGATCGGAGCCAGATCGGTCATCGGCGGTAATGTCTGGCTGACAGATTCCGTCCCACCCGATACGAGGGTCTTCATCAAGAAACCGGAGCTAATACTTAAAGACGATTCTGGAAAGTGAACGCTATTAATTCAAAATCCTCAT
>JBKQML010000171.1:0-8665 GCA_052326545.1 Dehalococcoidales bacterium
CTTTATCGATGTCTACCAGTGCCAGGGTACTATCCCTCAATTCGGGATATGATACGATATCCGTAATGAGGTCCCTGCCAAAAGAATAACCTCCGGCACCAACCAGCACAATCTTTGTCATAAGAAAACCTCCAAATTAATAATCACTTCACGTTTCATGTTTTTTTTGAGAGCTTCAATTTGTTCTCCATTATGTTTAAGATATTTTTTCAAGTGTTACTTTGATATCGGATTATGCCTTTATTCATGAATGCCAGTAGACCTTTCACTTTTTTCTGAAGTTCTTAGCAACTGCCGCC
Organism: Dehalococcoidales bacterium; assembly: GCA_052326545.1. Lineage (GTDB taxonomy): Bacteria > Chloroflexota > Dehalococcoidia > Dehalococcoidales > Fen-1064 > Fen-1064. The sequence continues at coordinate 300 of JBKQML010000171.1, forward strand.
TAAAAATTGAAAAACATTTCTTCCTTGCTAGAAGCATTTTCATCATTTCAACAAATTCTAATCTATAAGCCTAAGGCCACAAATCATTCGCTACATCGTCAAGACCCCCAAGAGAAAGCAACTTCGTTTTGCTTGGCTTGGTAGTAACAATATCCCAGTCTAATGCCCCGAGACACCAGTAAACTTGAGCCTCGATGTTAGCGGTAACCCCGGCTAGAGGACCAGCGGTCTGAGGCGGTTTGCCTACTATTCTTGGATGGACCGGCCACTTTAACTCGGTGATACCCTCACGCAGATTGAAAGCATGTCTGATGTTGGCGATTCTCTCACCAGCCTTAAGCATATCGCTCCAGGAGTAATTCCAGCCGGTTACCGCATTGAAAATCCCAACTAGTTGCTCATGATTTTGATCCCAACGACCCGGGAAGCACAGTCCAGCCGCGTTTTGGAAATGCATATGGACAAAACTCGATGGTCCAAAGAAGGAGTGATGACGTCCCGGTGTCGCATCCATCTGGTAACGGGCAGCCTCCGTCGATGGAAAATGCATGGGAAGCTTCGGATCGTGCATACCGGGTTCCTGACCGCCGATGTGAACGGCGAATTTCTCTGAGCCTTTGCCTATCTTTTCGGCGGCTATTTTCACTCCATCAGCCAGAATGTCGCCCAGCCCTTCTCTTTTTACCAGTTTTTTAGTCATCGCCACCATCGCTTGATGGTTGCCCCACTTTAAGTCGATACCATCGGTATCATTTTTAGTTATAATGCCGTTTTCATATAACTCCATGGCGAAAGCGATGACAGAGCCGCCTGAGATTGTATCGATACCTGCGCGGTTGCAGATGTCATTACACATTATAATCGATTCAGTATGACTGTTGGCGCAGTTCGACCCAAAGGCGGATGCAGTCTCGTACTCCGGCCGACGGCAACCGGCCGCATACTTGTACTCCGCCTCGCCTGCTTTTAAGGTTGCTTTGCAAGCTAACGGGCAACGCCAGCAAGTATGGCCTTTCTCTACACGAGCTGCAAACACATTTTCATGTAGACCTTGACGATCAGGTAAATCAATGACACCGATGCCCCCCCAGTTCTTGACCGGGCTGTCGCCGCTGTGCGCCGAACCATAAGTAGCGATACTGGTGCCGTACCTGTGCTTAATGTCCATAACGGACATCCCATTGGGGCCAGGGATTTTATAAGAATTGATTTGCACTTTCTTTATGGCATCGACGTTAGTCCTATTGCTAATTGGAACGTCCAGAGTACCACGGGCCACCACTGCCTTCAACTTTTTCGATCCCATCACAGCACCAAGGCCCGACCTTCCCGCTGCACTGCCATGGTCGGTTATAATGCATGAAATCAATGATAGTTTCTCTCCCACAGGGCCGATACATGCCACCCGAGACTGTTTGCCGTATTCAGCCATCAGCACATCTTCCGTCTCATATGTGTCTTTTCCCCACAGATGACCGGCATCTTTTAATTGGGCTTTGCCTTCATCAATGAGCAAATAAACCGGCTTCGGTGAAATCCCGGTGAAGAATACTCCATCGAACCCTGCAAACTTTAGGTAGGGACCAAAGTCACCACCGGAATTAGATTCTCCCCATCCCCCTGTTAGCGGCGATTTGGCAACCACTATATAGCGCGTCGCGGCAGGTATCGGTACACCTGTGAGCGGTCCGGTAATCAAACCGAGGGTATTTTCCGGTCCTAATGGATCAATACCCGATTTCTGACGACTGTACAATATCCTTGCTCCGATCCCATTTCCGCCAATGAAGTCACGGCACAGCCTTTCCTCAAGGGCTTCTTCTTTAATCGTTCCGGTGGAAAGGTCTACCCACAATAGTTTCCCCATATATCCGCCAGACATTTCTTCCTCTTTCCACGTTTACTTATTAAAACGATAATAACTTCCGGATGAACAGCCACTCTAACTCTCATCCAAGATTTTCCGGAGGCGAAGACATTGGTCTAAAATCCAGGTTGTTATGTTATTAACCAGAAAAACCATGAAGTAACTGCTTCAAGAAAGCAGTTTTCGCAGAGAGGGTCCTTGCTGTTTACACCATTGGGTTATCGTCATATAATCATGACCGATGCAGAAGTGGCGAACCCCCATCTCAATAAATGGTTTAGCTTCTTCAAAACTGCTCATTTCCATTCTGGGAGCCACGCCTTTTTTCAGTGCCATTTTTATCATTTCTTGCTGTGCATTTTTTACTTCCGGGAGACTCCCTTGGCCCGGCTTGCCAATACTTACAGAATAATCATTCGAGCCGAACTGGACCATATCGACACCTTTGACAGAGAGTATTTCTTCAAGATTATCCATCGCGCTTTTTTTCTCGATCATAAAAGCAAGGACAGCACTATTCATAGCGTTTACCCATTCAACAGTGTTCGACCCAATATTGATACGGCGACTGCCGGAGCCGTGGCAACCACCAGCTTCAGGTGTTTCCGGACGGACAAGCCGAATACACTCTTTGACATCTTTTGCATCGCGGCAATCACTAAAGAGGATATTCTGAATGCCAGCATCTAATGCTCTTTGGGCAATAAATCCTCTTGTTTGCTCCTCGACTTTGATCATTGAAGACATATTGGGAAAGAGTTCAATCGCCCGCCCAAAATTCTCAAACTGCTCGATGGTGAAAGTAGAGTATTCACCAAGATATTCAATATAATCGAAAGCGCTAGTATGTCCGATTAGCTCCACCAGCCTTGGCCAGGGAATTACAATGTGGGTGCCTATCGTTGGTTTTCCTTCATTCAAGAGCTCTCTGAGTCGATTAGGTTTCAATTTTATCCTCCTCTTTTTTAGTTTTCAAAGATATTGTTGTTTTGATATTTGGCAGCAGGATCTAAATTTTCTTATTTTATAACATATTTCTTTTCTAATTCATTCCAGAATTCTACTCCCTCAAGCTTGTTAAAGTAAGCTCTATTAGGTAATCCCGGAGGCGAAAAACCTTTAAGCGTTCCCGTGTCATAAAGCCCCTGGTATAGGTCAATTAACGTTTTTGAAACAACCGGAATCGGATTTCCCGGTACCCATAACTTGGCGCCGATTTCTGCATAATCTTTGGCGACAAACCAGGATGGTCCTGATCCCCAAATTAGCACGTCCGGTGCTCCCATGGCCTTGTAATATTTTCTGAATGCTTCTTTGGCACCTTCTGGGGATTTTGGTACTATACTCTCTATACTCTGCGGGAGTACCATGTCTACACCTAATTCTATGCTGGCTTTTACACGTGCCAGCATTTCTTCGGCACCCAAGACCGGGGCAGCGTCGGTTCTGGCGCAGATGACAAAATCTTTATCTTCTCTATCGCGAGCCTCCAGAACGGCTCCCAGTTTTCCCAAATACTCATCTCTCGACAGAACTTCCTGGATACCCCAGGAGGGTCCTTTAGTTGGATGTTTTTGGTCGTCGATGAACATCCCGGCGGCTCCAACTCTTATTACCTCCTGCGTCGTACGGTAAGCACTCAATGCTCCGCCATATCCGTCATCTCCGTCAATAATGAGGGGTATGTCAACAGAGTTCACCATATTCCTGGTGATATTTACAACTTCGGTTGCTGTGGCAATGCCAATATCAGGTAAGCCAAGCTGGGATTCACGAATGCCATGCCCGGTCATAAAAAGCGCTTTGAAACCTACTGACTGTGCCATCCTGGCCGATATGCAATCATAGGCACAAGGTATAACTAAAAATCCCGGCTCTTTTAGAAGATTGCGAAGTACTGTTGTCTTTTTCATTTAATCACCTCTTTTATTATCACTTTTCAATTCGTTAATTCCTTTACAATTTCCCGGCAGCGATCTGTTTCGTGATGTATGGCTCAAGTCCCCCTGACTCTAGAATCTCTAGAAGGAAACCAGGCAGGGGAGTGAAGCTTAAAACCTCTCCGGTAGTCAGATTTTTAATCTTACCCTCTTGGAGATTTACTTCCACCACATCTCCTTCCTTTACCTTCTGTTTTATACCCTCACATTCAATAATTGGCAAGCCCAGATCAATCGAGTTCTTGAAGAAGTTTCTATCAACAGACTCGGCGATAACACAAGATATCCCAACCTGATTTAAACCAATGATGCCTTCAAAGTGGCCATGCCCACAGCCCATATTAGTTCCAGCCACTATGATGTCGCCCTTTTTAACCTTCTTCGGGAAATCGGGATCCACAGGTGTCATAACCCACTTACCATAGTTGCCGTCTCTCATCAATCCCAGTTCCCGTTCCCGGAACGGTATGATCTCTTTATCGACGTCCAGGTTATCTCCAAAAACCCAAACCTTGCCCTTAAATATTCGTGCCATCTAACTGTTCTCCTTAAAGGTATTTTCTCGGGTCGGTTATTTTACCCTCTATTGCCGACGCTGCAACAGTTGCCGGACTACCCAGGTAGACTTGAGCGCTCTCGTCTCCCATACGACCCGGGTAGTTGGTCGTGGTGGACGCAATACACACTTCATCTTTGGCCAGCGGGGTATAGAAGCCCGGGCACATGCCACAACTCGGGGCACAAATAAAACATCCGGCATCAAGTAGAGTAGAAATTACACCTTCTTTGTCGACTCTTGCCATTGCGTCACTTGAGCCTGGAGTGACATTGAACATGACCCTTGAATTTACTTTTCGGCCCTTCAGGATTCTCGCCGCTATTCTCAAGTCCTCGTCACGGCCACTGGCACATGAACCGATGAAAGCAGTCGTAATCTTTGTGCCTTCAACTTCCTCTACGTTTTTCACAGTGTGTCGGTATGGAGGAATACCTACCTGGGGTACAATTTTTGAACCATCGTATTCATAGGTTTTTGCATATACGGCATCGGGATCGCTTACCTGCGGCTCGAAAATTACTTTGGTCCTGGCTTTAAACCAATCTATGATCTTCTGGTCAGGATTTACAATCCCCAATTTTGCCCCGGTAAACACGGAAAGACAACACATTGACAATCGCCCATCCATGCTCATTTCTTCCATTACCGGACCGGTGAATTCCATGACCTGGTAGATCGCTCCAGCAGGGCCAATCTGACTCAGGATATATTCGAAAACGTCTCTGCCCATAACGCCATCTTGCAATTTTCCAGTTACATTGAACTTGATGCTTTTAGGCACACGAAACCACATCCAACCGGTCCGCAGAAAGGACGTTTCCGCGGCGGAAAGGTTGACGCCAAAGCAACCGACGCCACCAACAGTGGGGCAATGAGTGTCGGTGTGAAGGTAGACGCCACCCGGGAGTGCCCAAGCTTTCTCTATCGCAATATGATGACAGTTTCCAATTCTCCCCAATTCAAGGATATTTTCTTCCGGAACTCCCATCTTCCTTGCCCATTCACTATTAAGACGGTGCGACTCCCTGTTAGTAACCTTATCCCTGGCTCGGGAATATGAACCGCAATGTTCCGGGGCGATAATAACCTTTGTCGGATCCCATAATTTGTCCCAGCCGAGCTTTGCGAAAGCTTCAATTGTCCTTGGCCCTACATCACTCCCCACCTGGATAAAAGTATCTTTAATGCCAAATTGCAGGTATTCTCCTGGGATCACTTTAGATTTTCCGGCGGCTTTGGCCATAATCTTCTCAACGATAGTTTCCCCCATTTTTTGTATCTCCTTTTTTACTTATGGCTTTTTAGCCTAAAACCCTATGAGGTCTTGTAATCCAGTTGACCATATGTATGTAATCATTTTTCAATACGCCGATTATACTGAACGTATTCTCAGTATGGTAGGTTAAACTGTCCCCCAAATATTTTGGTTATAATATCTTCCTTCATTTTTCAATACAGTAATTTTGTTAATTTATTAATGTCTTCCAAATTTTCCAGCCCATCTAAAAGTTGTGTCAATTGTTCAACTTTTCCATTTGACAGCACTAGCCCTGCCAGGTATTTAAACTTATCTTCTAATTCTTGGTCTGATGTCGTTCGTTTACGTGGGTCCGGACCTTTTGCTTCTACCCTTTCAGTGTAACGATTTCCGCTGGAAATAATTTCTACTTTGGTTAATATCCCTTTCCCCGCATATCTTAGTTGATCGCATTCGGCATCGGGCTCAACCTTCACCTTTTTGATTACTTCGTAAATCTGTGGTGATTGTAACTTGTCCTCAGTGTACCAACCAGGACCTGGCCTTCCCGCCAAGCCGGTAACTTTTAAGGCGAGTGCGTAAGGGATATCAAATTCAGCCTCGTACATTGTCTTCGGCGGTTCCGGATTAATCCAGGGCATCCTGGCTACAGATGATGCAACCTTCACGACAATTGCTTCAATATCCTCCGCCATAATCTTATGCTTTTGCATGATGGATTCAACCGCATCGATCGCGCCAAAGGTTGCTCCGCAGGCTGAGTAGAATTTGAATCCCATATCCATCACCACATACTTTTTCCCCAAACTATCCGTTATCTTGCCAAAATCACAACGGTCCGAACCATACATCTTCCAAAAACCTGTGTCACCCTCAAATATATCCGGCGGACCCGTAAAACCCTCCCTGGCCAACATGGCAGAAAAAACGCCTACCATTCCAGCCGACCCAAAGTTATTCTTTACCATGCTGCTATTACCTAGCTCACCCTCAATCGTTTTCATATTACATGGTAGAGGCGCATTAGCTCCGGCAATACCGAGGGCATTCGCTATTTGTTCTTTATTGAGACCAAGAAGTTTACTGGCGGCGGCGGCTGTCCCAAAGATTTGAGCCCCGCCACTTCCGTGAGCAGTTGCCTTGGGGTTTAGGGTAGGCCGAACTGCGGGTACAATACGGCCGGATAGTTCATACCCTAAGCAACAAGCGTTGATTAATTCTTTACCTGAGGTGTGCACTAATTCGCTTACAGCGATGGCGGGTTCGATGACGGTAGCGCCATCAGCATCATTAAGTTCACAGATATCCGCCATATTCCCATTAACAAAAGCAGCATATGGAGGAGATGTTTTCCTTCCATTACCCATTATGGTAGAATGGCCGTTTCCATTTAAATCATCTATCGTCTTTATTAATATTTTGCCGATGTTTGTGGTCGACCCGGCTAAGCTACAGCCAATCGAATCTCGAACACAAAGTTTAACCCGGTGAACCACTTCCGGGGGCAAATCGTCAAAAGACGAATTGCTAATATAATCGGCTAATTGTGCCGCAATATAAGACATCTTCTCCTCCTTCTTAATTAGTATATGTATTTTTTATTGTTCCTGGCATTTTTAGACGATAAGGTTGTGGAAAGTTTGTTTTTGCCAACATTCATAAAAGGTCTATTCTAAAAAATCATGCGATAATTTTAAGTGCCCTAAATTAGGACTGTCTTTGTTTCGCCCTTTGATTATTGATTACTGTATTTGCTATTTATAAAAACTCCACTGAATACCAATCAACTTGCTGCGGGATGAAAGCGGTCCCGCCCGTATCTTGAGGGGTGGCACAAGATGCCTCCCTGCTTGCTGGGAGGTTATTCACTTTTATTACCCCGATTATACACTAAACACCAAATTATCTTCTGCGGCTCAAAACTATCTTTGACAAATGTTCATTACCGTCACAACAACTACTCCATATGGAATACCATAAGGATAGGTTAGTAGATACTAACATTCCTTCTTAAATTTGTCAACACTCACGTACGTACGTCATCTTTACTATTTTAATATATAATCGAACAAGTACCAATGATATTAAGAGCTTGTAACCTTCCAGGTCTTTGCTACTAAATTCCTGCTCGGTATTTTAGAATTCACTGGGCCTCTCATCTTGGCTCCCTCACCCAACCCACAAACTCTTATCAGTTTGGAAAGACCATCTCCGATATCAGTGATGGAATGTCTGATATTTGAAGGGCAATAGATTAAACTGTCGGCGCCAACAATTCTTTCCGTATCTCCAGGAGTTGCCTTAATCTGACCGGAAATCACATAATAGATCTAGTCATAATCGGCGTCTCCGCGTTATATTCGTGATAATACTCTTCAATACCGCCTCGGGTTGGATTTTATTTAAATCCAACGCTATCTATTTTCCCGGTTCTTTCATAAATTGAATGCCTTGATTACCCCAGTAGCTTTGCTACGAGCCGGCGGCAACACTTGCTTAAGCAAGTGTTCTGACAAAACCCGTTCCGGTTTCTCCAATTTCTCCCTCTCTATCTGCATTCTCTTCTTGACAAACTCGATGAATAACAAATACAAATTTTTCCAGTTTACAATATTCTGATGAAAGCGCCAAAGTCAAGGATCGGTAGTGGTGACAAATTTTAAAAATCATGTTAGTATCTTGAAGTTAAGTTAATCCTTATGGTGTTCCATATGGATTATTATTTAACGAAGAAAGTGAACA
>JBKQML010000172.1:0-15611 GCA_052326545.1 Dehalococcoidales bacterium
TGTAGCTCAAGATAGGGTTAAGCCGATTGAGGAATCAAAAACTGTAAAAAGATAATACCATGAGAAGTATCGAAATGCAACAGAACCTGAGATGGATCAATGGGAATTAAAATGGATTCTTGAAATCCGAAACGGAAACACGGTCGCCTCACAACTTGCCGGTGTTATTTTGAAATGCTGAATATAGATCACTATTTTCCCCGGGACTGATTAGTACCTCGTTACCTTGCCATTGATACCGGGTATCCAGACCCAGATTTTTAGTTAGCTTGTCCATGGATTCAAATATCTGTTGCCCCCGCTCATCATTCTTGAGTACCTCAGGTTGCCTCTGCTGATTGATTAAACACGGCAGATAACTCACCTGAGAGATTAAACCATCACTAATGATACATTTGGCAATAATTGCCTGGTTCTTAGCCGGATTAGAACCACCGCCGGGAGCGCCAAGGTAAACACGCGCCTCGATTTGCGCCTCCGTTTCCGGTGCCATGGCCGGAACGAAGCGGCCCAGTCCGTGAAAGATGGTTTTTCCTTTATACAATTCGATGCCTTTAATTCCGTGAGAGTGATGACCTAACACCAGATCCGTCCCGGCATCGATGGCCGTGTGAGATACTTGTTGATCGTACATCGCCAGTTTATCCGGTGAACTCAGGATACCTTTGTGCAAAGCAACAACCAGGATATCACAGAGCGGCCGAAGCTTCTTGATATCATCGACCATCAAAGCGAGGCTGCGGGGCTCGGCAAAAGTGTAAACTTCCGGAGGCCCTCCAGGGTCCGGAGTATTCAGTTCGTAATGCGTAATAATGCGCACAAAGGCACATCCCGGTTTTGCCGGGGTGGCCCATGACCCCGCCGGGCCGACGCAATTATAACTCAAGAAACCAAATCGCATTCCGTTCCGTTCGATGATTACCGGTTTTCTGGCCTCATCGATGTTCATCCCCGCTCCGACCGCGGCGATATTGAAATTCCGGAGTCCGGTAATGGTGTCATCTATTCCCGGCGCTCCGCTGTCCCAGATATGATTACCGGCCAGAGTAATCACGTTGAAACCCGCATCGGCCAAAGCCTGAATATTGGCCGGCGGACAACCTGTATAGGGATGGAACATTTCCACATAAGTACTGACCCCCCTGGATGTGAAGACAATCTCGCCCTGACCAACCACGATATCAGCGGATTTCAGAACAGGCGCTGCCAGGGAAAGAAAAAACTCACCGTGCGGTTCTTCAAGCACCAATTCCCCCACCGCTAGCATCGTTACAGGTTTGCCGGTCATTTTTAGAACCTCCGGTTAACTTAAATTTCGGTTCCGCAGGATTATTGAATATGCAATTAAAGCAGCCTTAGGAACATCTTTTTCCACAATAGATTCAGGTAATTCTTTGCTGGATTTTGCGCCAGGAATCGGTAATCAGGAAGCTTTCCTCCATGTTATCGACCATTTGAACGAATTTTTTCATCGGCACCGCCAGTGTCAGGACATCTTTGGGCACAGAAATCCGGGCAGAGGGGTCAAACATGCCGATGATGGCGTGCGGGTGCTCGGAAAACTGTTCCAGATAAGGGTTCTGGACGATGGCGGAGCAGCCCGAACCGAACGGCGCCTGGATTGCGCCCCGGTCTGTTTCATCAAAACGCGCCAGCGTAAATAATCCGGAGAGAACATCGGGAACCGCAAAGAAAATCACCACTTGCGGCGTGTCCTTTTCGTCGAGTTTATCCCAGCGTTTAAAAACAATATATTTGCCGGGGGCGATTAACGAAGGTGTGTTGTCAAAAATTTCCTGCACCATTTCCGGTGTTTTGACATAACGTTCCCCGCTGACTTTATTCGGGATACCGCATGAGAGAAAATAATTAAAATTTGGTCGAATTTCCTGGGAAAAACCGAGGAATCTTTTGCCGCATTTCAATGATTCGGCGTCAAAATACAGGGATTTCCCTGCTCTGACGCTGGCTAAACCCCCGATGACGCATCGCGGCAAAGATTCATTCCCGGCGGGTTTAGGGCGGGTGTCATCATCCGTGAAATAGAATGTGATGGGTAATTCGGCATTGTTAAAGTACTTTTTCCAGAGTGTCAGGAATTTATCACGCAGCTTAATGTCCATGATCTTCTCCTTAAATAAAATACCGGATAATTGTATTTTTCAGGTACCCGGAAATGACTTCGTTTTATTGACTATCTTAGACCTTAACCGGATTGTTGTCTAGAAGACGGAAGATACTCCTTTAGAATTTTGAGATTATTCTTTGTTTGCCGGAGGTACTCAGATCCACGAGCTGATGTAGACTTTGGATTTTTAGATGTAGTTGTCGGGGATAATTTAATCGTGGTAAGATTATTCAGTAAGCTGGCTCTTGCTTGAATAGAGCACTTTAAGGAATTATTGATGAAAGTAACTACCAAGAAAACGTTTTGTCCCAACTGTCAGAAACTGGTGATGGGCAGTGAAAAAACAATCGATGAGACTATCAAGGTAACCTGCCCGCGCTGTAATGAAGTTATCTGGTTCTGGAACGGCGGCAACTGGCATCAGGTCAGAAAATAACCGGCCGCTAAACCACAACAGCAATATCGTTATAATCGGTTGAAATTCTATCCAGATTCTCGCGATAATACCGTACGGCGTATGGTAACGTGTTCAGAATATCGCCGGCGGTCATACCGTCAGACCCTTTCTTTTTCGCCGCTAAATCGCCGGCCAGTCCGTGCATAAAAACCCCGGTTCTGACGGCTTCCGGAATATCCAATCCCAGGCAGAACATGGCCGCAATTGTGCCGTTTAAAACATCGCCGCTGCCGGCAGTGGCCATACCGGCCTTGCCTTCAGTATCTCCGGAATTGTTGATATATACGCGGCTGTCAGGACAGCCGATTAGTGAATGCGGGCCTTTTAGGACGATGCAGGCATTTAGCATCTGTGCGGTCATCTGGAGAACACTAACACGGTCTTTTTCAATTTCCGGTTTGTCCATTCCGGTCAGTCGCGCCATTTCCCCCATATGCGGCGTCAGAATTGTTGCAATCTTTCGCTGTGTGATTATCCGGGTATTTTCAGCGATTGCAGTGAGGCCGTCGCCGTCAATCAAAACCGGCTTCTCAATCTCCGCCGCCAGCTCTCTCACCAGTTTCTGAGTTTCTTTGTCCAGCGATAACCCCGGTCCGATGATGACCATTTTCATTCTTTCGGACAGCTGGAGCAGGTCGTCTTTATTGGACAGTGCAATACTGCCGGAAGATGTCTCTTTTTGGGGAACTATTACAATTTCCCGGCCTTTTTTCGCGACCGAGGAAGCGAGCGATTTCGGGCAGGCCAAGTAAACATAGCCGCCGCCGGTCTTCAGAAAAGAATATGCCGAGGCGTGCGGCGCCCAGTAATAGTTCGCGGCGCCGGCAATCACCAGCACCGGCCCGTAGTCCATTTTATTGGCATCGGCTTTTCGTTCCGGCAATGGAACGGGTTTGGCCAGTTCAACTTTGATTGTTTCCGATTCGTACATCGGGCGCGGGAAAGAAATATGCGAAACGTACAACTTGCCGCCGCGGTTGTAGCCGGGGTAGAGCAGATTTCCCAGTTTCGGCAGACCGAAGGTGATTGTCGCATCGGCTTTGATCGAGATGCCCATTTCGCGGCCGTTATCACCGTTAATCCCCGAAGCAATATCCACTGCAAAGACTTTTTTACCGCTATCGTTGACCGCTTTTATGATCTGAGCCGGCAGTCCTTCGACATTCCGGTCGAGACCGGTGCCGAAAATAGCATCGACCACGGCATCCGCCGCCGCAATTTCGTTTTTAATTTGGCGGACTGAAGTGACCTCTTTGATGGGAATGGGGAAGCGGGTAATGATATCCAGGTTCTGTCTGGCAGGGCCCTGATATTTCTCTCTGTCTGCCAGCAGGAAGACTTTAACATCGTCGCCGCGGGAATGTAGTTTTCTGGCGATGACAAAACCGTCGCCGCCGTTATTCCCGGGTCCGCATAGCACTGCGAATTTCTTGCCCTCGACGCTGAATTCCTGCTGAATGATGTAATAAACAGCTTCGCCGGCATTCTCCATCAATAGTTCCGGCGGGATGCCGTATTCTGCGGTTGCTTGTTTGTCCATCCGGCGCATTTCCTCAACGCGGCATACTTTCATTTACGCTTTCCTCATTTTACCCATTGTCATTGCGAGGTTAATCCGAAGCAATCTCATGGAGGGGTGGGATTCATACTCATGTGTGCAAGAATAAATTAACCCTATTATAGCAAAATGCTGGAATAAAAAGTTGAGCAGTTTGTATTTCGTATCGTCGCGTGAAGTCATAATGGAAAGAATTTCAGTGTTACAGGAAGAAAATACCATAGCAAGAAGTTAATGTACAGGCAGGGACGCCTGTACAACTAATTTGAGGATAAGGTATTTTCTTCGAATTCCGCTTTTGTATGAATGACAATTCAGCTTTTTTGCAATGCATCGTAGAAAGCGCGCCAGTATTGTAGGGTGGGCAAATGCCTACCGGTTATTTCCATACCGACGAAAGTCGGTATCCTGTGTTTCAGGATGTCCGGATTTATGCCCGCACAGGAATGACAATTTTACATGTTATATACCTTTCGCTATTGCATCATAAAATGCCCGCCAGAACGGGTCGACAATGGGGTGCTTGAGTTTCTTCTCTTTGCCGTTCTCAACTAAAATCATGCCTTTCTTGGCGTCGATTAATTCCCCGACAACGGAAGACTTGATGCCCTTTTTAGCCAACGCTTTAACCACGGCCTCAGCTTTGTGTGGACGGCAGGAGGCAATCATCGTGCCCTCGCTGATCGAAGCATAAGGGTCGATACCGAAATACTGACAGATTTCTGTAACGCAGTCCTCGACGACGATTTTCTCTTTTTCGATTTTGACGCCGAGCCCGGCGGCCTGAGCGATTTCATAAAGCCCACCCCAGATGCCGCATTCCGTGGCATCATGCATGGCCGTAATGCCGTTTTCCCTGACACCAACCTTGATGGCGGTCATGGCATCTTCCACGATCGACATTTTGTAGAAGATATCCTGCGCCTTTTTACTGAAGTCTTGGCCGAACTGTTTTTCCAGTAACGCCGGGAACATGGTGGCAAAAATACCGGAGGCTTCGATGGCCGGACCTTTGCTGATAATGATTTTATCGCCTGCTTTGGCCAATCGTGGGGTAACGTACTCGTTCATTTCACCAACCCCCACGATGGTTGCCCCGCCGACCATCGGATAATTACAATTTTCATATCTGGCGGTATGTCCGGTGATGACCGAGATGCCCAGTTTTTCACACTCTTTATGAATAATATCCCAGACAATGATGAGCTGCTCCTTGGTCATTTCCATCGGGAGGTTCAAGTCAATGGATAAATATTTTGGTTTCAAACCGCTGGTCACCGAGTCGGAGATAATGATATGGATGGAAAACCAGGCGGCGCGCTCCCAGCCGTATTGCGGCACGATGAAAACAGGGTCGCAGGTAAAAGAAACGGCTTTGTTGCCGATGGTGACGATACCCACATCGACGCCATGCTGCGGCCCGACGATGATATCTTTACTCTTTGCGCCCAGCCGGGGGAAAATCACTTCGGTAAAAATTTCCGGTGAGATTTTTCCGATTTCGGGCATTTCCGCGCTTTGTGCGCGTGGCGCGTTCTGATTTTTCTGTTCTTTCACGAGAGGCTCCTTTGGTTAGATATTAGGTTTTAAGTTGTCAGTATTGAGTTTCAATATTGATATTATATCACACGGGAAGTGTCGGATTCTGCGGCAAGGAAATAGTCACGAACTGTTGGGGCGAGTTAATAACTCGCACGCCCTGCCTCCCATAACTCCAAATGTTGTTCCCGGGAATTGGGAATCCGGAATTGTAGGGTGGGCAACGCCCACCAATTTTAGCCTAACATCGAAAGCCGGTATCGCCTAAAAGAAAAAGGGGCTTGGTTACTGTAGGGGTGAGTTAATAACTCGCCCGCCCCTTTTCTTTTTTTAGCGGTCCTTCCCTGCCAGCCCTTTCCCCTGGCTCAACCGGGCGGCGGTTTTTATCGCCTCCGAAATGCTTTCCGCATTGGCAATGCCTTTGCCGGCAATATCGAAAGCCGTGCCGTGGTCGACGGAAGTGCGCAGGAAAGGTAAACCGAGCGCCACGCTGACACTCTTCTCGAAACCGTGCACTTTGACGGGGATATGTCCCTGGTCGTGATACATGACCAGGACGACATCGAACTCGCCTTTAATCGCACGGTTAAAAATCGAATCGGTGGGGAAGGGCCCACGGGCATCGATACCCAGACTTACCGCTTCTCTGACTGCCGGCGCAATTTCATCGATTTCTTCCCGTCCGAACATTCCGTCTTCACCGGCATGAGGGTTCAGCGCCGCCACGCCGATGACCGGCTGGACGAAGCCCCATTGCCGAAAAGATAAATCAGTCAACTTTAACCGTTCGAGGATAAAATCTTTCTTCACACGGCCACAGGCTTCCTTCAAAGAATAGTGGGTGGTCAGGTGAACACAGCGTAGATTGCCGGTAGCGAGCATGGTGGCATATATTTTGGTATTGGTGGACGCGGCCATGTATTCCAGGTGTCCGAGGCCTGTGTAGCCCGCCAGCATGGTGGCTTCTTTATTAATCGGGGCATTGACCATTGCCATGATTTCATGATTCATCGCGAGCTGCATCGCCTTTTCCAGAAACTCCATTGATGCCCGGCCGCAATCCGCCGAAAGTGTGCCCATTTTGACTTTATCCCATTCCAGATTGTGCATATCCAGGATATCGATAGTGCCTGATTTACCGATGGTGTCCGAGACTTTACCGATGGGATTAAGGTTGAGATTTATCCCGGTGAGCGCGATTGCCGCACGCACGGCGGCGCTTTCACCGATGACGAAAGGACGGCACATGTCATAAATTGTTTCGTCGGAAAGAGCCTTGACCACGACCTCCGGCCCGATGCCGGCCGGGTCGCCGATGGTAATTGCGATAACAGGTCTCTTTTCGACGGTCATGTCCCACCTCTTTCTTTTCCCCTCAAGTGGGTTAATTGATGCAAGTTGCGATTTGATCTGGAGGGGAAAATAGGCGGACGGGTTCAAAACCCGCCCTATGTGTCCTATTAAGAACCATACGGCTTTTTCTACATCATTTGAGGATAATCTGCTACAGCTCTAACGAAGCTTTATATTCGTCGGCATCCACCGATTCGATGGAGAATCCAAGGCTTCTGGCCAGCCCGACCATCTTGACATTTTCTCTCAGGATAACGCCGTACATGGCGGTAAGGCCTTTTTCCTGCGCAATCCCGATGAGAATATCGGTGAGTTTATGGCCCAGGCCGACATCCTGAAAATCATCGGTGACCAGGGTGGCGAACTCGCCGGTTTGTGTCCCCGGTTGGATGACCAGACGCCCGACACCCACATTCCGTCTTTTTCCATTAGTGTTTGCTTCAGCGATGATGGCGATTTCGCGGCTGTAGTCGATGTTGCAGAACCGGCTGAGCATATCATGAGAAATATCTTTGATGATATAGAAGAAGCGGAACCTGGATGATTCCGGTGATAATCCTGCAATCAATTCGTGCTCCAGAGGCTCGTCTTCCGGTCTGATAGGCCGTAATAAAACCGACCGTCCGTCGCGGCATAACCAGGGCTGGATATATCTTGTCGGATAGGGTGAAATAATCAGATGCGAGAACTCACTTTGTGGATTCTTCACGGCGTTCTCGTCGATAATAATGCGCGCGTCCAGTGCAATTACCTTTTCACCGCTGACCACCAGCGGATTGATATCCAGTTCTTTGATTTCCGGGAAATCAACAATCATGTTGGAGAGACGGATCAGCGTTTCATCCAGCAGGCGGAGATTAACCGCCGGTTTTTTTCTAAATCCCTTGGAGAGCATGTCGTAAACGTTAGTCCGTTCGATGAGCATACGGGCCAGTCTCTGGTTTAGAGGAGGCAGGCCGATGGCGACATCTTTAAAGAACTCTGTTTCCGTGCCGCCCTGTCCAAAAATAATCACCGGTCCCAGTGTCGGATCTTTTTTACTGCCGATGATCAATTCATAATCATAGGTCGTAATCATTTTCTGTATGGTCACGCCGTCGATGCGGGCTTCAGGGAATTGGTTTTTAATACGGTCCAGCATCTCCTTAAAGGCTTTTCGCACCTCTTCGGCCGATTTAAGGTTGAGCGCCACGCCGCCGACATCGGATTTGTGGGAGATATCGGGGGACTGTATTTTCATGACCACGGGATAACCCAGGCCTGATGCGCAGCTTGACGCGGTATCAGCGTCTACGGCAAAATGCGGCAGAGTTACGTTTATCCGGTAGGTACTGAGGAATTTCTTGGAATCGTCTTCATTCAATACCAATTTGCCCGAACGGACGGCATTGCGGATCAGCAGCTTAAGATGATTTTTCGGGGTACCGATATCGAGCGGCATGTCCTCCGGCGTTTCATAAAGATTCTCCAAATTCCTGGCGTAATGATACATGTACATGTAAGTTTTAATTGCTTCTTCCGGAAACTCATAAGTGGGTACTTTGTTGTCGTAAAATACCTGACGTGCTTTTTCCACTTCTCTGCTGCCCATCAATGCGGTTAATATGGGCTTGGTGCTCTTCCTGGCGGTTTTTGAAATCGCTTTTGCCAGATCTACGGCAGTGGCGACTCCCTGCGGCGTATAGATCACAACAACGCCGTGCACTGACGGGTCTTTCATCACGATATCAATGGCGCTGATATACCGTTCGACGCTGGCATCTCCCAGAATATCCACCGGATTCGATTTGCTCCAGAAGGTGGGTAAGACCTGATTCAGGTTCTCCACTGTGGCGTCACTGAGGGGAGCGAGTTTGCCTCCCCGGCCGATGAGAGCATCGGTGGTGAGGACGGCCGGACCTCCGGCATTGGTAATGATTGCCACGTTCTGTCCTTTCGGTAAAATGGCGGTATCGAGAATGGAAGCGCAGTCAAACAAATCACCGATTTCCTCGACTCTGACAACTCCGGCCCTATCAAATACGGCGTCATAATAAGAATCTTCCCCGACCATCGCCCCGGTATGAGATTTGGCAGCCTGGCGGCTTTCCTGGTATTTTCCTGCTTTAATCACGATAATCGGCTTATTCCGGGCAAAACCTCTGACCGCGCTCATGAATTTTCTGGCATTTTCCAGGCTGTTACCCAGCGATTCCAGATATATGATGATGCTTTTGGTCTGAGGGTCCACCCCAAAATAGTCAATCAAATCACCGAAGTCAATATCCAGCATCGAGCCTAATGAAACGAAAGCGCTGAATCCGATATCTCTGCTCACCGCCCAGTCAAGGACGGAGGTGCCGAGCGCGCCGCTTTGAGAAAGGAAGGCGATTTTACCCGGCTTCGTTCCCTTACGGGCAAAAGTGGCGTTCAGTCCGGAACTGGGACGGATCGCGCCGAGACAATTTGGTCCCATTATCCGCATGCCGTATTTCTGGGCATATTCTTTTATCTGGGTTTCCCGTTCTTTTCCTTTGTCCCCGGCTTCTTTGAATCCGGAGGAAATAATGATAATTGCCTTTGTGCCCGCCTTGCCGCACTCTTCCACAATATCGGGCACCGATTCGGCTCCCGTCGCAATGATAGCCAGTTCCGGGACTTCCGGCAGTGCAGAAAGTGAAGGATAGCATTTAATATCCATCATTTGTTCATGTTTGGGATGGACAATGTAGACGGTACGCGTATCTTTCGATAAAAGCAGATTTTTTAGAGTGGTTTCGCCGACAGAGCCGGGTTTATCCGAAGCTCCGAATAAGACAACATTTTTCGGATTAAAAAACAGGTTTATTGTATCCATTTACCATCCTTCACTTAGGGGCGTGCTTATCAATTTATGACATTGGTGACCCGATATGTATGCTAAAGGCAAACTGAAGTCCATTATATCTGGGTTTTTCGCCGTTTTCCGGTTACCTTGTGCTGTACCCACTAAAATCTCATTATACGTTAAAAATGAGTGAACCCGCAATCGCCAGCCGTAATTTTGGGGGAATATTCAATAGAGATTATCATAAAAACGAATTCTTAATGCTGACATTATCCGCGGTTGCATCCCATCACACCTGCGTGGTAAGCTTGCTTAACAACGTTTAATAATGTCTGTAGCTCTATTCTCCAAATTAAAGAGCAAAACAACAATAACCGGGTATATCAAATGATGCAAAAATGGGAATTTTCCCTTGAATACTATCAAAATTCTTCACGCGAGTTGCAAACGGCTCTCAAGGAAATACCGGCGTATCAATCATGGCGTGATTATGATCCCGGCTTTCAGTATCCGGTTGACACCCGCTACCAGGCAATGCCGGCATTAACGAAAAAAGATATCCGGGAGCATTTTCCTGATGGGTTTGTGCCTCCAGGTGTGAACATTCAACGGGGGTTGGATAGCGGTGAAATCTCGTTTGTAACTACCAGCGGCACGACGGATGACAAAGTTACCAATATCTGGAATCAAAAATGGTGGGATGCTTCGGAAAGAGCTTCCTGGAAACTGAATTCGTATGCTGCGCGCCTCGCCACGGGCGAGCATCCGGAGGCGATACTGGTGAATCCGCTGAATGTCGGTATTGCTTCCGATACGGTTGACCTGCCGCTGACGCAGCGCCGTCTGGCCAGGTTTCTTTATCTGAGCGAAAGAACAGGCTATTCCGCCTGGACTGAACAGCATATGGACCGAATGATTCGTGAATTGGCGATTTTTAAGCCGGTGATTCTGGAAGCCAACCCGTCGTTGCTGGCCAAGTTGTGCCGGTATATCAGCCAAAGCGGACAGACAGTATTTCAGCCCGGCTTGATTGTGCTAACCTATGAAAACCCGACGAATTTACATTACCGGCAAATCCGCAAGGTTTTTACCTGTCCGACCGCCAGTTCCTACGGAACCACGGAAACCGGTTATGTCTTCATGCAGTGTGAAGAGGGCAAGTTCCATCAGAATACTCAATTTTGCCGGGTGGATTTCCAACCGCTGAAAAAAGAACACGGCGGCCCGTCGCTGGGCAGAATACTGGTGACGCCTTTTCATAACGAATGGTACCATCTGCTGCGTTTTGATGTCGGCGACCTGGTGCGCATCGATGAAACGGGGAAATGCGCTTGCGGCCGTCATTCCGGGATGATACTGGCGGCTACTGAAGGGCGGTTTGCGAATGTGACTTTGACCTCTATGGGGCGACTGGTGTCTTCCCGTGAACTGGATAATAAACTGAGTGTGCTTGAGGAAATTGATGAGTATAAACTCGAACAAATTACTGCTGACAGTTATGAATTACACATTGCCAGTCGGGAGCAGGATAAACACCGGCTCAGTGAATCGGCCGCCACAATCCTGAAAGGACTTTACGGTAAAGCAGCGAAAATTTCGGTGATTCATGAACGTGTGATTCCGCCGGAAGTTTCCGGGAAATACCGGATTTCGAAAACGATTGTTCCGTTGAGAATAGAGGATTATCTGGAGAAAGGATAGTTCTATACCGACGAAAGTCGGTATCCAGACCGAAAACCAATACTTACTGGATCCCGATTTCCATCGGGATAGAGGAGCGATGAAGCTGGGCCTGAATCTGAATACAGGAGCCCATATTTGGTATCCAGTATTAAGCGAGGCCTGAGTTACGAGGAGTACAGCCCCTCTAACTCAAGTTCTCTTCCCCGCGGGAAGAGACTAAAGACTATTGTACTGAGCAAAGCTAATGTAGATGGGTCGTTGTGGTTGCATTAACCTTGAAAATATAGTGAAAATTATCAAATAGTATTACTTGTTTTCGGATTGCAAAAATAGTAAAGAACAATGAAAAGGTTAGTAAAAAATGAGCAACTTAAAACCAGTTTATCTTTTTGCGGGGGGAAGGCCCCGGAATGCGCAAACTTTCAATCCTTTATTCCAGGCCGTATTTAAAGAAAGCGGGAAGACATCACCGACAATCGCTTATGTCGGGGTAGCCAGCGATGACAGCAAAGCTTTCTTTCTAATGATGTCTGCTATGCTCAAAGGAGCGGGGTCCGGTAAAGTTCGGTTCGCTGCGCTCGCCTCGAAAAAAGCAGATGTCAACAAAGCCAAAGACATCCTGGAATCCTCCGATATTGTTTATGTCAGCGGCGGTGACGTCGGGCACGGGATGCAGATATTAGCTGAGAAAAATATGACCGATTTCATCATCGGGTTATACCGCTGGGGCAAACCGTTTTTCGGGGTGTCTGCCGGCAGTATTATGCTGGCCAAAGAATGGATCCGCTGGGCCAACCCGGAGGATGATAACACCGCCGAAATCTTCCCCTGCCTGGGGATTACCCCGGTGCTCTGCGATACCCACGGCGAAGCGGACGGTTGGGAAGAACTGCAGGCGCTGTTGAAACTGGAAAAAGATAACACCATCGGGTACGGCATTGTTTCGGGCACGGCCATCAAAGTCTGCACAGACGGCAAAATAGAAGCCCTGGCTGGCGCGATTCATCAATATCAGAAACATAACGGCCAAGTCGAAAGGATAGAGGATATTTTACCTGCTATATGATATATGAAACCCAAAATCCCCTCTCTCTAACTCTCTCCCACAATACGTTTTGACTGAATGTCAAAAGTACTTCGGCCTACGGGCCTCAGGGGGCGATAGGACTAACGGAGGAGTCTTTATGAATAAAGTTCAGCAATAAGAATTCTTTTTACTATTCTGGATTGATTCCGCACGAGCCTATTTCACCGGCAAATCAATTTTACATTTTTTCAAAACTTCATCGATGAGGGCGGCGGTTTTAGCATCCGGTTCCACCAGCGGCAGGCGCGGTTTACCGACATTAAAGCCGATTTTATTCAAAGCATATTTTACCGGTTGAGGATTGGAGACCAGGAACAAAGCAGTAAATAGAGGTAAAAGTTGCGCGTGTATTTCTGCGGCTTTTTTGGTATCGCCTTTGATGAAGCTGTAAATCATCTCGCTCATCTGTTTCCCGGCAAGGTGCGAGGTAACACTGATGACACCGTAAGCGCCCAGTGACAGCATCGGCAGTGTGTCCGAATCATTACCGCTCCAGACCAGAAAACCCGGTTTGGCTTCTTTGATAATTTTCGAAATCTGGTCCATGTTCCCGCTGGCTTCTTTGATGCCGATGATGTTCGGAATTTTACTCAGCCGGAGCGTCGTTTCCGCGGTGAGGCCGGTGATCGTCCGGGACGGCACATTATAGAGAATGCAGGGCAGGCCGGTGCTTTCCGCAATTGTTTTAAAATGCTGATACAGCCCTTCCTGTGACGGTTTATTATAATAAGGCACCACCAGCAAACAGGCATCCACCCCCAGTTTCTCAGCATCCTGAGTGGATAATACCGCTTCGGCGGTGCTGTTGCTGCCGGTATTGGCAATAATCGAGCCTTTCTTACCGACGGCTTTCTTCACTTCTTTAAAGAGTGTTATCTCTTCTTCCTTATGCAGCAGGGTCGGGGATTCGCCGGTGGTGCCGGCCAGCACCAACCCTTCACTGCCGGATTTCAGGAGCGCTAAAGCCAGTTTCTTGGCCTGACCGTAATCCACTTCACCTTTGTTGTCAAAAGGAGTCACCATTGCCGTAATCAGTCTGCCCAGTTCTTTCATCTTCTAACCCCTGGGGGAAAGCCATTCCCGTTTAATCATTTCTTCGGCGATTTGCACGGCGTTTAATGCCGCGCCTTTCCTTATATTATCAGCTACCGTCCACATTGCCAAGCCGTTGCGATGAGAAGTATCCTGGCGGACCCGTCCGACATAGCATTCATTGGTCCCGGCCACCGACCAGGGTTGAGGATAAAGGCTGACGGTCGTGTCATCCAGCAACCTGACTCCCGGCGCTGCGGAAAGAATCTGCCGCGCTTCGTCCGGCGGCATCGGGTGCGTAAATTCGATGTGCACCGCCTGGCTGTGCCCGATGAACACAGGCGTCCAGACACAGGTGGCGGAGATAGCCATCTCGGGAGAGCGCATTATTTTTCTGGTTTCTTCTAAAATCTTCCTTTCTTCTCTGGTCTCGCCGCTGTCCAGAAAAACATCCACTTCCGGCAGCAGATTGAAAGCGATTTGATGAGAAAATACCCGCGTCACCGCTGTTTGCCCATCGAGTACCTGTTTCACCTGATTGTTCAATTCTTCGATCGCCGGCGAATCCTTGCCGGAGACCGACTGATAGGTATCCACAATAATCCTTTTGATCGGATTGATTTTATGCAAGGGATATAAAATAACCGCTAACTGAATCGTCGAGCAATTCGGAGTAGAAATAATTCCCTGATGCAGCCTCGAATCCTCCAGATTTATTTCAGGCACCACCATTGGGACATCTTTATCGTTTCTGAATGTGCTGCTGGTATCGATGACTAATGCCCGGTTTCGCACGGCCAGCGGCGCAAAATAACGGCTGACTTCCGGCCCCGCTGAGAAAAAGGCAATGTCGATATCGCGGAAGGAATCCGGCGCAATTTCCCGCACGGCCACTTCCTGATGTTTGACGAAAAGTGTTTTACCGGCATAATGATCGGAAGAAAAGAGCCGGACTGAAGTTACCGGGAAAGCACGTTCATCAAGCAGTTTGATGAATTCCTGCCCGACCAGGGTTTGGGCGCCGATGACAGCCACATTGAACTGTCGCATCTGTTTATCCTTCCAGACCGAGGATGGGTGCCAGCCCGATGGTGAGGCCCTGTCGTTTGATAACAGCTTTGGTCGCCAGCATCACGCCGGGCATATAACAATCCCGGTCGATGGTATCGTGGCGGATGGTGAGAGTTTGTCCGGCGGCCCCGAAAATCACTTCCTGATGCGCCATTAATCCCGGCAGGCGCACGGAGTGAATTGAAATCCCGTCTGTCGTTGTCCCGCGGCTGGGCAGGGTCTCGCCTTTTTCTACCGGCGGACGGTTGAATGGTTTGCCCTTAGCCTGGGCCATTGATTTCGCGGTTGACAACGCCGTGCCGGAAGGCGCATCGATTTTCAAATTATGGTGTAATTCGATGATTTCCGCATCATCGAAATATTTACCCGCGATTTTGGCGAGGTGCATCATGACAATGGCCCCGATGGCGAAATTGGAAGCCCAGATGATGCCGATACCGTTCGTCTCGGCCAGTTTTTTCATTTCATCGACTTCCGCGGGAGTAAAACCGGTCGTGCCAATGACCAGATTGACTTTTCTTTTAGCGGCCAGGCGGATGGCCGGCATTGAGGCTTTGGCCACGGAAAAATCGATCATTACATCCGGTTTTTGCGCGGCGAGAATGCGATCCAGGTCGGAAGAAAGAGGTACTTCTCCCGAACCGTCAGGCAACGGGAGACGGTCGCCGGTAACTTTGATATCGACAGCGCCGACGAGTTTGGTCTCCGGGTCCTGGCAAACGGCATTGACTACCGTTTTGCCCATTTTACCCATTGCGCCATGAACAACTACGGTAATCGGTTTCATTTTATATCACCATCATTCTTATTGATTCGGGTTGCGGGGAGGACGCGGGGGATAGTCACGGCGCGGCGGACGGTCGAAATGCCGCGGTCCGTCCCGGCGCTCTTCGGTAG
>JBKQML010000173.1:0-12769 GCA_052326545.1 Dehalococcoidales bacterium
CTGTGTAGTAGGCTGAATGCCCCGATAATCTAATTTCCATGCAACCATTTTACACCTCATCTCGCTATCACGACATTCACCCACGTGCAAGCACGTGGAACTCTGCCCTTCGGGCTTTTATTAGATACCTTCGGGGATTTAGTGCTTGTTAGATATGGGGATGGATTCCTGCCTTCGCAGGAATGACAATGGAGGGGTGATTCCTCGCATGGGCGGTGGGGCTGGTGCCCACCCTACACAATAGAGCGCAGCGAATTTATTAAGAGGGATTTTTCAAAACAATGGTATTATATAACCAGAAGCTGTATGGTATCGTCGGAAGGCAGTTGTTCCGCCTGGTACCGGTATGGAGATGAGCTGATATGAATCCAATAGTCCGCCCTTCCGGCATTCTGATCGAAGATGGACGCCTGCTCCTGGTGAAACAGGATGTCAACACTGCCCGTCGCTGGTCTCTTCCCGGCGGCAAACTTGAATATGGCGAAACCATTGAGCAGTGCCTGATACGGGAAATCAAGGAAGAAACCGGATTGGCTGTAAAAGTAAAGGAATTGCTTTATATCACCGACCGTTTCCGTCACATGAATAACCATGTTGTCCACATCACATTTCTGATTGAAAGAATGGGTGAAAAATTGCCAATGGAAAATTGGCAGCATCAGGATATTAAAGAAATCAGGGAAATAAAAATGGTGCCGGTAGAAGAACTGACCGGGTACGGATTTTCGACCACTTTCTACCAACTGTTAAAAGATAACTTTCCCGGGCGGGGCAGTTACCAGGGCGACTTTCACAAATTTTATGGGGAAAGTTAAGGCGTGGAAGATAAAATTTTACTGGCGCACGGCAGCGGCGGCAAGTTGGCGCACGACCTGATTGTCAAGAACTTCGTCAGCGCGCTGGATAATCCTTTGCTGGCGCAAATGGATGATGCCGCGGTTTTCGATGTGAAGCACCGGTTGGCTTTTACCACCGACAGCTACGTGGTCAATCCTATTTTCTTTCCCGGCGGCAACATCGGTAAACTGGCCGTCTGCGGCACGGTAAACGACCTGGCGACCTCGGGCGCACAGCCGCTTTATCTTTCTCTCGCTTTTATTATCGAAGAAGGTCTGCCGCTGCAGGATTTGAAACTGGTAGTTGATTCAATCAAAGTCACCGCCGATGAAGCCGGGGTGAAAATCGTCACGGGAGACACGAAGGTTGTCAATCGTGGTTCGGCGGACAAGCTGTTTATCAACACTTCAGGTATCGGCATCATTCCCGAAGGCATTAATATTTCAGGAATTAACGCCAGACCCGGCGATAAAATTATTTTGAGCGGCACCATCGGCGACCATGGAATCGCGGTGCTGAGCAAACGGGAAGGCATCAGCTTTTCCACTAACCTGGAGAGTGATTGCGCCCCGCTGGCCGGTCTGGTAGCGGCGATGTTGCAAGCCAGCCGGAATATTCACAGTCTGCGCGACCCTACCCGCGGCGGCCTGGCTACCACGCTGAACGAACTGGCCGGGCAATCGAAAGTCGGTATCCGGATTGAAGAAACAAAAATCCCTGTCAGGGACGAAGTACTGGGCGCTTGCGAAATGCTCGGCTTCGACCCGTTATATGTTGCCAACGAAGGTAAAATGGTGGCGATTGTCGCGGCAGCAGATGCCGGAAAAATCTTAAAAGCAATGCAGCAGCACCGCTACGGGAAAGATGCGGCGATTATCGGCGAGGTCACGGCCGAACATCACGGCCGCGTAGTGATGAAAACGCTGCTGGGCTCTTCCCGCATCGTTGATATGCTGGTGGGCGACCTTTTACCGAGGATTTGCTGAAGATGCACGAACTGTCAATTACGCAGAGTATGCTGGAAATTGTTCTGCAGCAAGCCGAAAAGGCTCAGGCAAAAAAGGTCACGAAAATTAATCTTACCATCGGCGAAATGACCGGCGTCGTGAGCGACAGCGTGCAGTTTTATCTGGATATCCTGACCAAAGACACCATTGCCGCCGGCGCACAGGTCTGTTTCACATTGGTCCCGGCGCAAGGCAAATGCCGCCAGTGTAATCAGACATTTAAATTACAGGAATTCGACTGGACATGCCCGAATTGTCAGGGTAAGATAATTGATGTTATTACCGGGAAAGAACTGTTTGTAGATAGCATTGAGGTGGAATAATGGAAATCAAGGTTTTAAAAAATATCCTCGGGGCCAACGACCAGATCGCCGCGAAAAACCGCGAACTAATGGCTAAACATGAAGTTTTTGCCGTCAACATCATGGCCTCACCCGGCGCCGGTAAGACCAGCGTACTGATACAAACCATCCGTGCTTTAAAGGGTAAGACCAGAATCGGCGTTATCGAAGGCGATATTGCCTCCAGTATCGACGCAGAAACCGTGGCGAAAGAACGCGTGCCGGTGGTGCAAATCAATACCGGCGGCGAGTGTCATCTGGAATCATTTCAAATACAGAATGCCCTGACTAATTTGCCGCTGCCGGACATCGACCTGCTGTTGATTGAAAACGTCGGGAATCTGGTTTGTCCGGCGGAATTCAGCATCGGAGAAGACCTGAAAGTCCTGATTGCCAGTGTCCCGGAGGGCGATGATAAACCCTACAAATATCCGCTGATGTTTAATACCGTAGACGCGATTGTCCTTAACAAAATAGATTTATTACCTTATGTCAAGTTCGATGTGGATGGGTTTACGAAAACAGTGAAGAATATTAACGCCAAAGTGGAACTCTTCAAAGTTTCCTGCACTACCGGGGAAGGCATCCGGCCGTGGGCTAAATGGCTCCGCGCCCGGATGAAGCGTAAATAAGCCCATTGACTTCTCATTTTCCGGCTCTATAATAGACATAATAAGGCAAAGAGACTATACTTATCGTAACAGTAAAAGATGATTATGTTGAAAAATCAACACGACCGTCAAATCAGGAGACGAGTGTGAAAATATTATTATTATCGCCCGAGTACCCCGATACTTTCTGGAGCTTTAAACATGCCCTGAAGATGATAAACAAAAAAGCGGCTTTACCGCCGCTCGGCTTGGCCACTGTTGCCGCCATGCTCCCCCGCGACTGGGAAAAGAAACTGGTAGACATGAACGTACAACCGCTCAAAGAAAAAGACATCCTCTGGGCGGATTATGTGTTCATCAGCGCGATGATTGTGCAGCGGGAATCGATGCATGCCACCGTCGAACTATGCCATGCGATAGGTAAAAAAGTGGTCGCCGGCGGACCGCTGGTCAGCATCGAACCGGAGGAATTCGATTCGGTAGATTACCTGGTGCTGAATGAAGGTGAAAATACACTGCCGCTGTTCCTGGCCGACCTGGCAAAGGGCACCCCCAAACACATTTACACATCACCGGAGCGCCCGGTGATAACCGAAATTCCGGTGCCGGACTGGTCGCTGATCAGGATGAATAAATATTCCTCCATGAGTATCCAGTATTCCCGCGGTTGTCCTAACGATTGTGAATTCTGTAACGTGGTGACACTGAACGGGCATCGACCCCGCACTAAGACAAAGGAACAGGTTATCAGAGAACTGGATGCGCTTTACTCCCACGGCTGGCGCGGCAGCGTCTTTATCGTGGACGATAATTTTATCGGCATGAAAAAGAAAATCAAGGAAGAAATCCTGCCGGCGATCATCGAATGGCGGAAAAACCGGAGCCAGTCCCCGTCACTGTTTACCCAATTGACCATCAATCTGGCCGATGATGAAGAATTGATGCGCCTGATGGTAAAAGCCGGGTTTGACCGGGTCTTTATCGGCATCGAAACGCCGAACGAGGAAAGCCTGGTAGAATGCAATAAATCGCAGAATAAAAACCGCGACCTGATCGCCTCGATAAAAAAGATTCAAAACTTCGGCATGGAAGTCCAGGCCGGATTTATCGTTGGTTTTGATAGTGACCCGGCTACTATTTTTAAAAAGCAGATTGATTTCATCCAGAAGAGCGGCATTGTCACGGCAATGGTCGGTTTATTGAATGCCCCACGGGGCACCCGGCTTTATGAACGGTTGAAGAAAGAAAACCGCATCGTCGAAGGTTTCACCGGAGATAACACCGATTGCAGTCTGAATATTGTGCCGAAGATGAAGAAAGAAACCCTCATCAATGGATATCAAACTATCCTGCATACGATTTACGCTCCCAAGGCATATTATGCCCGAATTACCACTTTCCTGAAGGAATTTCACCCGCACTATGAAGTCAGCATTTCCAAACTGAAATGGTCTCATATTGCCGGCCTTTTTAACTCGATGTGGATTCTGGGTGTGTTAGATAAAAGCAGAGCTCAATTCTGGAAATTCATTTTAACGGTGCTGGTGAGACGGCCTAAATTCTTCCCGCTTTCATTATTCCTGGCCGCGTACGGATACCATTTCCGTAAGGTCGCCGATAAGATCGGTAAAGGTTATTGCGCCGTGCCGGTTGCTGTCCCGGTTGAAGTGGAAATCCGATAAACCCAAAATCCTTAAATTTGACTTGCATCTGTTATTTTCAGTGCTACAATAATAATTAGGAGACGAATTAATCTCCTGAGTTTTATTTTTTAGAATCGTTATTAAGAGGACATTCTCCCTGCCTTAGAGGACAGGGGTAATTTCTCAATATGTGACGCAAATAATTAATCCGATAAACTATTTTTAAAAAAGCGATTATCCTCTTGTTTTAAGGGAATTTTGCTAATATAATAGAATAAACCTGAGATTTGAAGGAGGTATTTTCATGGGTTCAGCTATTGAATATCAAAAACAGATGACAGAGATTGTCTATATCAATTTACCAGGGCCAACCGAGCCGGCACCCGGTATGAGCGGCGGTGAGTTGCTCCATGGCTTCCTGGCAGAGCTTTATCTCGGCGCGAAACCAGAGGTAAAGGAATACATCAATGACCTGTGCATGAAGTGGAATGTTCATTATCGCAGAATGAGTAGCGGCAGCTAGTTCAGCTTTTAGAAGCAAGACTTTTCTCAATTTTAGCGGCTGATAATTGACATTCAGAGAGGTCGGGGGTTGCTCTTTTATCACGCGGTAGTTCGTGTGGGGTTAATATTATACAAAGAGGTAACTCCTGACCTTTCTATGTTTAGCAATTTGTAATTTTTACCCTCGTTTCCGGTAATTATGCTTTACTTTTTGCATATTTCCCCCATTATGTTAAAATAGAGATGGGATGGGAGATTACATAAGTATTCCCATGGGAGGCGAGGATTGTGGTAAGAGAAGATATAAAAAAGTTTTTAACGTACCTGAAGGCAGAGAAGGGTCTGGCGGATAATACCTCCTTTGCTTATGAGAACGACCTGTCTCAACTTGCCACCTTCGTGGAGGAAGAAGCCGCCAAACAAGGAGTTATCCCCTCTTGGTCCGGTTTTAGCCGGCAGGCCATGATGCAGTACTTGCTTAATTTACAAGGAAAGAAGTACGCCGCTACGACCAGGGCGCGCAAGCTTGCGGCCGCCAGGTCATTCTTCAAATTTTTAACCGCAGAAAATTTTATCAAAGAAGACCCCACCCACAATATGGAATCGCTGAACGTTGGCAGGTCATTGCCAAAGCCAATATCCATCAATCAGGTCAAAGCCTTACTGGACCAACCTGCTAAATTATCCACTCCCGAAGCGAAACGGGATGAAGCAATGCTCCAGTTACTTTATGCCTCAGGAATGAGAGTCAGTGAGCTGATTTCATTGAATGTGGAAGACGTAAATGTATTGGATGGCGATGTCCGTGTTTTCGGGAAAGGGCATAAAGAACGGATTATCCCGATTCATCAGCAAGCGGCAAAGATTGTCGAGGAATATGTCGGGAAAGCCCGCCCCCAATTAGCGCACAATAAAGACGAAAAAGCGATGTTTTTGAACCGGCGCGGCGAAAGGTTGACAAGACAGGGTTTTTGGCAGATACTTAAACAATATGCCAAACAGGCGGGGTTAACCGTACAGGTTACACCCCACACTCTAAGACACAGTTTTGCCACTCACATGTTAAGCGGCGGGGCAGACCTTAGAGCAGTACAGGAATTGTTAGGGCACGCCAATATTTCGACGACGCAAGTCTATACTCATCTGACAACCGAACATGTTCGTCGCAGTTATGAAAAAGCTCATCCGAGGGCAAAATAGTTAAGAAAGAGGGCTAAAATGCCAGGTAAATCCAGACGTAAACAAATGAGATATGCTTCGAGCAAACAGAATAAAACATTGCCGCCGCAAGTAGCTGCAACCACTACCACCCCTGCCGCCGCAACAGGAACCGGGACTGCAGTGGCCGGTAAACCTCAGACTTCTTCGGTAAAATCATCTCCGGCTGCTAAAGCAGCCGCTGCGCAATATACTCCCGACCTGCTGAAGCATGTGGGAACAGAACTTAAAATATCGGTGGCGCTTTCTGCCAGTATTTTAGTCGTAATTATTATCTTGGCCTTTATCCTGCACTAACCACTTCGTGAGAGTACTCCCTCCAGAGCTAAACCCTCTCAGGCGGTAAATTTTGCCATGGACTATGACATTGCCAAAGCCAGGTTAATTAACCAGCTTGCCGCAGAAATTCAAGACGAGCGTGTACTTTCGGCCATGTCACGGGTACCCCGGGAACTCTTCATTCCCGCAAGTATGGCGGACTCGGCTTACGAAAATGTGCCGCTGCCGATCGGATTAAATCAGACGATTTCACAACCATACATTGTTGCTCTGATGACGGAGAAGCTGGAACTTAACCCCCGGAAAAAGGTATTGGAAATAGGCACCGGCTCCGGCTATCAGACGGCCATCCTGGCTGAACTGGTCGGACAGGTAATCACTACGGAGCGAATCCCCGAATTACTGCAAAAAGCCAGGGCAGTTCTGGAACGCCTCGGCTATAAAAATGTTGAAACACATCTCGCCAAAGAGACTTTAGGCTGGCAGGACGGAGCGCCGTATGATGCCATTATCGCCACCGCCGGCGCCCCGGCCATACCGGACAGTCTGATTCAACAACTAGCGATTGAAGGTCGAATGGTAATTCCGGTCGGCGCACGCTATGACCAGGAATTACATTTAATCATTAAGCATCAAAAAGATATCGAGAAGATAAATTTGGGCGGCTGTCGTTTTGTCTCCCTGATCGGGAAAGATGCCTGGGAAGATTAGCCGAGGAGAATAAATGGAAATCATCGAGGCAATCAACACAAGAAGAAGTATCCGCAAATACCTGCCGGCACCGGTAGATAACAGGACACTGGAACGGGTACTGGAAGCAGGCCGGTGGGCGCCATCCTGGAAAAATTCGCAATGCTGGCGGTTCATCATCGTCAGGGATGCCGCTGTCAAAGCGGAATTAGCCGACACTTTAAGTCCGAATAATGGGGGCAGATATGCTATCACTTCTGCACCGGTTTTGATCGTGGCCTGTGCGGAATTAAAGAAATCCGGCTTTCGTGACGGAGAGCCCAGTACGATCCGCTGTGATTGGGCGATGTTTGATGTGGCATTGGCCATGGAAAACATGGCACTGGCGGGTTGCGGGTTGGGATTAGGAACGGTGCACATCGGCTTATTCGACCACAAAAAAGTTGAAACCTTAATGGGCGTGCCTGATGGTTTCTGCGTAATTGAGATGATGACTTTAGGTCACCCCGACGGCGAAGTGAAAGTTCCACCCCGTAAAGAACTGAACGAGATTGTATTTAAAGGAAAATTCGGCGGACATTAATTCGCGATTACTGCATCAGTACAAATATTTTTAATAAGTAAATAGGTTTTTCACCGCGTTTTCGGTCTTACCCTTCATGATTTTAGCATCAAGTTTGCTGTATTTATCCACTATCGCTATAATTGTTAGTAAAAGTTAAACAAAAAGGGGATTGGGATATGGCGCAGTATGGGCTTGAAAACATCCGAAACCTTGCTCTGCTCGCTCACAATGGTGCAGGCAAGACCTCTCTGGCAGAAGCCATCTTGTTCAACACTAAAATAATTAACCGGTTGGGTAAAGTCAGTGAGGGAAGTACCACTTCCGATTATGACCCTGCAGAACAGAAAAGGGGTATGAGCATCAGTCTGAGTATGCTTCCTTATATCTGGCAAGGTAACAAAATTAACCTGATGGATACCCCGGGATACCCTGACTTTATCGGTGAAGTTAAGTCAGCGATTCGTGTCAGCGAAGGTGCGGTGATCGTTGTCTGCGCCTCTTCCGGTGTCGAAGTCGGGACAGAACAGTTATGGGCGTACTGCAATGCCAGTAACCTGCCGCGTATTGTCTATATCAATAGAATGGACCGTGAAAACGTCGATTTCCCCAAAGTCGTCGACCAGATTCAGTCTAAATTCGGGCGCAAATGCGTGCCGATTCAGTTACCCATCGGGGCGCATACTACTTTTCAAGGTATTATCGACCTGCTGAAAATGAAAAGTTATACCGGCACCGCCGCGAAAGAGGAGGAAGTTCCCGCGGAATTATTAAATGAGGCCAAGTCTTTGCGGGAAAAACTGGTGGAATCGATTGCGGAGACGGACGATGCCCTGCTGGAAAAATTCCTGGGAGGAGAAGAACTTAATCAGGAAGAACTGACTAAAGCCTTAACTAAGGCTGTCGCCGGCGGTAAACTGATACCGATTATGGCCGGTTCAGGTTTGCAGAATATCGGCGTAATCCCCTTGATGGATGCTATCGTCGGTTATCTTCCCCCGCCTAAAGACCATGAAGTTGAGATTATCGGGGAAGATAACAAACCGGCGAAAATAGCGGCAGACCCCAAAGGAACTCTGGCGGCTCTGGTATTTAAAACCAGCGCCGACCCTTATGTGGGCAGGCTGACCTATTTCCGTGTTTATTGCGGTTCTATCACCAGCAACTCACAGATTTGGAATGTGACCCGCAGCGAGAGTGAACGTATCGGACAGCTTTTCATCCTCAGAGGTAAAAATCAGGAAACGGTGCAGGAAATTGGTGCGGGTGATATCGGGGCGGTGGCTAAGTTGACCGTTACCGCCACCGGCGATACCCTCGGTACCAAGGAAAAACATGTTAAGATTGTGCCGATTGTTTTCCCGGAACCGAGATATAGCGAAGCAGTTTACCCCAAGACCAAATTAGACCTGGATAAACTCGGATCTTCTCTGGCTAAAATAGTGGAAGAAGACCCGACTTTAAAAATGCACCGGGAAGCCGTGACCAGCGAAACAATTCTGTCCGGAATCGGGGAAATCCAACTCAGTGTCGCCGCTGAAAAAATGGCGCGTAAATTTGGCGTAAATGTTGAACTGCAGACACCAAAAGTCCCCTACAAAGAGACTATCACTGTTGAGTGTCAGGCTGAATACAAACATAAAAAACAAACCGGCGGACACGGACAGTACGGTCATGTGGTGCTGGAACTGGCACCGCTGCCGCGTGGTTCGGGCACCGAATTTACAGAAAAAATTGTCGGCGGGACAATTCCGAAGAACTTTATTCCGGCCGTGGAGAAAGGCGTCCATGAAGGAGTACAGGAAGGTATCCTGGGGGGTTATCCCGTTGAAGATGTCAGAATTACCGCCATTGACGGCAGCTTCCATCCGGTGGACTCTTCAGAAATCTGCTTTAAAATTGCCGGCGCCGGCGCGGTGAAAAAAGGACTGGCAGATGGTAAATCTGTCATCCTTGAGCCAATCGTGAAACTTAAAATTACCGCCCCGGATAACTATACCGGAGATATCATCAGCGACCTCAATACCAAGCGAGGACAGGTGCATGGGATGTTACCCGAGGAAGGTATGAATACGATCGAAGCGATTGTGCCCCTGTCTGAAGTGCAGCGTTATGCCATGAACCTGAAATCCATCACCCAGGGCAAGGGCACATATTCCATGGAATTCAGCCATTACCAGGAAGCGCCGCCGCTGGTAACACAAAAGATCATTGCCGCCAGGCAGGCTGAAAGAGAGAAGGAAAAAGTTTAACGGTTTTTCGAACCGATAAAGCTGAAGTAATTCATGCTATAGTGCATTAATTAATCGCTGAAAAAGGGAGGTTCCACAATGAAATTCTTAAAAGGGCTATTGATTACCATCGGCGCATTGGTTGTCATTATTGTTTTAGTCCTGGGTTATTTGGGTTTTGTGCCCGGTGTCTCTAATTTATTCGGTTCCAATAAACCTAAAAACCTGGGCGTAACTTACACTCAAGCAGACTACGATAGCGCACATCTTAAAGACGGTACAACACACACTATCATACCGTCAAGCTCATCCCCACAAGGCAGTATTATCTTTTCCGGATCGCATCCTGTAAACACCGTCTATACCCAGGCTGAAATCAATGCCCTGTTTAATGATCGAGAATGGGAATATTATCCCCTGA
Organism: Dehalococcoidales bacterium; assembly: GCA_052326545.1. Classification (GTDB taxonomy): domain Bacteria; phylum Chloroflexota; class Dehalococcoidia; order Dehalococcoidales; family Fen-1064; genus Fen-1064. Next base: position 10,345 of record JBKQML010000173.1, read on the forward strand.
AAAATGTCCAAATCCGGATCAATGCGGATAACACAGAGGAAATCTCCGGAACGGTCCTCACCAGCCGTTTGAAGGGGTATGCTGAAGCTCTGAATCTGGTAGGTAATAATCAGGACGCAATTGATAAATATCTCAATTTAATTCCAGGAAACCCGGCTTTCTATGCTAAGGGAACTGTGGAGGTAGAGAACGGTCAGATTGTTAACACCGATATCACTGATTTTAAGATCGGGAATCTGACGGTAACTAAACAGGTTCAGGATAATTTGCAGAGTATTATCAACCAGGCTTATACCGAAATGGCCGCTTATCCCGGTTTCGAAATGACAACGCTACAATTCAGTAACGGTGAGGTACAATTTGTCGGAGCCCTGCCTGACTCGGCGAGGGTAATCGCTAAATAATAAGTATCCCGGTCTGATTTTATCTGATTATTACAGGTACATATTTCTTTATAAAATATTAATACCCGTTTAATTATGTTCTCTTGCAGATAAGTCATCATGTAGAAATGTATCGCTGGAGTTTTGCGGGAAAACAAAACATCACTCTTAAAGTTAAACTTTTAATAATGAGGTCTGTTCAATGAAAGAAATAAGGTTTCATGGGCGGGGCGGACAGGGGGCGGTGCTGGCTGCGAGAATGCTGGCCATTGCCTGTGTCGCGGAAGGTAAATGTGTCGCCAGCTTCCCGATGTACGGGTTCGAAAGGCGCGGCGCTCCCGTGGTGGCTTTCACCCGGTTCGATGACAAACCCATCATGGAAAAAACTCAGATTTACAACCCTGATTGTTTAGTAGTCATCGACCCCGGACTGCTGAAATTGCCGACACTGTTTACCGGTTTAAATCCGAACGGGACACTGATTCTAAACAGCGCCAAAGCATTTGAAAAGCAGCCCAACGAAAATCTCAAACTGGCCGGGGTGGTGAATGCCACCCAGATTGCTGTCGAAGAAGTCGGCCGGGACGTGCCCAATACCTGCCTGCTCGGGGCTTTTGCCGCTATCACCGGTTGGGTTACTTTGAAATCGGTTCAGGCCAGTCTTAGCGAATATTTCGGCGGCGATGTTTTAAAGAAAAACCTGCGCTGCGTGGAAAGAGGCTACAACGAAGTGAAGGTGACAAAATGGCAGTAAAAAAATTCAGCACTAAGTACGAAGCCGCCTGGTCGGACGCCGACCAGTTATTACTTTGCCTCGATACCGGCACCTGGCGGACCAAACGGCCGGTGGTGGACAAAGAAAAATGCAGTTATTGCGGACTCTGTTCTATCTATTGCCCACCGCAGTGCATGATAACCAGGGCAGATTTCTTTGAACCGAACCTGAATTTCTGTAAAGGCTGCGGTATTTGCGCTAAAGAATGCCCGCGTGATGCCATCGTAATGCGGCCGGAAGGAGAATTTACATCATGAAGGCAAAACAGGGTGAATTGAAAGTAATGACCGGCAACAGCGCCGCCGCTTACGGGGCGATGCTCTGCCGTCCGGATGTCGTGGCTTCCTACCCGATTACTCCTCAGACCGAGGTGGTGGAACAGCTTTCCAAATTCCACGCCGATGGTGTGCTGGATGCGGAGATGATCGAGGTTGAAGGCGAAAATTCCGCCATGAATGCCTGCGCCGCGGCGACCCTCGCCGGGGGACGGGCTTTTACCGCTACTTCCTCGTGGGGACTGGTTTACATGTATGATGCTGTTCTGCAAGCCGCCGGTTTTCGCGCACCGGTGGTGATGGCTAATGTCAACCGCGAGACTCCCGGAATCCTGGCCGTGTCTTCGGGACAGCAGGACATGATTCAAACCCGGGATGCCGGCTGGATTCAGGTGATCGTGGAAAACAGCCAGGAAATACTGGACACGATTATTATGGCTTTCCGCCTGGCAGAGGATTACGATATTCAACTGCCGGTGATGGTAAATTACGACGGTTTTTACATCTCTTATCTGGCCGAAGGGGTGCGCATCCCGACCCGTGAGGACGTCGACCAGTTTCTGTCAGTTTTGAAATCGCAGCCGCAGCGGACAATATTGAATCCCGCTAAACCGATTGGCGCCGGTTCGCACGGTTTGATGACCGAGTTTATGGAATTGCGTTACCGGCACTGCGCCGCGTTGGACCGGGCTAAAAATAAATTCGATGAAATTGATAAAGACTACGGTGATTTTTTCGGGCGCAGCTACGGCGGCCAAATCGAGCAGTACCGCATGGAAGATGCCGAAATTGTCATCCTCACTTCGGGCAGCGCTGTCGGCACCTCCCGCACGGTGGTAGATACTAAAAGAGCGGAGGGCTTGAAAGTCGGATTGATCAAACTGCGCATGTTCCGTCCCTTCCCGCAGGAGAAACTGATAAAAGCAATCAAGGGTAAAAAAGCCGTCGGGGTAATCGACCGCAGCGTAAATTTCGGCTGGAATTGCGGCCCG
>JBKQML010000174.1:0-3664 GCA_052326545.1 Dehalococcoidales bacterium
GCCAGATATTCCGGGAAGATAAACTGGAATTCCCGGTTTAGCGACTTACAGTGGTAGGCGTTAATAGTTATTTTTAGCCGGTGCGGTTAACAAAGGAGTTTGTTTTGATACAGGAACACAGGGAAGAGGTCATTTCAGATTTTAAGGGTACCATTATCGATATTGAAACAATCGGCGAATTTAACGGACGTTACCGCAACAGCGGCGATTGGCGGGAATATGAAGGTATCCAGCAGGTCATTTTTGGTCTGGTTAACAGCCAATATTTACAGATATTCTGGGTCAAGAATAAAGAAGAAATCGGTGAACTGAATGATAAAGTCTCCGGTATCATCGATACTTTGGAAAAGCCGTTTTATGCCTTCAATACGGCCTTCGAGAAAAACGTCCTGACCTGCCAATTGGGTAGACCAATCAACGTTGAATGCGAGCTGCAGAGAGAAAAATTCGAATCTAAATTTAATGCCGTCCGGGAACTGCGCATCCCGGCGCACGGCGACCCGTTCAATGATAAAGGGCTGCTCTGCATGTATGCCTGGCAGAACGGTGAGTTCGATAAAGCCATTGCCCATAACCGCGCCTGCCTGATGAAAGAAAGAGAAATCCTGTTAAAGCGGGGCTATCGTAAACCCGATGGCCTGGCGTTATTTACGAAATAGATTGTTCCTCCATGTTAGTTATACGATGACGAAGATAGATAGTTGCGGACCATCATAGCGGTCAGGTTCTACATCAGTCGAAGACTGAGTACCTTCGGGAAACCTGACCCTACAACGAAATATTCTTTCACTTTATTATTTTTATTTTGTATAGTGCTTATGTCCATAGGCTGAAATGATAAAATAATTTCAAAAAACTGACTGCTGACTGCTAAGCACTGGTAGTTTTCCTTTCTTGACAACCCTCCGTTTAATAGGTAGAATTCCCACAATAACTTAACCGGTGACCACCACGGAGGGCTGATGACTAAAAGCAGCGGTTATGAAGACCTGGAATTTGTCTCCGATTTCTATGATACGATGTATAACCACCCGGCCCGCCGGGATATCGAGTTTTTTGTTGATTACGGGAAAAAAGCAGGCGGGAAGACGCTGGAATTAGGCTGCGGTACCGGACGGGTACTCATTCCCACAGCTATCGCCGGTTGTGAGATTACGGGTCTCGATTTCTCGCCTTATATGCTGCAAAAATGCCGTGAAAAAATCGCTAAATTATCACCAGAGGTTCAGGAAAAGATTCACCTGATTCAAGGCGATATGACTAAATTCGACACCGGTGAAAAATATACGCTGGCGACCATTCCTTTCCGACCTTTTCAACATCTCATTACGGTTGACGAAGAAAAGGCCTGCCTCGATTGTATTCATCGGCACCTTCTCCAAAAAGGGAAACTGGTGTTCGATGTTTTCCATACTTTTTTGCCGCGACTGATCGATACCAAATATTTTATGGAAATGGAGGTGGGGGAACCTTTAAAGTTACCGGACGGACGGGTCGTGAAGCGCACCAACCGCACCGCCGCATTTCATCACGCTGAGCAGTATAATGATATTGAACTCATCTATTATGTGAATTATCCTGACGGCCGCAAGGAAAGGCTGGTGCACGCCTTCCCGATGCGGTATTTTTACCGGTTTGAGATCGAACATCTGTTGAGCCTCTGCGGATTTAAAATAGTGGAATTTTACGGCAACTTTGACAAATCCGATTTCTACGATGAATCACCGGAAATGATATTTGTTGCGGAAAAGATGGATTGAAAAATGACCCGACCACGGGATTATCAGACTGAAGCGATTATTATCAAAAAGACCAAACTGGGCGAGGCCGACAGGATTCTCACCCTGTATACACCCGGTTTGGGTAAAATTCAGGCGGTTGCTAAAGGCGTCCGCCGTCCGAAAAGTAAATTATCCGGACATCTGGAACTGTTGACACACAGCCAGGTCACACTGGCAAGAGGGCATAATCTGGATACCGTCACCGGCAGCCAGACCATTAATAGCTTCATGCCCTTAAAAACCGACCTCTGGCTGACTTCCTATGCACTTTACATAACAGAGTTGGTGAACCAATTTACCGCCGAGCATGTCGCGGATGAGCGCCTGTTCCGTTTACTGCTGGAAACACTGCAAAACCTTTGCCGGACAAATAACCGGGAATTACTGCTGCGATATTTTGAAATTCATTTGTTAGAGGAATGCGGCTACCGTCCGCAGCTTCAAGAATGCGTGGCTTGCCATCGGACACTGGAGCCGACCACCAATTCGTTCTGCGCAGGTATTGGCGGGATGTTGTGTCCGGAATGCGCGCTGAATCAGCCGTTCTCCCGGATGATTTCAGTGAATGCGCTCAAGGTGCTGCGTTTTATCCAGCGGAACGACTACAACGCCGTGGGAAGGCTGAAAATAGATAACATGTTGTCGTTGGAACTGGAAGATATCAACCGCAGTTACCTGAAATATCTGCTGGAGCGTGAAATACGGTCGGCGAACTGGCTGGATGAGCTCAAAGAACAGATGAAAGAGATGGGGAACCTCAAACCAAATTTGACCGACTGACAGACAAGTTTATTCTTAATACTTTAGATTCTACTCTCAGGTGCCTTTTATCACGCATTTTAATCCAGGCTTAGTGTTATAATTATTGAAGTGAAAGACTATTACCAGATTCTCGGAGTTTCCGAGGACGCTACTGAAGAAGATATTAAGAACGCTTTCCGCAAACTCGCTTTTAAATATCATCCCGATAAAAACCCGGGCAACGAAAAGCAAGCCGAAGAGAAGTTCAAAGAAATCAACGAAGCTTACAGTATTCTTAGTGATGCCGGAAAGCGTCGGCAGTATGACTTTGCGAAGAAGAGCGGCTATACCGGCACCGGTTATCCGGGATTTGGCTATTCCCAATCTGATATTTTCCGCGATGCCTTCTCCAATCCGGAGACAATTGAAGCCCTAAATGAGATGTTCCGTCAGGCCGGTCTCAGGTTTGACCAGGATTTTCGCAACCGCACCTTTTTCAGCGGCAGCGGCGTCGTTTTTTCGTTCTATTCAGGACCGGGCGGTACCAGGCAAACTGTTTACCGCTACGGGAACGGCAACGGGAATATTGAAGAGAATCTAAACGGGAACATCAACGGCAATGTGAATCAACAATTGAATGGGGATGAAAATGATGTTCCACCCGGTTATTTTAATGTTGCTACCGAGAGAAAGCCCGGATTCTTCGAACGTTTAGAAACCAGGATGATAAAATGGTTCACCAACTTTACCTTGAGGATGCTTTTCGGCGTTAAACCGCGTATTGATATGCGCATAAAGTTTAAATTATCTGCCGTGGAAGCGGCGTCAGGCGGAGAAAAGACGGTGACATTAAAGACCGGACCGGGAAAAAAGAAGCTGGCAGTGAATATCCCGGCCGGTGTGAAGACGGGCAGCAGCATCCGGCTGCGCGGTTTGGGCAAGAACGGCGGCGACCTCTACCTGGATGTTAAAGTTAGAAAATAACACCGTCAAAAAGACGGAAATTCGAAATACTAATATCGAAATACTAAACAATAACAAAACTCAAAATTCCAAACATCTGATAGAAACGGATAAACAATACTTCGTAAGTATTTCAAGCTGCTGATTTACGTTCGCTGCAAATTTGATTAATTCAATTG